>BNUT01000176.1 GCA_025997555.1 Spirochaetia bacterium
AGGTAGTAAAACTTGGTCCCCGAAACCTTGGTCCCCGAATCAAAATCGATGATATCAAGGTCCTGCCCCAGCTTTACATGGTCGGCCGGCTCAAAATCAAATTTGGTAGGCTCCAGTCCCTGCAGCAGCAGCGGAACGCCAATGCGGCGGCCATGAAGGGCAAGCTAGAGCCCGATGCGCGCTCTGCCCTTATTGAAGAGGGGAAGAAGCTCAAGGACGATATTGCCGCCGCCGAGGCGGAGCTTGCCAAGGTTGAGGCGGACCTGGACGCCGAGGGCAGGCGGATTCCCAACATGGCGCATCCTGACGCGCCGGTGGGGAAAGAGGACAAGGACAACCTTGAGGTCAAGCGGGTGGGGGAGCCTACCAAATTTGATTTTGAGCCGGCCGACCATGTAAAGCTGGGGCAGGACCTTGATATCATCGATTTTGATTCGGGGACCAAGGTTTCGGGGACCAAGTTTTACTACCTTAAAAACGAAGGGGTCTTCCTCGAACTGGGGCTGGTCCGTTATGCCCTGGATATTTTGCAGAAAAAGGGCTTTACCCCCTTTATCACCCCCGATGTGGCCCGTGAAGAAATCCTTGAAGGCATCGGCTTTAATCCCCGTGGCGCGGAATCTAATGTGTACACCCTTGAGGGTGAGGACTCCTGCCTCGTGGGCACCGCGGAGATCACCCTTGGCGGTTATTATTCCGATACGATTTTTGCGAAGGACAAACTCCCCCTGCGGATGGCCGGGCTTTCCCACTGTTTCCGCCGGGAGGCGGGGGCAGCCGGGCAGTTCTCTAAAGGGCTCTACCGGGTTCACCAGTTCACCAAGCTTGAGATGTTCGTCTACTGCCTGCCTGAGGAGTCCGGCAAATTCCACGAAGAGCTCCGCTCCGTTGAAGAGGAAATTTTCTCCGGCCTGGAAATTCCCTTCCGGGTGGTGGACACCTGCACTGGCGATCTGGGCGCCCCGGCCTACCGCAAGTGGGACCTTGAAGCCTGGATGCCGGGCCGTAATAACGGCGATTGGGGAGAGGTAACCTCCACCTCAAACTGCACCGACTATCAGGCGCGGCGACTCAACATCAAATACAAGGACGATGACGGCAAAAACAAATTTGTCCACATGCTCAACGGAACCGCCATCGCCATTTCGCGGGGGATCATCGCGGTGCTGGAAAATTTCCAGCAGGCAGACGGCACAGTAAAGCTGCCTAAAGCGCTGGTTCCCTACTGCGGTTTTGAGGTGATCAAAAAGAAGTAGGGATTTACATCCTTGAGATGTAATCCCTTGACACACCCGGCTGGTTTATTTTAGTATCTTTACTGAAAGGAATATGAATTGAAAAGCTCCGTATTTGGCGTGAATTATTACTATTATTATCTGTCTCTCTGCCCTGCGGAGCCGTCGCTTATGGATTAAGCCATAAAGGCGCAGCCTTGTAATCAAGGGAGACTCCAAAGGCAATTTGCCGTGGAGCCTCCCTTTTTTTATGCCCTAATTTTATTTGAAAGGAGTACAACATCATGATTATTGCGATAAAACCGGGGACAGCCGGAGCGGAGGTGCAGGAATTTGTCGCCCAGCTTGAACAGCAGGGGGTCAGGGTTCATTTTTCCGAAGGGATCAGACAAACCGTTTTGGGGCTTGTGGGGGACACCACGGGGATCGATGCGGATGCCCTCCTGGCCCATCATCTGGTGGAAAAGGTTATCCGGGTGCAGGAACCCTACAAACGGGCGAACCGGCTTTTCCATCCCGCGGACACCCGGATCGATATTGCGGGTCCCGATGGAAATATGCGGCGCATCGGGGCGGGGCATCTGGGCATCATCGCCGGACCTTGCTCTGTGGAAACCAGGGAGCAGATCATCGGCGTATCCCAGGCGGTGAAAAACGCGGGGGCAGCTTTTCTGCGGGGCGGGGCTTTTAAACCCCGGACCAGTCCCTACAGTTTTCAGGGTCTTGGCAGCGAAGGCCTGGACCTCCTCCTTGAAGCGAAGAAGGTCACCGGGCTTCCCATTGTGACAGAACTTATGGACATCAATCACCTTGAAGCTTTTGCGGATGTGGACATTATTCAGATAGGCGCCCGGAACATGCAGAACTTTACCCTTCTTAAAGAGCTGGGCCGTTGTGATAAACCGATCCTGCTCAAGCGGGGTTACGCCTGTACCATAACGGAAGTACTCATGGCGGCGGAGTATATCCTCGCCGGGGGCAACGACAGGATCATCCTCTGCGAACGGGGCATCCGTTCCTTCGATAATTATACCCGCAATGTCCTTGACCTTTCCGCTGTTCCGGCATTAAAAAAGCAGAGCCACCTCCCGGTAATTGTTGACCCCAGCCACGCCACGGGCCTTTCCTGGATGGTGAGCGCCATGGCAAAGGCGGCGGTCGCCGCCGGGGCGGACGGCCTTATCATCGAGGTCCACAACAACCCCGAAAAGGCCCTCTGCGACGGCGAGCAGTCCATCACCCCGGAAACATTTGCTTCCCTTATGGTAACCCTGAAAAAATATGCGGAGATTGAAGGAAAGAAGATATGAAGCCCATAGAAGATTGTGTTGTCGGCATTGTGGGGCTGGGACTCATGGGCGGCGCCATTGCCATGGCCCTGAGGAATTGCGGCGCCCTTGCCAAAAACAGTAATACTGTGATTGGCGGCAGCAGCATTACTGCATGCGGCGCAGCAAGCAGCGGTGCTGGGGCCGCCCGGCTCCTGGCCTGTGACACCGACAGCGAACCATTAAAGGCGGCTTTGGCGGAGGGTGTGATCGATGAAGGCTTCCCCTCGCCGGAAAATATGCTGCCCCGCTGCGATCTGGTGTTTCTCTGCCTTAATCCATCGACACTGCTCCGCTTTTTGGATACCTGGATGCCTGCTTTTAAGCCGGGCGCGCTCATCACCGACATCGCCGGTATCAAGGGGAATATTGTTGACGCAGTGGAAAAGAATTTGCGATCTGATCTGGATTTTATTCCCGGCCATCCAATGGCAGGTGCGGAAAAGGGCAGTTTCGGCGGTGCGAAGAACGTTAATTTCCACGGCAAAAACTATATCCTTACCCCCCTTAAACGCAACAAAAGTGAAAACCTGGAATTCCTCAAAGCCCTGATCTGCCGCATGGGATTCGGCCGAGTTACCGAAACCACCGCGGAGGAACATGATCACAAGATCGCCTTTACCAGCCAGCTCTGCCATGTGATCGCCGCAGCCCTTATCGACTGTGAAAGTGATACCGGGATCACCCGTTTCGGCGGCGGCAGCTTTGAAGACCTTACCCGGATCGCCATGCTCAACGCCCCCATGTGGACCGAGCTGTTTCTTGAGAACCGTAAGGAACTGTTGGCGCGTATTGAACAGTTTGAAAAAAGTTTGGATAAGCTGAAAAATTATATTGTCAGCGGAGAAGAAGCATCCTTGCAGGAAAATTTACGGCAGGTACGGGAACGAAGAACTGCGATGAACGGATAGTATCTTTTTATCTGGGTTTGATGGATTGTTTTACCACAACGGTACCGTCGATGAATGACCGGCCATGGGGTGTATAGTGTTCATTTTCAATGTGCGCAATCAAATATGACAACGCATCATTGCACATTGAGGTAATATTCACCTCAAGGCTTGTTACGCCTACGCCATCCGTCACCGTTATGCTTTCGTTGTCAAAACCTACTATGGATATATTCTCCGGCACCATAAGGGCGCCTAAGCGCAGTTGCCGGATTACGATACCCGCCACATGGTCGTTGTTACACACATAGGCGGTGTATTTTTCAAGGTGAAGCGGAATATCGGTATAGAAGCCCCTCGCATCGCGGTCTTCAAGGGCATTGTCATAGGAAAGCCCCGCTTCCAGCATGGCCTTGCAAAACCCCATGTAGCGGTCGAGTATACTCGTGGTCGCGGATGTGGAACCGATAAACGCGATTTTTTGGTGCCCTGCGTTAATGAGCAGCTTGGTAAGATTATATGAGCCCAGGAAGTTGTTCGAGGCGACGCAGTCGGCTTCTCCGATTTCAGAGTAAAAATCCAGAAACACGCAGCGGGGCATTTTTTGGGTAATCATCGTTAAATACGCGTTCGAAAGTTGACCGAGCAGGATAACCCCGTCAACCTTATGTGCGTTAATAAAGGCCGGTTCATCGCACTGGGCCTCGTCTTCTTCGCTCACAATTTCAAGGAGACCTGAATAATCCGTTTTCTTCAATGAATTGAGCAGCTTCTGATAAAACTTCCAGTAAAAGGTACTTTCTCCCAAATAGCGTTCGGCAATCAGTATGCCGATATTGTAACTGCGGCCCTGAGGTATATTTTTCGGGAGGCTATTATGCACATAGCCCATTTGGCCGGCTTTTTTTTTGATTTCCGCCCGTAATTCGGCGCCTACCCCGTCTTTTCCGGTCAGAGCCTTACTCACCGTCACCGTACTGACCCCGAATTCTTTTGCGATGTCACTCATTTTTATACGTGGTGCCATTAAATTCCTGTTTAATCCATGCGTTGAGAAATGGTTTACCGTATATGTGCGGTTTTGTCAAGGAAGGTTATTGATAAGGTAAAAATAATGAAAAACAAAGTAAAAAAATATGAATAATAAAGTAAAAACTCTTGACAGGTAGAAAAGATGTACTATACTCATGTTTTATAACAACATAATGAAAGGCATGGTTGCCGGTGCGGTTAAAGGTTAAGGAGTTATGATGGGCAAAAATAATTATCTGTTTGGCGCGGTCTATGTCATTGAGCAGGACTACACCGACGAAGAAATGGTACGGGATCTCACCAATATGAAGGAAGCGGGTTACAATTTGGTTACCCTGTGGCCGGTGACGAACCCCTGGCTTGCGAAAAGTTCCCATGAATGGAACTTCGATGCGACGCGCCGTGTACTGGACATTTGCGAATCGACGGGACTCAAGGCGATATTGCAGCTTTTCGGCCAGAATCAGGCCCAGGAATTTATGCCCGATTCGGCGCTCACGGCGGAAATGGAAGTTCATGATGAGTACGGCGAAATTGTCAATGAAAACTGCCACTGGGCAAACCTGAACCATCCCGTTGTGCGGGAGTATTTTGATAATTATTTTAAGGCGGCGATCACCACGCTTAAATTGCATCCGGCGGTTTTCGGCTGGGATGTTTTTAACGAGGCGCACTTCCGAAGCGACGACAACTGGACAATCACCTTGTATCAGGAGTGGCTAAAGGCAAAATACGGCACTATCGAAAAACTGAATTATGACTGGTACCGCCGCTACGAAAGTTTTGCGCAGGTGCGGCCGATAAAACGGCACAGCGCCTATGTTATCTGGAGCAGCCTCCTCCCCGAACTGGACTATGAGCGTTTCCGCGCCGATAACCTCACCGAGATATGCCGCTGGCTCTACGATACTGCGGTAAAATATGACGGCGGCAAACACCCCGTTA
>BNUT01000177.1 GCA_025997555.1 Spirochaetia bacterium
ACTCCCGCTGGTGTTTCCGGATGATCTGCGGCTCAAAGGCGCCTTCCCGGTCACGGGGAACTTCGATGTCCATCGGCCCCTGGTCACTCCTCAGCCGTTTCGCGGTTTTCCCGTTCCGCCGGTTGGTTGTTTCCTTCTCTCTCGGGTCATGCTTCTCATACCCCAGCTGTTCGGTCAGCTCCGCTGCCATTGCCCGTTCTATCAGGGCTTTGCTTAATTGCTTGATGATCCCGTCCTGGCCGAACATATCATCCGGCCCCTGGTAGTTCTTCAACAGTTCATCCAGCGTTTCTTTCGAAAAGGCCATACTTGCTCCTTCCGGTAGTATTGCCGTTTACACATTATTTTTTACAGGCTCGTGTGCCCGTACTTTATAATTTTTATATTCAATTGTTCCATGTATTTTTTCTAATGCTTTTGTTTCCCGTCTTATTCCAGATGTTGTCTCACTTTTATTTTCTATTTTTTCTTTATTTGTCTTATATGCTTTTTCTATTTCAATCCAAGATGGTTTAAACAATAATTCCTTTTCATAATCTTCGAGCCTTTGTTCTTTAAGTACATTATTTACTTCCACTAAATAATATTCGGATACCATTTTGAAAATATTATTTCCACCCTCTTTCGCTATTGCAAATTCTGTTATTTCCCCTATTTTTTCCTTTATATTTTTAACTTCATATCCAACTTCTTCCAATACTTCCCTTTTTATTGCATCGGTTATATTTTCAAATGTTTCTTTTCCTCATCCGGGAAATTTATATTCATCTGTTTTTCCCAAATGTGCCATTAATATTTTTCCATTACTTAAAATAATTGCTCTAACCGCAGTTCTAAATATTATTTTGCTATTGTCAAAATCCATTATTTCTTTATCATTTCTATAAATTATTTCCTGAAACCACATTTTTCACCTCCTTTTTTTTATTTTATACTATTGTCTATTTTTATACAATAGGTTTTATTATTTTTTCAACAAATTTTAGGGCACATTGCACATAACGTGAAAGGTTTGCGACGTTTTGTCCGCCCTGCAAATGCGAAGCATTTGCAGGGCGGACAAAATGTGGGTGGAGTGAGCCGTGGGAAGGAGCGTAGCGACTGACCTAGGCGAACGGAACCCGGAGGGGCCTTAGCCCCGAACCGCAAACTGTATGTTATGCGATGTTTTTTGGCCCTTACAATTATTTTTTTATATTCCAGCTCTACATTCTCTTAATATTTCTACAATTTCCTGTGTAGTAATATCTGCTTTTATACAAGGAATATCCTCAAGTGGAGATTTCCCTTTAATATCATCATTATTTATTGGAAGTAATTTATAACTATTTCCATCGCTATTGTTTATAATTACTTCGTCGACTAACGCAGTATTAAATACTTTTGTTATATTTTGTGCAAAATCACTATAATCAAACACCTGCATCTTTTCCTCCTAAAATAGTAAGACCTATTTCTTTTCCAATTCTTGCCATATTACCATCGAAAGTCAATAACGGTAAACCTAATCTTTTTGCCGATTCCAAATAAAAGGCATCATATGCATAAATATTATAATCCCCTGCAATTTCTAATGCTTTTTTAATATCCGTTTCTATTATTTTTATAGGTATCCTCTTAAAATACTCAAAGGCATTTATCATCCTATTTTTATCAATTATTTTCCTCTTCGTCATTTTGCTTAAACCATTTGCAATCTCAAAGGGCACCATACTTGGAGAGATTATAATCACATTTTTTGTAATGTTTATAACCTGTTCCTTTTCGGGCTCCTCTATAATAACAGCCATTATTGCACTGGCATCCAATAATATTTCCATAAATTTATCATAGGCTATTATTCAATAAATGTCAATATTTATAAAAAAGTATACACTTTGACTAAATTTTCCATTTTTACAACAAATTTGGCCAAAAAATTTCGCATAACGTGAAAGCTATACGACGTTTTTGCGGTTGCGATAAAGGAAACCGAAGGTTTCCAGCAACCGCAAAAATGTGCCGGAGAAAAACCCCACAAAGGGCGAAGCCCGACTGGGGTTTTTCGTAGGCCAAGCCGCTACTGCGGCGCAGCGTATAGCGTATGTTATGTGCAGTAGGGGCGTACCCCATTATTTTCATTTATAACATTTTATTATTAGCTCTTTCAACTCCTTATATTCATTTTCATCTTTTAAAAACCTTTGTTTTATTATAAGTACTGTTAATAATGAAGTAAATATATATATTGAATCTTTATCAAATTCAATTTTTGTTATTTTTTCTTTAGTCATATTTATATTTGTACTTTCTGATCTTAATAAAATATTGTTTTCATTAATTTCAAATGTCGTTGGTTCATTATATATTTTATTTGAATCATAATATTTCCTTAATCTCCATTTTGATACCATAAAGGACATAAAAAATATATATACAATTACAAAAACCGGAATCCATATTATGCCAACAAAAAAATTTAATAGCTCATAAATATTATTACTGACAATAATGTTAAATACTATCATTCCAACAAATATTATTCCAAAAAAGGCGTGGAATATTTTCCAACCAATTTTTGAATATTTTGTTTTCATAATATGTTTGTTCATTTGAACATAATCATCAAGTGTAAAATCCCCATTAAATTTATAGTCCATTTTCTTCTCCCATTTTAATATTCTATTGTATTCTTTTAATATTGTCAATACCCTATTTTAAACAAATTTTAGCCCCTATTGCACATAACATACGCTATATGCTGCACCGCAGTAGCGGCTTGGCCTACGAAAAAACGCAGTCGGGCTTCGCCCTTGTGCGTTTTTTCTCCGGCACATTTTTGCGGTTGCTGGAAACCTTCGGTTTCCTTTATCGCAACCGCAAAAACGTCGTATAGCTTTCACGTTATGCGAAATTTGGGCACAAAATGGTGTTGACAATATAAAGGAAATATAATAGTATACAAATCATGAAACAAATAAAATTAAAGAGGAGCTTTGAGGTACAGTTTACCGAAGATAGTAATAATTGTATAACAATTAGTCGTGATATGAATTTATATGACATACAATCTGGGGAAAAAATATGGAGGGTCCATCCATTATCAAATCCAAGTGACTTAATATTATCTCATGATAATAATTTTATTGCGGTAAAAAATACAGTAGGAGAAATAAAAATTATAAACAAAAACGATGGTTCAATAATGAACAATTTTGCTTTTGAACGGGAGGGTGAAGGTTGTAATATGGAATATTCATTAGACGACAAATTTATAGTCAATGGAACATGGTCTGGTGTAGTAAAAATAATAGATAGTAATAATGGAAATATAAATAAAATGTTTTGTTTCCATAGGGAAATGATAGTTGGAATATTAAAGAATAAAAATAAAAATATATGGTATTCTGTTCATCACCCAAAGGCAAAATATTCAGATAAACCACATGAAAATAATTATATTATAAAATGGACATGGCCTTTTGGTGATATACAACCTGTTAAACTTCCAATTGATTTTCATGAAATAGATAATGCAAAACTTTCTATATCAAATAACTATATCTGTTTTATAGATCATTTTGGATCGAGACATGAAATTGTTGTTGTGGATATTAATAATTATAAAACCTTATGGATTAATCCATTTGAATATGCTGGAAGCGGAAGTGCCGTTTGTTGGTCAAAAGATGACAAATATATTGCTGCTGTACAAAAAGGTGGTATAACATTTTATGAATCAATGACAGGTAAAATCGTATCATTTTATGAAATTAAATATCCATGTGCTATTGATTTTTCTAATAATAATCAATATATTGCTATTGGTTCATGGGAGAATGGTATTATATCGGAAATAAATAATATAATAAAAAAATAATTGTAAGGTGCCCAAACTTCGCATAACATACGGTTTGCGGTTCGGGGCTAAAGCCCCTCCGGGTTCCGTTCGCCTAGGTCAGTCGCTACGCTCCTTCCCACGGCTCACTCCACCCACATTTTTGTTGCCCTGGTCTTGCTACGCAAGCCCTTATTCGGGCAACAAAAACGTCGCAAACCTTTCACGTTATGTGAAGTGCGGGCGTACACCATATTTATCAACTCCTTTTTATTTATTTTATTGCACTCTATTTAAATCAAAACCTATTAACTCATATTCATTTAACGATATATCCACATCACCACCATATTCTGTTGGTATCTCAATTATTATTGTGATAATATTTATAATGATATTATTTCTTATATAATAAAACCTTAAATCGTTAATATCTGGAAGACCTGCACCTTTTCGAGGAATAATTACTTCATTTACTTTAATTTCATTCTCACTTTTTTTTAGGAATATTTCAATATACATTTCATCAATATAATCTTTTTGATTCCTTTCTTCTGTTATATCTCGGATCATTATTTCAAAATATCTTCCACCTATTTCGATTGGGAAATTTTCAACTCGATTATTGTTGGCAGGTTCTATATGATATGTACTTGAAACATAATCAATTACGTGAGTTGGATCATAATTATTATATCTTATAGTATAGGGAAAATCAGAATCATATACAGGTGTATTGGTTATTAAATTATATATTTTAAAATAATAATTGATATGAGTTTGGGTAGAATAAAATATCAAACCATCATTACTCCATCCATGTATATTTAAGAATCCATCCATATGCCTAAATAAGTTTTTATACTCAAAGGCTCCTGCCTCTTTATAAGGAATAATCCTTATATCTTGTGCAAAAAGATTATTTGATAAAATGAGAAATATTAATAGTATCTTCTTCATGCTTATATTTTATAGAGTTTCAAATCTTTTGTCAACCAATTTTAGCCCGCATTTCACATAGCGTATGTTATGCGAAGTGGGGGTTGCTTTTATTATCCGAGCCTGTAAAAAATAATGTGTAAACGGCAATACTACCGGAAGGAGCAAGTATGGCCTTTTCGAAAGAAACGCTGGATGAACTGTTGAAGAACTACCGGGGGCCGGATGATATGTTCGGCCAGGACGGGATCATCAAGCAATTAAGCAAAGCCCTGATAGAACGGGCAATGGAAGCGGAGCTGACCGAACAGCTGGGGTATGAGAAGCATGACCCGGTAGAGAAGGAAACGACCAACCGGCGGAACGGGAAAACAGGGAAACGGCTGAGGAGTGACCAGGGGCCGATGGACATTGAAGTTCCCCGTGACCGGGAAGGCGCCTTTGAGCCGCAGATCATCCGGAAACACCAGCGGGAGTGGCGGGGATTCGATGACAAGATCCTG
>BNUT01000178.1 GCA_025997555.1 Spirochaetia bacterium
AGAACCAAGGACGAAATCCAGAGGACTACCAAAAAATACATGAAGGGAAACAGCTTGAGCTGTTCCCTTATTAGAATAAAGCATGAGGGTTAAAGATACCGCAGGGCTTGCCCTGCGGTTATTCATTCCAATGCCGTCGTCGGTAATGGTAATTTTCATATCATCAACCGCTTTTTCAGCCCTTATATTTATATGAAGATCCTCACCGTGTTTTACCCCGTGGATAATTGAATTCTCCAACAGCGGCTGCAGGATTAGTTTTACTATTTTTATCCGGGACAATTCAGGATCAATGTCGAGGGTATAGGAAATTTTTTTATTGTGTATCATCTGGATGCTTAAATAATATTCGGCATGGGCTATTTCATCCTTCAATTCAATAATATCACGGCCCTTGCTCAGGCTCAGGCGGTAGAACCCGTTGAGGGACATAATAATTTTGGTCATCTTTTCGTATTCGCCAAGCATTCCAAGCTGTTCTATTGAATAAAGGGCGTTATAAAGAAAATGGGGTTTGATCTGTTCCTGCAGGATCCTGATTTCCAGTTCCCGTTTTTTCCGTTCTTCAATGATCCTGTCCTTTAACAATTTTTGTACCTGATCCATCAGTTGGGATATTCCCCGGTTAAGTTCCACAATTTCGGCGCAGATAACATCGTCCAGCAAAACATCTGTGGTCCCGTCCATACTGTTAACCTTGTTAACCCATCCGGTAATCGGAACCGAAATGATCCGTATAATGAGCAGGGAAAGAACAAGGGCGAATCCTATGGCCAATAATGAACAGACAATGGTTATGAACCTGATATTTTTAACTCCGCTCATCAGATCGTCTTCCGGAAAGACCGCCGCAAGTTTCCAGTGTCCCAGTTGAAGCGGTTCCCACACTGCCAGCATATTGGATCTTTTTGAATTTTTATAAGAGACATAGCCCGCTGCCGGTGGTTCTTCTTCAATCTGCTGCAGGACAGGAGGAGGGATCAGATAATGCTCGTCGGGTGAATTAAAATGCATTGCCGCCCCATCGCCCAAAAGCGCCAGATACCCGTTTTGGGTTACCCTGATATCACCGAATATCTGCCGGAAGAAACTTCTTTTAAAATTAAACAGCAAAAAACAGCGGCTTTCCGATTTCTCATCCCCAATGATTTTATAAAGACTTGCAATGTGATTATCGGTGTAAACATTGGGGTTAATATTGTTTTGATGCAGATTAAGCCATTGGTATGATTTTGCGCTCTGGGTGACAAGCGGCGCCCCGTTCATCATCAGGGAAAAAGAAAAACCGGATCGGGAGGGAGGATAATCGGATTTATAAAAAATATCAACCGGTTTATCCTCCTGCTGGACAGCCAGAAACACCGTGTCCAGGACCGAATAGGAAGAAAAATATATCCGCTCCATCTCGTTAAAGACCCGCACAAAACGTTCCCGGCGTCTTGGTTCATCCTCATGGGTATTTGCAATCAGGGCGGCCACATCGGAACTTTGTTCAAGGAGGACCATTTGTTCAAATATTCCATAAAGCTGGTAGTCTAGGTAATATTTGGTCTGGGAAACCAGTTCGGAGATCGAAGTCAGGGCATTTTCCTTTACCTGTCTGCGTATCAGAAAATTGGTCAGAAACAGATTAACTAAAATACAGACAATAAAAACGGGGATAAAAATCCAGAGAAGGATACTTTTTAAAGAGGTCTGTTTTAAGCGCTGTTTTATATCTTTTTTAATTACGCCGACAACCCGCGTTTGTATCATCCCATGCTCCGTTATTGAGACAGGGAACCGGGAAATACCCCGGCTCCTTGTCTGGCTCATTATAGCATGTTCTGAATAAAATGGGTTATTTTTTTATATTGTCCTGATAGCGTTTGTACGCCTGCTCCATGGCGGCGGCCCATTCGTCAAGAAGCGCCTTAGGGGTTGTCCTGCCAAGAAGGACCGACTGGAATCCCGGTTCCACGATTTCCGTAAGGATGCGATTATATTCAGGCAGATAGGTGGGAAGATCCACATAAACCGTATCGGGAGATTTTATAACCGGTGTAATATTTTTGAGGTAGTCGGCGTTCTTGACCCAGTCATGCTCAAGGACATCAAGCCGGGAAGGAAGCTCGCCGATGATCTGGTCCCAATAGGAAATGACCTTCTCGCTGGTAAGGAATTTAAGAAAATCAATCGCTTCATTCTTGTACTTGGAGCCTTCAAAAACAGAGTAACCACCGGCGCTTGGGTTGGGAGAACAATAGTAACCCTTTACGGATCGCGGGAAGAAGACGGTGCCGAATGAACCGGCGGGTAGCGCCTTGGTGTGTTCCGCCAGGGAACCCAGATTATGATGTATCATATTGGCGGCCCCCGAATCAAAGGCAGCGACCATGGCCTGATAATCGTAGTTTACATCCCCGGCAGCGGTATATTTATTGTATATCCCCGCAAATCTGGTCAGGAATTCAAGCGCGGCGGGATCCCGGAAAAGGGCATTGCCGTTTTGATCAAAATAGGTTTTTACCCCCGCATAGGTAATCAGCATGGTCTGGAGCTGTTTCGCCGAACCGGAACCGCCCCGGATGGCAAAACCATACTCGCCCCTGGAGGCATTGGTAAGTTTGGCTACGGCGTTGAAAAATTCATCCCAGGACTGGGGTGCCCCAAGTCCCGCATCCTTAAAGCGGTCTATCCGGTACCACATGGTCTCGTAGCTTACCCGGTCGGGAATCATGTAAAGCCCGCGGTTGGGATCCGGATTGCGGACCACATTAATGACGCCGGGATCAAATTGTTTACTTTCACTCCAGGCGTTGAATGTGTCGTCCAGTTTTACCAGAGCCTTTTGGGCAATAAGGCCGGAAATCGAAACAAGCTGGGTCCCTGAAATATCGGGGACCGCATTACCGGCAATGGCGACATTTAGTTTATCTATCGACTGACTCTGGGGTACGCCCACATATTTTACCCGGATCTTGTCCTGGGATTCGTGGTACCATTTAATAATCTCTTCCAGATAGGGGGTCCGTTCCGGTCCCGGATTTACATCCCAAAAGGTAAGGGTTACCACTCCTGCGCCCCCTGAACTCTGCTGCTTGCCGCCGCCGGCAAAAAGATTTCCGGCAAGTAAAGATACCGCCATCAAAACCAAAAAGATTTTTTTCATTTCTCTCCCCCTGATATCATCAACAATATGAATTCAAAAATCCGCAACGCAGATTTATAACGCCGATAACAACTAGCCCTTAACCGCCCCCGATGAAAGTCCTTTAATTAAAAAACGCTGCATGTAGGAAAACATTAGCATGGGCGGAATAATGGCAATAATGGCGCCCGCCGCCAGTATCCCGTAATTAATGGTAAATTCACCCAGCATATAACTCAGTCCGACCGGCAGGGTCATCTTTTCCGGATCATTGAGGAACATAACCGCAAAAAGAAATTCCTTCCAGGCGTCGATAAACGCAAAGGAACCGCAGGCGACAACCCCCGGCAAAAGCAGGGGCAGGATAATGCGAAAAATAGCCCCCATCCGGCCGGAGCCGTCAATCATGGCGGCTTCTTCCAGGGACACTGGAATACTTGCCATAAAGCCCCGCATCATGATGGCGTTAAAGGGAAGGCTGAAGGTTACATAAGAAATAACCAGGGACAATGGCTGGTTGATTAATCCCAATGTTTTAAAAATCATAAAGAGGGGTATTAAAAGCATGGAATGGGGAAGAAACTGGGTACACAACAACAGGAGCATGGTTAATTTTTTCCCCCGGAAATGAAACCGGGTAAGGGGATAGGCAACAAGGGTTGAAAACAGAAGCACCACAAAGGCAACAGAAATTGAAACAACAAAACTGTTAAAGAAATAACGATCAAAGCCCACGGTCCGCCAGGCATTGAAGAAATTATCCAGGGTTGCCGGATCGGGGATATATTTTATGGGCCGCTGTAAAATTTCCCTTTCCGGTTTAAGGGAGGTAACGACAACCCAGAGAAAAGGGATAATCATAAAAAACAGAATGACAATTAAGGGTAGGTAAATTACCAAAAGACGCAGCGGCGTTTTCATGCCCGTTAATGAAGATTCCTTTTTGCTTCCGGGGAAATTTTTCATAAACTTTCCTCTCCGAATTTACTAAAGTGCAGGTACGTGGCGGCAAAAATAAGCAGGAAGAGGAAAGAAACGATGGCAACCGCCGAGCCATATCCAAATTCCTGATTTTTAATGGCCAGATTTGCTATGTATACACTCAGGGTGGTTGTGTGGTTTGCCGGCCCGCCTCCGGTAAGGTTCATAATGAGATCCACCGAATTAAATTCCCATACTGACCTGAGCAGGGTCGTAAGGATGATCGTATCCTTAATATAGGGCAGGGTAATCGCAAAAAATTTCCATAAGGCGCCGCCGCCGTCTATCGAGCAGGATTCGTAAAGCTCATCCGGGACGGACTGCAGGGCCGCCAGCAGGGAAATGGCAAAGAAGGGTATGCCCCGCCAAAGTTCAGCGGCGACAACTGCCGGGAAAACGGTCTGCAGGGTTCCCAGCCAGGCTACGGGCTTCTTAATCAGTGATAACCGCATCAAAACGTCATTGATGAGCCCGATGTGTTCATTGTAAAGCAGGGACCAGAGGATGGAGACGATCACCCCGGAAAGCGCCCAGGGCGCAAATATCAGGCTCCGTACCAAAGCCCGCCCGTGAAACTTTTGGTTAAGAAGCAGGGCGACAACAAGGCCGAACAGGAGCTGGAGAGATACCTCGCTGAGTATCCATTTAAGGGAGGTAAGAAAGGCGTTTACAAATCTTTTATTACCGGTAAGTATATTGATATAATTCTCAAACCCCGCGGGTCCGTTGCCGTAGAAAGCGCTGGGGTTATAGTGCTGAAAGCTGAAATATACCACATTGAGGATCGGATAAAGAAGAAATACCAGGAACAGAATGGCCGCAGGGGAAAGAAAATAATAGGGAAGCATCATATTGTGGAATTGTAATTTCCGAATTTTCACGAGTTTACCTCTTATTAGGCTTATCATAAAGCGGATCTTTCAAAAAAGAAATGCAAAATTCTCGTTAAAAAGTATAAAAACTTACGATTATTTCGAGCTTGTAAATATTTCTGTGTAAACAGCCGCATCATAGGGGGAGGCGGTCCCCATAGATGATAGCGAATTGATTGAGAGCAGCGCCCCAATCCCGTATCGGCATTGTCCATTTTTTAGAGATCCG
>BNUT01000179.1 GCA_025997555.1 Spirochaetia bacterium
TTGAGGATAAAAGTGAATGACTTATCCGAATACACGGTGATAACCACCGGTATGATAAGTCCCGCTTCCATGGCCTTTGTCCGGTCATTGAACTGCTGGACAAACTGGGGGGCGCTTACCCCGTGGGGACCCAACGCAGGGCCGACAGGCGGGGCCGGAGTGGCCTTGCCCGCGGGGCACTGCAGCTTGATAAAGGCCGAAACCTTCTTCTTTGCCATAAACTCTCCTTCGTGGTATGCCCGATCATCGCCGGACTAGCGAGAACGGAACTAAAGTTCCCCCTCTCCCACTTCTGTTATTGATAATTTGCGCCGTTTTAATGGCGTAAACTACATTTTCTCCACTTGCAGAAGATCGACTTCCACCGGGGTGTTCCGGCCGAAGATGCCGACCATCACCTTAAGCTTGCTCTTCTCCTGATTAACCTCTTCGATGGTTCCCGTAAAGGACTCGAAGGGTCCGTCAATAATCTTGACCTGTTCACCGGCAGAAAAGGACTGTCGGGCGCGGACGGGCCTTTCACCCTTGATTTCACCGGATTTCTGCAATATGGCACGGGCTTCATCCCCGCTTAAGGGCTGGGGCTTCTTGTCTGCGGGGGTTCCCACAAAGCCGGTAACCCCCTGAATTTTCTTGATTTTGGAACAGGCGCCCTTCCATTCGACCAAACCTTCCGGAAGATCCATCTCCACCAAAATATAACCGGGGAGGAATTTGCGGGTCTGGGTCCGCTTTTTGCCGTCCTTGACCTCCACCACCTCTTCCGAAGGGACCTTTACATCACGGACCACTTCCTTGTCGAGTTCCCCGACATCGGTCATCATGCGGATGGTTTTTTCTATTTTATTCTCATATCCTGAATAGACATGAAGGACATACCAGCCCGTAGCCATGACTTTCCTTTAATCCCTAAAATATGGCTCTTATTCCAAAGAGCAGCAACACATCCACCAGCCCCAGGGCCGCGGCGATTATAATGGTAGAAACAATGACCACCTTAACGGAACTGACCACATCGTCACGGCCCGGCCACACGACCTTCCGAAGCTCGGCGTAGGATTCCTTGACAAATTGAACTACTTTGCTCATACCATCCTCTTAATAATTACCCGACCTACTTAGCCAGGCCAGGTAGGAATCCCTTCCGGTCGCATACATCCTGTATGCTCCCTCCAAGCCGGGGTCAGTCCCTGCCGGGCACATCCATGTGCCCTTTTCCTTCCTTTCGGTCGGCGGGACTGACCCTTCGATTCCTACCTGGCCCATTCAGGCCAGGTAGGAATCGAACCCACGACCTGCGGTTTTGGAGACCGCCGCTCTACCAATTGAGCTACTGGCCTAAGTATATCCTTACTTTATCTTCGTTTCCTTGTGCAGGGTATGCTTGCGGTCAAAGGGACAATACTTGTTCAGCTCAAGCTTTTCCTGGGTATTCCGCCGGTTTTTTGCGGTGGTATAATTTTTCCGCTTACACTCACTGCACTGGAGCGCTACCAATTCAACCGCTGTCTTTTTGCTTGCCATTTCTTCCTCCTGCGGACCTTCCGTCCCTCTGTAAAGCCAGCCCTCGAACAGAATCGAACTGTTGACCTTATCCTTACCATGGATATGCTCTGCCAACTGAGCTACAAGGGCATTACCCGCACATTTTACAAGGTTTTGTTAAACTACCAAAGATGGATGGTTTCGTCAAGAGCCTGGAGGGAAATTTCAATATTTTGTGTACCGTTCTTCCGGGTGTTCCCCAAAATACCCCCTGAGCGCCCGCTCAATGCCGCCAGGGGTTTTTTCCCGGTTCAGCAGGGTTTTTACATAATGGGCCCATTTCAGGTTATCACAGAAATAGTTGAAAAAACGCAACGCCCGGCTGATATGAAACTCAGGGGGCTGATATCTTGTCAAAAGCTCTAAAAAACGCAGCGCCGTCTCTTCGAGGTCGATTCTGGCGCCAAGCGCCATTCCCTGCGCCTGGGCACTGCGCGCCTGGGCAAAAATCCAAGGGTGGCGGACCGCAGCCCGGCCAACCATCACGGGCCCGCCCATATCCGCACGGTGCAGCAGGTCCGCAGCGGAGGCTATATCCCCGTTACCCGCCACGGGGATGTGCAGTTCCCGGCGGAGGGCGGTCACATAATCCCATCGGGGGCTGCGCTTGAACTTTTCCCCGGCGGTGCGGGGGTGCAGGGTGACGAGCTCTACCCCCTCCCCTTCCAGACGGCGGCAAAAATTGAGGAGATAGTCAAAATCGTCCTCAAAGCCTATCCGCAGTTTGACGCTGAGCCGCTTTTTGACCACCTGCCGCACACGGGCGATAAGAGAACCGGCCTTGTCAATTGAAGCCATCCAGGCGACACCGGCGCCGGTGCGGCGTATTGCCGGGGCGGCGCAGCCCATGTTGATATCGATGCCCAAACATTCCCGGCTGTCCAGCAATATGGCAGCCCGGACAATCTGCTCCGGGTCGGAACCTACCAGTTGGTATACCACTCGTTCCGGACAGGGGCCAGCGTCCATGTACCAGGACTCGAAGGGGCCGCCTCCCAGAAGGGGTCCGGCGCTGATCATCTCGGTAAAATATTCGTCACAGCCGGAACCGGGTCCCGAAAAACCTTCAATCAACTCCCGGAGGGGACGGTGGCTTAATTCCGCCATGGGCGCCAGCAAAAAGGGCACAGTCATGGTATAATTCTACGGACTTGACTTGTTATATACTATGCCGTTAGAGTTAACATAAAAGGAACGTATCGCATGACGGCAAAGAGTGATATGCCCGGGACAAAGCCGGATGGCAGCGCTTATCAGGTACTTGTGGTTGATGATTCCGTGTTTATTGCGAAACAGCTTAATCAAATTCTTGCTTCCGAAGGGTTTGAAGTTGTGGATACCGCTGCGGACGGGGCTCAGGGAGTTGAAAAATACAAGGCGTTATACCCAAATATTGATCTGGTTACCATGGATATCGTCATGCCCGTGATGGACGGCGTTTCAGCCCTGGAAAAAATACTGGAATTTGACAAAAAGGCGCGGGTTATCATGGTTAGCTCCCTGGGAAAAGAGGATGTGGTGAAAAAAGCCCTTCTTATAGGCGCCAAAGATTTTATTGTCAAACCATTGGACGACCGTAAAAAAGTCATGGAACAGGTTATTTCTGTTGTAAAAAAGTAAGAATTACCGTATATTTAAGGACTATGAAAGCCCAACCAATCAGCAATTCCGTTTACTGCATCCATGCGGATGTTCACACCGATGAACTTTTTGAAGGTATCTGGCCCATCCCCGGCGGGGTTTCCCTCAATTCCTATATCGTAAGGGGTGAAAAAATCGCTCTCATCGATCTGGTTCGGGACTGGATCAGCGCGCCCCGGCAGATGGAAGAGGCCCTTTCTTCCGTAAACCTGAAATTTTCCGATGTGGATTACCTCATCCTCAACCATCTGGAGCCGGATCATACGGGCTGGCTTGGGGAATTCCGGAAACTGAACCCGAAGGCTGAGATAATCGCCACGGCCAAGGGGATCAATCTGGTCAAATCCTTCTATAAGATTGAAACCGGCCTGCGCTCCGTCAAGGATGGGGACACCCTGGACCTGGGGGCCGGCAAGGTCCTGAGCTTCTTCGAGGCCCCCAACCTCCACTGGCCCGAAACCATGGTCACCTGGGACGCGGAATCCGGGAGCCTTTTCACCTGCGACGCCTTCGGTTCCTTTGGCGCCCTGGGGGAGCGTGTTTTTGACGATGAATTTGACGAAACCGAACACGCCTTTTTTGAAAAGGAGTGCCTGCGGTACTATGCCAACATTGTTTCATCCTTTTCAACTTTTGTGGAGCGGGCAATCACAAAACTGGGCGGCCTGGATATCAAATGCGTCTGCCCCAGCCACGGGATCATCTGGCGGAAAAACCCCAAAGAGATAATCAACCGCTACGCAAAATACGCCTCCTGGGCAAAGGGCCCGGCGGAAAAGGAAATCGCCGTGATCTGGGGCTCCATGTACGGCATGACCAAACTGGGGCTGGACGCGGTTATTTCGGGCATCGAAAAAGAGGGGGTCCCCTGCTCCGTCCGCCGGGTGCCGGATGAAAATGTTTCTTATGTGCTGGCGGATGCCTGGAAAAGTTCAGGAATCGTGCTTGCCATGCCCACCTATGAGTACGCCATGTTCCCTCCCATGGCCTACGCACTGGATATTTTCCGCCGCAAGCATGTTTTCGGGAAAAAGGTACTACGTATAGGCTCCTGGGGCTGGGTCGGGGGAGCGAAAAAGGAATGTGACGCCGCTCTGGAAAGCCTAAAATGGGACGCAATTGAAAGTTATGAATGGGCGGGGGCTCCCGGCGCGGAAGACCTCGCTGCTCTTGAAGCAAAGGGCCGGGAACTGGCAAAACTGGTCAAAAGCGAATAATAGAGGCTTTCCCAAAACTAACCGAGTTTTGGGAAAAGCTCAGTAATCTCAAGATGAAAAAAATTTTCTTGACAGCCGTATATTGTCAACTTATACTGAAATTATGAAAATTAATTTCAGTGTCCAAAATGGTATCGACACTCTGATTACGGAAGATTTTGGGCTCAAGGGAAAACGGCTGGGGCTTATCACCACCGTGACGGGCCTTTCTGCATCGCTGGTTTCTTCTATTGATATACTGCGGGAACGGTTCAATTTGACCGCCCTGTTCGCGCCGGAACATGGGGTCCGGGGCGATGTGGACGCCGGCGGGGATGTGGCAACCTACACGGACCCCCGCACGGGGCTGACGGTATACAGCCTTTACGGCGGCGATAACCGCCCCGCCCCCGCGATGCTCGAAAACATAGACATGCTGCTCATCGACATTCAGGACATCGGCTGCCGTTTCTTCACCTTTATTTCCACCATGTTCAATGCCATGGAAGAATGCGCCAGGGCGGGCAAAACCTTTGTGGCGCTGGACCGCTTCAATCCCATTAACGGCCTTGGTGTTGAGGGGAATATCCTTGATATCCGGTTCAAGAGCTTTGTCGGCATCGCGCCGATCCCCCAGCGGCACGGCCTGACCATGGGGGAGCGGCCCTCTGACCACCAAGCACTTGAATCGGATATCAATGCTATTCCCCGAGTGCAGAAGAGCACACGGCTGAACTCCAGTCACCTGCAGCTATCTCGTATGCCGTCTTCTGCTTGAACAAAAAAATTTAAACTTTATCTCCTTTACTGCTCGCGTAATACCT
>BNUT01000180.1 GCA_025997555.1 Spirochaetia bacterium
GGGACAAATGCCGCGGCTCTGGACAGCACTGCCGCCGACAGTAAAACTGTGCGAGAACTCTTTCCGCAGACAGGCGGCTGGAGCGCGGCCCTGCCTGCGCTGGCGGAACATATCCGCACACACGGGGCGGGTGACCTTGGGCTTTACCGGTCCTTCTTTTGGGCGGGCGGCGCTGTGGGAACCGGAGGCGAAAGCACAGCATTACTGCGGCCCGTACGGAACGGGGACCCCATCAGCCTTGCGGACCTTTCCGGCTATGAAGAACAGCGCTCGGTGGCGATCGCCAACACCCTCCGTTTTCTGGAAGGCAGACAGGCCAACAACCTGCTCCTCTACGGGGACCGGGGCACAGGGAAATCCGCCACGGTTAAGGCGATCTGTAACGAGTATGCGTCGCAGGGTCTGCGGCTTCTGGAACTGCGGAAAAGCGATCTGTCCGATCTTCCCCAGATACTCGATACACTCGCCAACAGGCCCCTGCCCTTTATCGTGTTTATCGACGATCTTTCTTTCGAGGCCGTCGACGATTCCTTTACCTGCCTCAAGGCGCTGCTTGAGGGCGGGGTGGAAACGCGGCCCGCAAATGTGGTGGTCTACGCCACCAGCAACCGGCGGCACCTGGTCAAGGAGCGGATCGCCGACCGGCCCACATTGGCGGCGGGGAATCCCGCTGACGGTGAAGTGCGGGCCTTCGACACCATGCAGGAACAATTTTCCCTTGCGGATCGCTTCGGCCTTACGGTGGTCTACACTTCACCCAGTCAAGATGAGTATCTGGACATCGCCTGTTTTATTGCGGAGAAGCGGGGTATCCTCAACAGTATTACTGCGGACAGTTCGCCGCAGGCAACAGAAGCACGGCGGCTGTTCCGGGAGAACGTACTCCGCTGGGAAAAATGGTTCAACGGACGCTCGCCCCGGACTGCGGCGCAGTATGTTGATTGGACTGCGGCAGGGACGGGGTTTCCCTGGGAGTAATCATGAAAACAGAAACAATCAAAAAAGAAAGTGAACGGTGGGAAGCGGAAGGGATCATCACGGCGGACCAGCGGGAACGAATTCTATCGTTATATCCAGAGACCCGGTCCGGCACACCGGTGATGGTTATCTTTGCGGTGATCGGTTCAGTTCTAGTGGGCGCGGGAATCATTTTGATTTTTGCCACCAACTGGTATAAACTGCCGGTCCCGGCAAAACTCTCCCTCGCCTTTCTGCCCCTGACACTGGCCTGCGTTCTGGGGGCTTACACGGTTCTGCGCCGCTATTCCTCTGCGGCTTTTCGGGAAGCCTCCGGGGTGTTCATCTCCCTTGCGGTTTTTGCCGCCATCGCCCTTGTCGGGCAAACCTTTCACACTCCGTGGGATCTTCCCGCCTACATCCTGACCTGTGTGCTTTTAACCTTGCCGGGGATATACCTTTTACAGGCCCACGGGATCGCGGCGGTTTATGTTGCAGGCGCTGTCTTTGCCGGTTGGTTTTATTCCGTGCCCGCAGCATTACTGCTTTTTTGTGCGCCCCTCCCCTTCATTGTGATACGGATTCTGCGTTCCGAAAACCGCCCCCTGCTCTCGTATCTTATGCTGTTACTTTCAGCGTCTCTGGTGAACATCATCATATATCTTTTTGTCAAAACCGAAGCGCTGGATTGGGAACTTGCATTTCTCTTTATCGCCTTGACCGCCGCACAGGCCCTGCTTTTGCTGGATGCGGCATTCCGCAGATGGGGCAGGGCTTATGTTACCAACTCCGCGAAAACTCTTGGCATAGGGACTGTCTTTGCAGTGCTGGTGATTGGAGCGGCGGCATCTTCCTGGTTTCATGAACCATCAGCAAAAGCGGTGTCTTTCTGGTTGATGACGATCCTTCCTCTGTGCCTGACGGCACTATATGCTATATTGCGGTATCAGTATATTAAGCCATCCGGAGCGCCGGTTTTGGCTTCACTTTCAATTACTGATTTTTGCATGGCAGTACTACTGTTGCTGATATTCATTCTTCCCTATGCCTGGATAAGGCTGCCCTCTAACATACTTCTTTTTGTCTGCGGCGTTTATTACATTCAGGAAGGGAGCAGAAAACTTGCGTTAAAACATTTGAATTGGGGTATGCTCCTGGTTATGTATATCATCGTACTGCGTTTTTTTGATTGGAGAGTCAGTCTGCTGGTTCGCGGTATTTTGTTTATCCTGCTGGGGATTGGTTTTCTCCTCTGTAATTTTATTATCTCCCGCAAAAAGAAAGGACGGCAATCATGAAAAAATTCTTTCTCCCCGCGTGTGTTTTCTATCTCGTAATCCTGCTGGGCGTTCCCGGTTTTCTGGTGTTCAATCATTATAACATTCTAACCACCGGTGAATTATACAAGTTCAAGGTGCAGCCCTACGATCCCTATGACCCATTCCGGGGCCGGTATGTGGCAATCCGTCAGCCCAGTTTCAATGCCTCAGGCAGCGGCCCCTATGCGCTGCTGGAAAAAGACACCGAAGGTTTTGCAAGGATCGCCTCACGGCAAGAGACAAAACCCAATGACCGCGTGTACGCCAAAAATTTTGATATAAGCCGGTATTACATGAACGAAAAATTGGCCCCAAAGGTTGAAACGCTTCAACGGAAGATCGATACTGAAACGGACCAGATGTATGTTCAGGTGGCAGTTAAAAACGGCGGCTATGTTATCAAGGGGCTTTATTTGAACGGGACCCCCGTAGAGGAGCTGGTGGAGTAGAAATGCTTTTAACTATCACTTATCACGGAACAGACGCGCCTGACCTTGGGTATCTGCTCCATAAAAATCCCGAACGGCCTCAAACCCTGGATATCAACTTCGGCAAGGCCCATGTGTTTTACCCTGAGGTTTCGCCGGATCGTTGTACGGCGGCCCTCCTCCTCGACATCGATCCCCTGGACCTTACTCGCGGGAAAGAGGGTTCCAAAAATGCCGGGCTGTTCGACTATGTGAATGACCGGCCCTATGTGTGTTCCTCTTTTATGAGTACCGCCATCTCCAAAGTGTACGGCACCGCCATGTCGGGCCGCTGCGAAAAGCGGCAGGCTTTGGCGGACACCGCGCTGGACCTGTGCGCAAAACTCACCATGCTGCCCTGCAGGGGGGATACCTCCTGGCTGGAACGGGTCTTTGGTCCCCTGGGTTACCGGACAGAATTTACTACCAAAACGCTGGATGAAGCCTACCCCGAATGGGGGCAGAGCCGGTATGTGAACCTGAGCCTCCACGGCACAGTGCGGCTGCGGGATCTGCTCCGTCATCTTTACGTGCTGATCCCCGTATTCGATTCCCGCAAGCATTACTGGATCGGCGATGCGGAGGTGGACAAACTTATCAGTCATGGTGAAGGGTGGCTGGAGAATCACCCTGACAAGGAATTTATCACCCGCCGGTATTTCAACAAACTTACCCGCTATACCAGGCTGGCCCTGGACCGGCTCGACAACGGCGAAGGGGGCGCGGAGGAAACTACAGAGGAGCCCATTGCCGCCGAATTTTTCAATATTAGTATTCCTGAATTTGCCGTCAATATGGCTGAACCCTTTGTTCCTCTTAATACCCAACGTCTGGCAGCGGTCCTTTCAGCGTTAAAAGAAAGCGGCGCCCAGTCGGTGATCGATCTTGGCTGCGGTGAAGGGAACCTGCTTCAGTTACTGTTAAAAGAAAAATCCTTTCTCAAAATTGCCGGAACCGATGTGTCCGCTTCCGTGCTGGAAAGGGCAGCAGAAAAACTAAAAATTGATCAGCTTTCCGAAACACAGAAAAGCCGGCTGACCCTTTTTCAAAGTTCCATCACCTACCGGGACAAACGTTTTGCAGACTACGATGCCGCCGCCGCAGTGGAAGTAATAGAACATCTTGATGAAAACCGTCTGGGCGCTTTTGCGGCGGTGATCTTTGGAGAGGCCGCACCCAGGACAATCGTGATCACCACGGTGAACCGGGAGTACAATCAGAATTACCCCGGTCTTGTAAACGGACGTTTCCGTCACGGGGATCACCGCTTCGAGTGGACACGGGTGGAATTCCGCGCATGGGCGGAAAAAACTGCGTCCCGCTACGGATACGATCTCCGGCTGGAAGAAATCGGCGACCGGGATGAACAGTTTGGCGCGCCGACACAAATGGGGGTCTTTAGCAAATGCAGTTAATTATCCCGGAGCTTTGCGTAGCAGCGCTGGTGGGCGCTTCCGGCAGCGGTAAATCAACTTTTGCCAAAACACACTTTAAGCCCACCGAAGTGCTCAGTTCCGACTATTTTCGGGGACTCGTGTCGGATGACGAAACGGATCAGTCCGCCACCGCCGCCGCCTTCGACAGTCTCTATTACATTGCAAACAAAAGGCTTGACGCGGGGAAGCTCACCGTCATCGATGCCACCAATGTGCAGAAACACGCGCGGGATGCGGTGATTAAACTGGCGCGGGAACAGAACCTTCTTGCGGCGGCCATCGTGCTTGATATGCCGGAGGACCTCTGTCTTGAACGGAACCAGCAGCGGCCCGACCGGAACTTTGGTTCCCATGTGGTGCGGGGGCAGATCCGGGAATTGAAACGGAGCATTAAAACTTTGCAGAAAGAGGGCTTCCGCTATGTGTATGTTCTTTCAAGCCCCGAAGAAGCGGCGAAAGCGGAAATCATCAGGACGAAACTCTGGAACGACAGGCGGGAAGAGACCGGCCCATTTGATATCATCGGCGATGTTCACGGCTGTTACGATGAACTCATGGAACTTCTTGAAAAAATGAACTACACCCTTGACCGCGCCGCCTGTACCGCAATTCCCCCGGCCGGACGCAAAACAATTTTTCTGGGGGACCTCTGCGATCGGGGCCCGAAGAACGCAGAAGTACTGCGCCTGGCGATGAACATGAACGCCGCCGGACACGCCCTCTGTATTCCGGGAAACCACGATATAAAGCTGCTCCGCAAACTTCGCGGGGCGGATGTCAAACTGACCCACGGCCTTGATATCACCGTGGAACAGTTGGAAAAGGAACCGAAGGAATTTATTGAAAGAGCAATAAGCTTTCTTGACGGCATGGTAAGCCATTACGTGCTTGATCGCGGCAGGTTAGTTGTCGCCCATGCAGGGCTAAAGGAAGCCTTCCATGGCCGCAGTTCAGGCC
>BNUT01000181.1 GCA_025997555.1 Spirochaetia bacterium
GCAGGCCACAGCTACGCCTCAACCCGGTCTGCGCGGTACTTTTCCCGCTCATCCACGGTGGACGAAATCTGGAACGGCCTGGGGCAGATCGATTTTGCCCATTACCTTGCCGACTTGGACACCGCCGAAATTATCCGCCGCCTTACCGCCATCCGGGACACTCTGGTCGGCAAGGTAATGGGCAAAATCGATCTGCCCCAGGCCGTTCCAGATTTCGTCCACCGTGGATGAGCGGGAAAAGTACCGCGCAGACCGGGTTGAGGCGTAGCTGTGGCCTGCGGGAGCAAGGCTGGAATCGGCCTGGTTCTTCATCTCCAGAACCAGATCCCGGATACGGCGCTGGTCGGAAAAGTCTGCCTCGGTGATGAGCCGCAGGGCCAGATCCAACGAGGGCTGTATTTTTTCGTCCAGAGCCTTGAGGCGGTAGATGAGCCAGTCGCGGCCCCCCAGATCGAAGATACCGGCGGGTGTGGGGATACTGCGGCTCGCGCCGGGCGCGGAGGAACTGGCCCGCAGCGCCCCGTGGAATCCCCCGGCGGTGCGGGCCAGAAGGCTGGATACTTCGCCGTAATCCATGCCGGGAAGCCCCACGGAAACCACCGCCCGTGAAAAGAATGGCAGCCAGGGGTAATCCGCCGGGGGAAGGATGTCCACCGGGAAGGCAAGGTCCGCATAGGTGATGCCGTTGGTAAAAAGTTCATGGGCAACTAAGGGCACTCCCCCGGCATCGTGGAGGGAGCGGGGTATCTTTTCGATTTCTGCGGAAAGGTCTTTACGGGAAAGATGGGGGATGGTTGCTAGGGCCTCCGGGTCGTCACGCAGGCTCTGGTACTTGTCCAAAGCCTCATTTTTTTCCTGAATGGTTTGCCGTTCCGCATCGCTTAAGGCGGCGACTTTTTTGGCAAGCTTCTCCGCCAGCCGCTTTTCCTGTTTTTCAAGATAATCTGCTTCGGGCTCAATGGTAACCAGCGCCCGGTGTGGGTTATCGAGGAAGTACTTCTGAATAAGGGATTCAAAGTAACGGTTTGCCGGGGGGAGCTTCGCCGCTTGATCCGCCGCAACACGCTCCTTTATTTTATTCAACCCCGGCACAAAGAGAAGATTATCCCAAGGCCTGGCCCCGTGAATCCAGCCTGAGAGGGATCGCCGCAGCCACACCAGCGAGAAGGGACCGTTGGAGCGCCGGATTTCCCGGTGGGCAAATTCCATTGAAAGCAGCGCCGCCTCAATCTCCTCTTGGGGTATCCCCTCTTTGACAAGCCGCCGCAGTTCGGTAAAGATAAGCTCCTCAACCTTTGCGGCGTTCCCCTTTTCCACCCCCCGGAGTCCCGCAACAAAAAGCACCTCCCGGATTTCGCTTTCCAGACCTGATGCGGGGGAGAGGTCCTCCCCAAGACCCGATTCAATGAGGGTCCGGGTGAGGGGGGAGCCATCGTGCCCCAGCAGTATCTCCGTAAGAGCCCCCAGCGCGATCACCTCATTAATGTTCTCGGCGCCGGTGCAAAGCCAGGAAATAAACACCGATGATTTGGTATCCCCACCCGCAGGGCAGGGAACATCGAAGCTACGCTTAGCATCCCAGCGCTCCGTTTGGGCAACCGGAGCCGCCGCCTGCCCCGGCTCAAGGGAGGAGAAAAATTTTTCATTGAGATAGGAAAGCTGTTTTTCCGTGGGAATATTTCCCGCCAGAAATACCCGGCAGTTTGCCGGTGAATAGCGCTGCCGGTGAAAATTCCGCAGGCCCCCCCAGGTCAATTCGGGGATAACCTCCGGGTCGCCGCCGGATTCGTAGGCGTAGGGGGTGTCGGGCAACACCGCCTTTACGGACCAGAGACCGGCGTAGGTATCAAGCGAAGAGTAGGCCCCCTTCATCTCGTTATAGACCACGCCGGTGATAGAAAATCCGTCATTATGCTTATGCTCTTTGGGAAGGGCCAGACGGTGGCCTTCCTGCATGAAGGTCCATTCGGAAAGGAGGGGGCGGAACACCGCATCGCCGTAGACCCCCATCAGATTGAAGTAGTCGTGCTCGTTCACGGAGCTTGAGGGGTAGATGGTCTTGTCGGGGAAGGTCCAGGCATTCAGGTAGGTCTGGAGACTCCCCTGTTCCATGATGAGAAAAGCATCCTTGAGGGGATAGTTCTCTGAGCCGCAGAGCACCGAATGTTCCAAGATGTGGGCCACTCCGGTAGAATTCTCCGTGGCGGTGGCAAAGCCGAAGCCGAAAAGGTTTTCCTTATCATCATTTAAGACATGAAAAACCTCGGCCCTGCTTTTCTGGTGCCGGGCCCAGATGCCGATGGCCTCAAGCTCTGCAAGATCCACGATGTCGAGAATTTCAAACCCGCTGTCCAGTACCTGACCCTTCACCAATGCTGTCTTCATTGCACCACATCCTCATCTGAAAGTAATAAGATATTGCCCTTTTCGCGGTTCAGCCTGAACCAGGCAAGGAAATTATGAGACGCTTCATCGACATCCCGCCGGGGAACGGCGCCCATAATCTCCCCTTCTTCATGGATAAGACCGCGCCGCTGGGCGGACACATTGGAAAGCAGCTTTTCGGCAAAGGCCGGGGCCTTCCCTTTGAGAAGCAGGGCGATATCCTGGTCCGACATGGCCCGGAGTTTTTCCTGTAAGGGCTTGTTCTCGGCATTCAGCACATCATCAAGGGTGTAGAGCCGTTCCTTGAGGCCCCGGCTCAGGGCGGGGTCTTCATCCTCAAGTTCATTGAGGAGCCGGTCCCCAAAGGAATAGTCCCCGGCTTTAAGAATTTCCGCCAAGGCGCTCATGCCGTCCATATCCACGGCTTCACCGACGGCGCCGATGTGCCGGGCCTTTTCCATGAGGGCTGAAGCAACCTGCTCAATCACCTCCGGGGCAACCTGATCCATCCTGGCGATGCGGCGGACAATGTCGAGCTTGCGATCTCCGGTGGTACGGGCCAGCACCGTAGCGGAAAATTTCGGGGGAAGCCGGGAGAGGATCAGCGCCGCCGTGGCGGGGGCCTCCTCTTTTAAAAGCAGGACAACCTGATCCCCGGAAAAGTCCTCCAGAAAGCCGAAGGGATTTTCCCGTGAATCGGAGACCGATTTGTTGAGGATGGCCTCCCCTTTTTCCGGGCCAAAGGCGGCATACAAAAGCCGCCGGGCTGCCTCAACGCCCCCGGCTGTGGAGCCGGAATACGCATAAGATGAGGCAAGCAGGGACTTGAATTCTTCAAGGATCGCTTCCCCTTCTTCCGCAGTGATGCCCCTGATGGAGGCAATTTCCCGTGAGATTTCCTCAACCTGATCGCTCTCAAGGTGGGAGAGTATCCGGGACGCCTCGTCCCCGCCGATAAGGATGAGGAATTTGGCAACCCGGCGGTACTTTGAATCTTCATCTCCATCACCGCTTTCACGCTTAATGGTTGCAGGAATTTTTCCCAAGCCCTGATTCGGGACTTTGGGAGATTTTTGGGCATTCGGCACCTTGACCAGCCCCGGAGGTTCAGGGGCGGCAGCCGCATCACCATCTTTTTTTTGCAGGGTCCGCTGATATGCCGCTACACCACCGCGCAGGGAGCCGGGGACTTGAGGTTTGTCCATGTGCATAGGGTACGATATTTTACGGGATTAGTCTAATCCACCCGCTGCTATATGAGCTTTCCGTGATAATCATAAAAGGGAATAGAGGCGTTCAGGTCTTTCCGGTTAAAAACGATGTCCCAGATACCGGCGGCGGATTCAGAGGGCCGGACTTCGCCGATTTCTTTTCCCATGGCGGTGAGCATTTTTCCGGGATGGATCAGATACACCCGGATATCCGCCTTGTCCGGCTGGCTTGCCAGATAATTACGCATCCGCTGGGTATAGGCATTGAGGGCGGCTTTGGATGCCGAATAGGAGGCGTACACATGGCCATGGTCCCGGAGTACTGCGCCGTCTGAAGAAACATTGACAATGCAGCGATCCTCCCCGGCGGCATAAACCAGGGGCATAAAATACTTCATTACCCGGATCGTTCCCAGTACATTGATATTAAAGGTGTCCCCCGCTTCGTCGATGTCAATAGCGGTGATAGGGTCCCGTGTATCAAATTTGCTACCGTAAAGCACCCCGGCGTTATTGATAAAACCGTTGAGATTTGGGTAAATGCCAGCAATTTCCCGGCAGGCCCTTTCCACCGATCCGGTATCCGCCACATCCATGGAAATAATTCGGATGAGATCGGGATATTCCCGGGCCAAGGCGGACAGGGCCTCCCCTCCGCTGCGGCAGGCGGCAATTATTTTAATGTTATGCCGGGCACCTTCGCGGACCAGCTCAAGGCCCAGCCCCCTGTTGGCGCCGGTTACTAAATAAGTCATACCCGGACTACAATTTATAAGGTAGCCATTCGACGGCCAGCATACCCAGCAGTATGACTGCGGATAGGGTCAGAGACAGAATCTTGCAGAAGTTGATACGGGTTTTTATCTGCATCAAATAGTCCCTGTCCTGGAGCCATTCTTTTTTTTCCTTTTCATCCATAAATTGCACTTGCATGAAAATCCCCCTGCTACTCATATCGGCATGAAGGGAAATGATCTGTAGGGGGAGGAACTCAGAACTCTGCCATCTTTGCTTCCTCAAACTCTTTCTCAGTTTCCGCCGAGGGCTTTTCGGTCAAAAGACTCACCACGAAAATGACGATGCAGGAAATGATGAAGGCCGGGAGCAGCTCGTAGACGGCGAAAAAGCCGCCGATTTGGGCGATAAGGTTTTTCCAGAGGATCACCACGGCGGTCCAGAAGGCTTCCCCTATCCCGGTAAAGAGGGGCCCAGCCCCCGGCTCCCCAAAAAGTATTGCTCAGGGTTGCTATTACTCCGCCGGACGTACCATAAACCCACGGAAATCATCACCAGAAGGTAGGGCGCCATTCCTATCAGCGTTTGTACTGTCGCGCCTGACATATTCACTCCCTAAAATTAAACCGAAGCAATATCACCGCAGACGATATCAGCAATTCTCATTTAGGAAAAGCTGATAAAACAGAGGGATGGGACAAGGAATAATAAGCGAGCTAACCGGGAGTTTAGAAGAAGTCAGCGGGAAGCATACCGGTACAAGGAAGGAAAGCCCGAAT
>BNUT01000182.1 GCA_025997555.1 Spirochaetia bacterium
GGTGGTAACAATTTTATTCATAGACGGGTACGGAATAGCGTTAGGGGGAGCTTAAGTCTGGAAAAAATGCCTGTTTTACATTCGCCTGTGTGTAATACTGGTGAGATGCGGAATTTGATAAAGTAATAAATAAAGCTGACAATGATTCCCAGGGCGGTTTTACCGTCCTGGGAATATATTTTTTTACTCATAAATTGTAAAAAAACAATTTATGAAAATAATCATCTATAAAAGTTAAAATACGATGTGCGTCAAATCTCCGTATAAATGAGCCACGCCATGAATTATATGAGTTTTGAATATCTGACAAAAGCATTTTACCATTCTCCAATAAAATTTTGTATTTGCGCAATTTTCTTTTTATACGGACAATGCTTTGTTTAGATGGAAATTGCAATACTTTACCCTTATCTGTCAAAACAAATTTACCCTTTAGAAACACAAAATTATCTTTCAGATTCAGTATTTTTGTTTTCTTTTCATGTATAACTATACCTAATTTTAAACATTCCTTTTTGATTTCATTCAAGCAAAATTGTAAAAACTCTTTGTTTTCGTGTATTATATAAGAATCGTCCATATAACGTCCATAAAATTTACAACGTAATTTTTCTTTTATAAAATGATCGATTTTGTTTGGATAAAACAATGCGCCTATTTGTGATACCTGACTTCCTAATCCTATTGATACATCATTATCACTAAATGCTGTTATAAAATCAGAAAGAAGTTTCATCGTTTTAATATCTGAAATATATTGATTAGCATTTTTTATTAATATCGATTGTATAATTCCATCAAAATATTTTGAGTAGTCCATACATAAAATATATCCACTATTAGACGAATTATTTTTACTATAATACTTTCGTAAATGTTGTTTAAATCTAAATATACTAAAATCAAACCCCTTGTTTTTTAAAGAAGCACCATTATCGTATATCAATGACTTTGATAGTATCGGAACCAGCACATTGTCGCATAGACATTTTTGAATAACTCTTTCGTTTATAGAAACACTTTTGATATGCCTCGTTTTACCACGTTCAGATATATCAAACTCAACAAAACCATCTCTTACGTCCTCGCCTTTATCTAGCTTGTCTATGGCATTTGAAATATTTGATAATCTGTTTAGTCCATATCTTTGCACAGAAGATTTCCACGAAACTCCTTTTTGTGCTTTATTAAAAGCATTGAGAAGGTTTTCTGGATTTGTCACATTTTCAAATGTATTGTATTTACTAATATTTTCAATTTTTTTTGTCATTCGTGATTCTAATCGTTTTTTATATCTAGCTTCATGTCTTTCAATGCTATTCATAAATAAACTCCATAATAGTAAAATATGACATGACTTGCACGGGCCTACAACACACCCTACTCAAAATGAGCAAAGTGTGTTGTTTTATGCGAAACAGGCCCGCAAAATAGAAAAAGTATGAAATAATAGCCGCATAAAACCATTACCATGCAAGAAGCGTGCACTTGTCTATGTCAAGTCATTGCGTTTTCATTCTTTATGAATGAAGGATATTTTCTCCTTCTGAAAAAGATAACTCGGTTGTGCGATACAACCTACACATAGGTCACCCTTCCATAATCACTGAGAGACAGAGCAACAGGAGAAAATGAGGAAGAACCAGCAACGGAACGATAGTTCCAGTTGTTGTTGTTGCCGCAACTCGGGCAATTGTTGTTGCCGTTGTTGAGAGAGTTCCTGACTGAATTAGCCTCGGACTCTGATTATAGAAAATACCCTGTTATAACAAACGATTTTCTGTTATGACTTTTTCAAGCTGTTTAGTCATCGTTATTTGTTTTGGTATTTCCATATCGTTTTTTGGAGCAAACTTTCCAAACATTTTGTTAGTAGATTTTCGCCATCCTTTTAACAATAATATTTCAAGATTTATTTTGTTCACAAATTCAATAGCTAATTTAGTTTTTATTGGAAAAATATTTATACAAAGTTCAATTTCACGTATCAGACATTGACACAAACAAATTGCGTAGTCTTGATACCACCGTCTCATGAGGTATTCCAATTGATTATTCGGATATATGCTATTAGCTATACAAATATTATATACTAGTGTTGTGTAATCATCATATTTGTGAACCATCAGACTTATGTTTTTGAATTTTTTGTAGAATAACATCGCTGGATTTTGACCAGTGAAATTTACGATTTGATTTATTCCAGTTTTTTATATAATCCCTTATTGCGGTTATCAGTTCATCGACAGAATTCCAGCTTTCTCTGCGGATTCTTTCAGTGGTGATTTCCCTGAAAAACCGTTCAACTAAATTGAGCCATGACGAATGCGTCGGCGTGAAATGTAACGCAAAACGGTTTGGGCGTTCCGCGATATATTCTTGCAGCAGCTTGCTGTTATGTGTTTTGTAATTGTCGGCTATGATGTGTAATGTCTTCCCCCCTTCGCATTGCTTGTCCAGCTTTTTAATGAATTTCAAATAATCTTCTGAGGTATGCCGGTCTTTGCAATCTCCGATTACTTTGCCGGTAATATAATCCAACGCGGTAAACAGTGTTGTTGTCCCGTGCCGGTAGTAATCATTACTTTGATGTGCAGGCAGATTTTGCTGCGGGAAAATAGTATGTTGTGCCCTTTCCAGGGCCTGTATTTGCGTCTTTTCATCCACACAGAGCACTAATGCGTTATCAGGCGGGTTCATATACAAACCGACAACATCCCGTAATTTTGTCTCAAAATCAGGATCATTACTGTATGAATAGTATGATTGTATATGCGGTTTTATCCCGTTCTCCCGCAGTATTTCGCTCACTTTATTATGACTAATGCCAACCCGTTTTGCGAGTTTCCGTGTACTCCAATGAGTAGCGTCTTTAGGCTTCTCGTGACAGGCTATGTCTATTACTTTGTTTTTTATTTCTTCACTTATCGGCGCTGTTCCGGGTTTTCGTGTCTTGTCATGCAACAATGAATCAACCCCGGTTTCATTATAGCGTTTAATATATGCCGCTACTGAATTGATGTGTATTCCAAAACAATCTGCTATCTCGGTTGGCAATTTGCCTTTCGCCCGATTCAAAACAACCTGCAATCGAACTGCATATTTGTATTCAATATGCCCGCTTGCTAATAATTTTTCCATTAAAATTTTGTCCTCCGCAACTAATGCGGGAATTACTGGTTTAGCCATGAATACTGTATAGCATATATTAATACTTTTGTCAATTACACTACACTAGGCAATCCGATAAATTAAGTATATTGTTTCGTCTTCGCTCTATAAACCAGTACGGGAAGGATTCAAATGTTGAACATTCGTTGCCCTGCCCATCAGTTGCTATTCGAATTTTATCCCTTATCCCGAAATCCCGGAGGAGATAACGGGTAAGGTCTTCCTGTAATTTGACCGCCGTGTGGTAATATTCCATATCAGACAGCTTTCTTTTGCTCTTTGGAACGCTCATATTGCCCTCACTTGCTACTTTTTATCATGTTATATTATACTTATAATAACAAACTCATCTATCAAACCTACTTTACAAAGTTTGACTATTCGTATATACTCAAAGAAAGGAGTAGCAACATGGGAAAGAAGGAAATAGACTGGGAAAATCTCTCAAAAAGGCAACTTAACGCCATTCTCAAGAGAACAGCTAAAAATATTGAAAAAGAATCGGATAACGACATCATAGCCGATGCTTATATAGATAGATGCCACGCATACTATCTTCTTGGCAATATAGATGACGCTTTGCTTGAATGCAATATCGTTAATAAATATAAGCCTAACTATAAAAGGATGTATGCTTGGCGTGGTATCATATATTATTCTAAACTCCAATATTCATACGCCTTAGATAATCTAACAAAATCAATAGAAATAGATAATAATTATTACCAATCATATAGTAATCGCGCTTGTGTCTATGATAAGATTGGAGAATATGACAAAGCTATAGATGATTATACAAAAGCAATTGAATTAAAGACTAATTATGCTGAAGGTTATTATGGACGCGGCCTTTCTCTCAAAAATAAAAAATTATATGAATATTCAATAAATGATTTGGAACGCGCTATTAGTCTAAAGCCTGATTGTTCTGACGCTTATTCTTGTCTAGGAGATCTTTATCGAGAATTAAAAAAATATAATGAAGCGATTATTTATTTTACGCATTCATTAAAAATAAATCCTCATGATTATACAGCTAATTTTAATTTCGGTGTGGTTTATTACGAAATGAAAAATTATAGCTCTGCAGAAATATATTTTAAAAAGGCCTTAAAAATTATGCCGTTAAAAAATAATGTAATAGACGCACTCAAATATATTAATGAATACAAACAAAGTAAAAATAAAAAATAAATATTTTATGGATTTGTATTAATTGGTTCATTATTTGGCTCTGGAGATACAGTTTTGGAGTGAGCATTATAGCTGTCAGATACTTCTTGTGGATTGGGTGTGATTTTAGAAGAACCTGCTTGTGTCAAAACAGTAGCTGGCTGATTAGAAAAAATTGGAGTGGATTGAGACGAAGTTTTGTTTCCAGGTGTTTGTGAAGACTGTTGTGTGCTTTGTGGTGACGTTGGAGTTGATTGTGGCGGAGATTTTGTTTGTCCGCCATTATTATTACTATCTGATTTTGCATCTTTTAGCATATTACTAAAGGCATTACTATTCTTATTATCTGATTGAGAGTTCTTATTTCCACTAGTTGAGCTACCCGAAGATCCTGTACTAGGCGTTGGTTGTACAGGCAAGGGTGAATTGTTTGAATTCACAGAACCGACGCTCATTTCTTCACTTCTATCAAAACACTCAATGCAAATTCCGTTTGGTAATTTAATTTTAATCATATATAAGCTCCTCGCCCCATAAAGGGGCTCTAATTAAAGATGAGAGATACAGAAGCACGGTGAGAGACCTCGAGCAACAGGAGAAAACGAAGAAGAACCAGCAACGGAACGATAGGCCCAGGTGGGGTAGCGTCTGCAATTCGGGCACATGATACTTCCAGAAGACACAGCAGAACCATCACTTACAGTAACACCAGAAACCTTAACACCACCACTACTAGTTTCATAATTAACACCA
>BNUT01000183.1 GCA_025997555.1 Spirochaetia bacterium
AAGGGCGTCCAGGGGGTACTGGACCTTTTCAGTGTTGCTGCGGACCCAAAAACAATCCCCTCCATGGGGGAATGGTTCCTTACCGAATACATCCCCGGACAGCGGCTGGTGTACAAGCGGAATCCTGATTACTGGAATGTTGATAAGGCGGGGCTATCTATCCCTTATCTTGAAGAAAACATTGTCCAAATCATCCCCGACGAAAACACCCAGAAACTTATTTTTTTGGAAGGAAGGACCGAGACCTACGGTCTGCGGCCCGAAGACCTGGACGAACTGGTGAATAAAACAAACGCTGATTACACGGTCTTTAACAACGAGGGCGCCCTCTCCGCCGCCTTTTTGTAGATATGGGCGGGGCCGAAATTCATATTGCTTGCCAGCAAAGGATCGGCAATGATCCGGGGGAAATGAAGGGCAAAGGATTTGTCGCTCAGTTTTTCAATATCCACATGGGCTTTGCTCCCATCTTCCATGGTGAGAAACTCCTGATAGTAACCGGAACTCTGGAACTCCGGGTCCCCCCAGATACCATTGTACCAGAAGATCACATCATCACTGGTGACGGGGATTTTAGTGGCAGAATTATAGTAGCTCCAGTAAAGGTTGTCCCGCAGGGTAAAGATGACGCTGAGTTTCCCCGCCGCCTCATCGACCTTAACTTCAAAAGAAGCGGCCCGTGGTTTCCAGTCACGGGCGACCGGATCATATTCGATGAGGTAGTCGAGCATGGCATCTACGACCCCGCGTGTTTCAGCATCATGCTCTGCCACCAGGCGGTTAAAACTTTTGGGGTCCGCTTGCATCACACTATGCCAGGTTCCCCCCAGTTTACCGGGAACAAAATCCTGCCCCTCCCAGGGCTTGCTCACGGTCTTTGCCAAAAGTTCGTTGAGCCCTGCGGGGTGCAGGGCCTCAAACTCTTCCGGGGAGTATTCCTCACTTTTTTCGCAGGAAAGGATGGCGCACAAAATGAACGCGCCCGCAATAATGGTTGGCTTTTTCATGGGTTTATATTAACTGTCCCTGCGGGGGGTGTCAATGTGGTATTGTATACAATTCCAGCCTGTGATATAACGAATTTATGGTTTTGTTCCTGGAAGGAAAATGGCCCCGTCTCATTTTAGCGGCTTATCTTGCCATTGCCATAATGGGGTTATTTACTTTCGCGGCGGCAGGGCCTCTCCGTTCCCTTGATTCCTGGGATAATGATCCTTTCTCGGAAAGTTTCTTCACCTCAATAGATCTTGCCATCGACTGTCTGGCTGAAGGGGAAACCATAATGAGCCGGGCCGGGAGGTATTCATTTTCTCCCCTGCGTACCGGTTTCCTGCGCCTCCTGATGTTGAACGCTCCCCAAAATGCCGGTTCCGTTCTTGCCCAATCATCCTTAAAGGCAATCGAAAAAGTAAATTATCTTGATATAAAAAACACCATTCTTTTGAAGCTCCGAATCTGATATCTGTTTCTTCCGGTTATATTTTTTTTACCACCAACTATGTTAAGAAGAGGAGTGACAGGTATGTTATTAAATGATGTTTTTGAAGAACAGTTGATCCGGCTGAACCTTGAGGGCAAAACCAAAGAGGCGGTTTTTACGGAACTTATCGAAGCCATAGCAAAGGTTCGTCCTGAATTTGACAGTGACGAAATGCTTGCGGTGATACAGGACCGTGAAAACAAACTGAATACCTCAGTGGCCCCCGGCGTTGCGGTGCCCCATGGTTATTATCCGGGAACCGGCGATGTGATTGGCGCTATAGGTATTTCACGCGCCGGTATTGATTACGGCGCCCCCGATAATAAACCGGTTCAATTTATTTTTTTGGTTATCATGGGTGAAGCATCACGGGAAAAACACCTGCGCATTTTAAGCCGGGTTTTGTCCTTGATCAATTCCGGGGCCCTTGCCGATATAGAGGCCGCCGGGAGCCCGCAGGAAGTGTATGATATTTTGTCCCGGTTCAGTTAGGAACGGATGTTAAACAGTACCCGCTTCTTTGATATCCAACATGGAAGCGGCGTACTGTTTTATCAGCAATTCTGCGGGAAGGTACTGATCGAATTTATCGGTTAAGGGAATTTGATCCGCCCTGAGCAAAGAGTCCGAATTTAACCGCATAAAAATGTTTTTCAGCTCTTCCCGAAAAAGCGGCATCGCAAGGGATGATCCGATGTGCAGGGCAAAATCGCTTTCCCGGTAGAGTGAATTGATGCCGAGCGTTTTCCGGTAGTCCTCATGTTGTAATACCAAGAGTAATGTCCGCATACCCTTACTGCCCAGCCAGGGATAGATGGTGAAACTGCCCCCGCCGCGCCCTGTCCAGGAGCCGCCACGGCTATTCTCGTCTTTTTTACCGAGTCCCTGTTCCGCAGCCCGTCTGCGTGCATCTTCCAACAGTGATGCTGCGGAGGGGGAAAGGTAGGGATAGATTTCGTTTCCGCGCAAAATTTCCCGCATCCTTTGAACAACCCTGGGATGAATATCCGCACCGCCTCCCTTCCATACCCGGAGGCTTCCCGCTTCGCTGGGGCTAACCAGTATCTCCCGGTTTCGCGGATCGGCTTTTTCCACCCGCCAGCAGCGGCCCCCCAGAATGATGCCGTTCCCCAATGGGGGCAGGAAATTCACCTTCCCCAATTCCCGGTCCCCGTGAAGCACACGGTATTCGCTTGAGTCCGCAAAGGTTGAATAAAAGGAATAGTGCGTGGTGATCCGCTCCCCCTCAAGGCCGATGATGAGTCCCCCCTCTTCTGTTTTTTCGATAAGCCGGGATGCGGCAAGGCCGGTAAGGAGTTCCCGGTAATCCTCTGTTGTGATATGTGAAAAAACAGGAAGACTGAGTACCCTTTGGGCCAATGCCGCCGGGCTGTGTTCCCCAAGGCTTGCGAGGATGCTTAAAGTCTGATGGTAAAGGAGACTGTAGGGGAGGCTTGCGCCCGGATTTCCCGCAGGCTCTATCCATTTTTCTTTTAAGTAGAGATCGATGATTGCAATAGTTTTGAGCAGGGCCCATGGGAAACTTTCATGCAGTGATTCATCCAAACAGGTAAAGTAGATTTCCGGTTTCCCCGTACGCCGCCCCGAACGGCCCAGGCGCTGCACAAAACCTGCGACGCTCAGGGGCGGCCCTATCTGGATGATCCGGTCTAGACTGCCGATGTCAATTCCCATTTCCAGTGTGGCGGTGGCTGCTGTGGTAATGGGCCGGGTTGATTCCCTCAGGGTTTTTTCAGTTTCCGCCCGCAGCGCCGCAGAGATACTCCCGTGGTGGATGTGGTACTGGTCCTCCCCGTGGCGCCTTGCCGAGACAGCCCGCAGTGCGGCGATGGTTTCTTCCGCCTCAAGACGGCTGTTGGTAAAGATGATGCACCGCAGGTTCCGGCACTGCCGGTAAAGGGCTTCGTAGTAATGCTGTTCTTCGCTTTTGGATTGAGAAAAATAATCCAGTGCGATACTTACTTTTCGTTTAGTCTTTCCTTCATTAATGAGGACGGTTTGCCGGTTTGTCCCCAGACTGAGCCAGTCCATGGCTTCCCGATAATCCCCCAATGTGGCGGAAAGGCCGATGCGCCGGGGACTGCACCCTGCTTCGGTTTCAATTCGGGCAAGCTGGCAGAGAATCTGGCTTCCCCGGCTGCTGCCCATAAAGGCATGAACCTCATCAATGATAACAAACAGTAATTCTGCGAAAAGGGCTTTGATTTTTTCAGGCCGCCGCAGAAGCAATGCCTCAAGAGACTCAGGTGTGATCTGTAGTATTCCTGCGGGATTTGCGAGGAGCTTTTTTTTCTGATTGTCAGGGGCGTCCCCGTGCCAAAGCCAAAGGGGAATTTCGCCCAAAGCGGCAAGGGGCTTGAGCCGTTCCCCCTGATCGTTTATCAGCGCCTTGAGGGGGCCGATGTACAGCGCCCCCACCGTGGCGGGCCGCCTTCCCAGAGGGGAACCTCGGCCTCCGGCCTCGGCGGCAAAGCCTGCAAGCACCGAAATGACGGGGAAAAAAGCGGCCTCGGTTTTTCCCGATGCGGTTCTTGCGGCGATAAGGATATGATCTTCCCCATCCAACACCGCGCCGATACATTCATTCTGAATATCCCGGAGTTCATCCCATTTTTTTTCGTAGATATATTCTCTGATGAAAGGGGCCAGCCGGGCGTAGTTCATTACAGATCGAATGATGCGTAGCCATCGGCTGTGCCCGAAGCAAAGCCCTTGACCCGGTAGCCGTCACGGTAGACCAGGGTGTCAAAATCAACAGTACCCTCGTGCAGAATATTGAGGAGCCCGATAAAGTCACGGGTGATTTCCCGGGGGGTGATAAACTCCTCCGCACCGGGGGTGGAAAAGGTAAGTTCCATAAAGGCGGTAAGTTCCCGCTGACCAAGACCGGGATCGTAACCGTAGTGAGCGGCGTGGATGTCCCGCAGCCGTTCCAGCAGGATGTAGATTTCCTCGCGGCTTAACTGTGGGAGCCGCAGAATGGGGCTGCCGAAATCGGCGTAGCCCTCCCGGACAAAACGGCTGTCTCCCAAGCGGCTTTTAAGTGCGGCATAACTGAAAAGCCCCCGGCGCTCGTCCTCCACAAACTGGGGTGTGCCCGCCATATAAATCCCCAGCCGTTCCGCCTTTCCCTGCATCACATCGTTGAACATGGCAAGGAGTTTTTCGTAGTTATTCTCACGGGACTGGCGGTTGGTGATTTTGCAGAGGTTCACCCCTTCGTCGATAAAGAGCAGCAGCCCCCGGTAACCGATGCGGAAGCCGAATGCGGCGATAAGTTTTATATATTCATACCAGTTTTCATCGGCGATGATTTCTCCCACGGGCAAAAATTTACGGGCCTCACTTTTTGAAGTGTATTCACCCCGCAGCCATTTGAGTGCCGCCTTCTTTCCCTCATCGTCGGCATTAACGTAGAAACGGTAATAGGCCGAAACCACCGCAGCAAAATCGTAGCCGTGGGTGAATACACTTCAAAAAGTGAGGCCCGTAAATTTTTGCCCGTGGGAGAAATCATCGCCGATGAAAACTGGTATGAATATATAAAACTTATCGCCGCATTCGACTTCGCCATCGGTTCCC
>BNUT01000184.1 GCA_025997555.1 Spirochaetia bacterium
ATTTGAGTGATATGTTGTGTATTGATGTTTGGATAGATTAAATGGAATTATGAAGCAGAATGTAAATAATAAGTATGAAGTGAGGTGAGGGTATGAGGAGAAGAGTTTGAAGTTGAGAAAAATGGGGGGGGGGGGGGGAGGGGGGGGGGAGGGGGGGGGGGGGGGGGGGGGGGGGGGGGAGGGGGGGGGGGGGGGGGGGGGGGGGGGGGGGTAAACATATGATAAGTAGTTATACCATAGTGATACCTCTTATGTGATACACCGTGTAAAAACGCCCTAGTATTCCCATTCATGCGATAAATATACCCGCTTTTTTTGAAAATGTCAAGCACGTCTTTTTACGGTTGAATTTATTATGAGGCATTAGGTCAGGGGGAGACAAAAGTCCGGACGGATGGTATATATTGGGCAGCATGGACATCATGGATGCGATTTCAAAAAGAAGAAGCGTCAGAAAGTTTATAGACAAGGATATCGGCAGGGATATTCTGGAAAAAATAATCGGCGCAGGGGTCATGGCCCCCTCCCCAAAAAACATGCAAAACTGGAAATTTATCGTGGTATCAGGGGCCAAAAAAGGCGAAATGCTGGATATCATGAAAAAGGGAATTGAAAATATAAAAACCATAGACCAACTTTCGGAGGGGCGGGAGTATTTTATCGCGTCCCTGGAGCACACCATGGGAATAATGAAAGAGGCGCCGGTTACGGTTTTCGTTATCAATACCGCCAACAAACACGTGCTTGGCCAAACCATGCAAGAAAAATTTTATGAAATGGCAAATATTCAGGCAATCGGCGCTGCCATTCAGAATATGTTGATTGCAGCCTGTGGTTACGGCATCGGCAGTCTCTGGATAAGTGATATCTTTTTTGCCTATTATGATTTTTGCAAATGGTTTAACACCGATGACCAGCTCGTGGCGGCGGTTTCCTTTGGCTATTTTGAGGATACGGTACGGCGGAAAAAGCGAAAAAAACTGGAAGAAGTGGTTGAATGGCGGTGAATTCAATGTTCCGGCGGCCCCTTGACACGGGGGAAGGAGCCGTACTAATTTTGCCGAAATGAAATTAAAGTTAATTTATCCCCAATGGGAAAAACTGAAGGGCCAAACCACCTTTAATCTGCCTCCCCATGGGCCGGTTGTGTTTGCCCAGGCCCTGCCCGGCTCTGTGGAAGTGTCCTTTACCGACGAAAATGTGGAAGCCGTCAATTTTGATGAGGACTGCGACCTGGTTGCGGTCTCCATGATGCTGAGCACCCAGGTAAAACGGGGCTGGGCCATCGCCGACGAGTACCGCAGGCGGGGAAAACAGGTCATTTTCGGCGGTATTTCCACCATGCTCCATGCGGAAGAGACCATGGAACACGCCGACGCCGTGTTTTTGGGGGAAGCGGAAGGCCGGATGGAGCAGGTTCTGGAGGATTGGCGTACCGGCAGCCTCAAAAAGGTGTATAACTTCATGCTCCAACACCCGCCCATAGAATCGGTGGGACCCGCCCGCCGGGACCTCTACAAGCGGGAACTCTACAACCACAAGGGGGTCCAGATGGTGGACCTCTTCCACGCCTCCCGTGGCTGCCGCTTTAGCTGCTACCCATGCGCGGTGACCTACCTGGGGGGCCGGGGTTTCCGCCCCCGTCCCATGGACAAGGTGCTGGAGGAACTGGCCGCTATCGACAACAACCGCCTCTTTATCGTTGACAATTCCCTGGCCCAAAACAGGGAGTGGGAGAAGGAGCTTTTCCGGGAGATGGCCCCCTTCAAAAAGAAGTGGATCAGCCACACTATAGAGGATGATCCTGAAATTCTCGATCTGGCGGCTAAGGCCGGGGCTTGGTATGTGTATCAGGCGATTTATGATACTTCGGATTACATCAGGGAACGGGTCAAGCGCTACCACGACCACGGCATCGGGGTGGAGGGCACAATTCTTCTGGGCCTGGATAACCAGACCGAGGACGACATCAAGCGGCTTATCGACTTCCTTCTGGGGATCAACCTTGATTTGGCGGAATTTACCGTGCTCACCCCCTTTCCCCACACCAAGGCCTACGACGATCTGCTCCGTCAGGGCCGTATCACAGACCATGACTGGAACCATTACAATGCGGGACAGGTGGTGTACCAGCCCAAACACATGAGCGCCGACCGGCTGCAGGAACTCTACGACTATGCCTGGGAAATTTTCTACAAAGAGGAATCCCAGGAAGAAAAGATGTTCCAGCTTTTGTCGAACGTGGTAAGCCGGGAGATGGATGACGGGACCTACCGCCCCCGGAACCGGAAACTGATCCACAAATCCTTCGGAAAGGATGTGGTACGGACCATTGGAGTTGGCCGGTAAACATGAAAGTATCGGATAAATACTACGACGAAATTTTTCACTTTAAAGGGCAGTGGGATCTTCCCTCGGCCTGCGGCCTAAAGATCATTGATAAACCGGGCATTGATAAACCGGGCAAGAAATTTGTGATCGTTACCGAACTCTATCAGGACAATCCCGGCACCTCCGTCACCTATGCCGCCCAATCCCTGGCGGATCAGATTTGCGAAGCCAGGGGGCTGGACAGAACGAACATCGTCTATCTGGAGTGCAACCCCGATACCAATTCAAAGCTCTCGTTTTACGATGAGGAATATTTTGAAGTGAGTTTTAGTACCGATGCCGCTCCGGCCTACCGGCAGTTGGCGGCGAAGGAAGTGCGGGACCTGTTTGATACTTGACAAAAATGGGTCAATAATGTTTGCTATATCAAATGCCTGATTATACCCAAGACAAAATCCGCGCAGTTGATGCGAAGTTTGAAGCCCAGAAAATCGCCTTTGCTCCCCTGACCTTTCAGGCGGTGCGCGCCCTTTTGGAACTTGGAATTTTGCAAAAAATTTCCGATGCGGGAGACGCGGGGCTTACCCGTGAAGAAGCTGCGGAACAGACCGGCCTTTCCCTTTACGGCGTGGGGGTTCTGGCGGAAATTGCCCTGGGTATGAATGTACTCAAGCTCCGGCCCGGTGACACGTCTGCAACTGCGGATGAAGAACGGTTTGTTCTGGGCAAGACCGGCTGGTTTCTGCTGGAAGATGATATGACCAGGGTCAACTTTAATTTTACCAACGATATTTGTTATCAGGGCGCCTACGATTTGGCTGAATCGGTAAGGTCAGGAAAGCCCCGTGGCCTCCCGGTCTTTGGGGAAAAGTGGAACACCATTTATGAGGCCCTTTCTTCTTTGCCGGAGCAGGCAAAAAAAAGCTGGTTTGAATTTGATCATTTCTATTCTGATATAGCCTTTCCTGAAGCGTTCCCCATCGTGTTTGCCGATCCGCCCCGCCGCCTCTTCGACATTGGCGGCAATACCGCAAAGTGGGCCATCCGGTGCTGTACCCACGATCCCCAGGTGCAAGTTACCATCATAGACCTCCCCGGCCAGACTGCGGCGGCGGAAAAAAACGCCGTTGCGGCAGGGTTTGGGGACCGCATTGACCTGTTCCCCTGCAATGTGCTCGATACCGTTGCCAAATTTCCCGAAGGGGCGGACGCGGTCTGGATGAGCCAGTTTCTGGATTGTTTTTCCCTGGAACAGGTTACCGCCATCCTGACGAAAATTCACGCTTCGGCGAAACCCGCCACGGATATTTGGGTACTGGAACCTCTCTGGGACATGCAGCGTTACGAGGCCGCCGCCTATTCCCTCCAGGCAACATCCCTGTACTTTACCTGCATGGCAAACGGCAACAGCAAGATGTACCGTTTTGCGGAACTCACCGGGGCAATTGAAAAAGCCGGGTTTGAATTGTCCTGCGCCCATCACGGGCTTGGTTCAAACAGTTATTCCCTCCTCCGCTTCCGAAAAAGAGTATGAAAAGTCTGTATATCTCCCGCTTCACTTCCTGGGCGCCCGGCCCAGGCTCCCCAAACGACAGCCCCGGCCTTGAGTTTACCGCCCCCCTGTTCCGCCGCCGCCTGAGTCAATTGTCACGGATGACCATTCAGGTAATCCACGACCTCCTGCCCATAAAAGAGGACACAAAAATAGTGTTTGTATCATTCCGGGGGGAAATTGCCCAGCAGCTCAAAATCAACCGGATGCTGATAGAAGATGGCGACATAACCCCTGCGGCCTTTTCCCTTTCGGTGTTTAATACCCCGCCGGCACTGGCGGCAATAGCCCTGAACCTTACCGCCGGATATTCCGCCGTTTATCCCGCAGAGGATCGCTTTGACACGGGGTTTCTTGCCGCCGCTGCTCCCATCCTCGCAGGCGATGCGGAGGAAACAGTGCTGGTCTACGCCGATGAACTTGTTCCTGAGGAGTACGGAGATTTAAGGCCGGCGCACAACGAGCCCCTCGCCTTTGCCGCCCTCCTTTCGCGCACTCCGGGGGAAATCGCCCTGTCTGTGGCCGCAGATGCGGGCTCACCCGCGCTTGGATCGCCCCGTACTTTTTTGAAATACCTCCATACCGCTTCTACAGGGATACCTCGATGACAGATGCTGAAATGCCCCCTGTTTCCAATTATCCGCTCTACATATACCGGGTTTTTGCAAAATTGATGTCCTTCTTTGTGTTCGGCGTGGGAACACTCCTGCTTATCGGCTTCTTGCTGCCGATCATGGCCGTGTTTATTCATCCCAAAGAAGGGTTCGCAAAAGCGGGCCGCCGCCTTATTTCGTCCTTTCTCTATGGACTTACCGTTATAATGCGCGTCATGGGTTCGGTGAAAATGGATGTGGACGATCGCAAAGCCTATCGTACTCTTTCGTCAAAGATCGTTGTGGCCAATCATCCGTCACTGCTTGATACGGTGATATTCCTTTCCCTGATTCCCAATGCGGTTTGTATTGCCACCGGTTATACGATGCACAAGTACAACATCGTCCGGGGCATCGTCCGGCGGCTGTATATCCCCAGTACCCTTGATTTTGACAAGCTTTCCGAACTCTGCCTCATAATAAATTCAACCGTAAAAAGACGTGCTTGACATTTTCAAAAAAAGCGGGTATATTTATCGCATGAATGGGAATACTAGGGCGTTTTTACACGGTGTATCACATAAGAGGTATCACTAT
>BNUT01000185.1 GCA_025997555.1 Spirochaetia bacterium
CCTGATATTTCCATCATGCGGGTTTCCCATCCTCGTTTTACTATCTGTTGTTAACTGTTTTGCTCCCCGCCGCAAATCTGTGGTTCCTGATTTAATAATCAAAGCTGCATCATCGGTTGGCGACTTTACAATCATTTCTGGAGCAACCGTTTTAGGTGATTTTGATGGTATCTCCTGTATTTTTGCAGTATCTGGTTTTATTGCTTTTTCAGCCTTCATTATGGCAGGTTTTGCCGCCCCAGCCCTTGCCGATTCTGTTATCGGTAGCTCAATAGTCTTATCTTTTGCTTGTTTTGGTTCCTGTATAGTTATAGTAGTAACCTTTTTCCCTTTCATTTTTTAGTACCGCCATTGACATTTGGGCAGGAGAGGAGAAACTTTGCGAGTTCTCCCTCCATAATTCTAACACGGTTTCCTACTTTTATTGCCGGTAACTTGCCGGATTCTGTGTACTTATAAATGGTCGATGATGCCATTTGTAAACGTTTTGCTACATCGGCAATGGTTAAAGGTATATCCATTAAAACTCCTTTGGCTTTCTTGCCTTATTATAGTTACATCTGCTTCCTATTGATATGTTATTGCCATTTTTAACTTTATTTGATAACATTTTATGGTATTCATTCTTTTTTGAGGAGGTCATGCTATGGTTGTATATAATGGGAAGCCAATACTAGAGGGAATAGACAAAATAACGGTAATCCTGCATCCCTCTCTGCGTGATTTTATCACTGTAAAACATATTGACCCAACCGGGAAGTTGCAAATCCGCGCTATCACCTACTGGAATAAAAAATATCAAAAGGATTGTGTGAATTACTATTATCTTGACATTCAAGCCGAATACATCGACCTGGAAAAAGACTTACGGGAAGTGACGGCCCATGCAGTTTATGAATTAATCAAAAATAATGTTATTTTTATATCCAATAACACAGAAAAACAAAAACAAGATGAAATATTTCGATATAAATCAATCCTACATGATTCAGATACGGAAAAGGAAAGACATCAAAAAATCATGGATGAACTCGGAAAAAATGAAATAAATTATAATCCATATATAGATTATGACTTTGTTTACATTCACCTTGATTTTTTTATCTCGCGTGTAAAAGAAATCGAGTTGTTCTTCGATTTAAAACCTGAATCTATTATCATTCCTGAACGGACTTTCCTTACTGAAAGTTTAGGGATTATCGAATATAAAGAAACGATGTACTCTAATGACTACAGAAAGGGACGTAGAAAATCAATACTTATTAAATATGATAGGCCGGTCCATTTATTAATTAACAATAATATTCCGCATGATGTGATAAATAATTTTCCCTATAAACACCGGATAGAGTTCCGGTTAAATCTCAATAACCGGGGAATTCGTGTGTTACCTTTGGTCCCTCACGGAACCTATGAAATGTTTATAAATGAAATCAATGATTTTCTCGCCGTGGTTTACAAACAACATTTTCTACAAAATATGACTATTAATTCAGAGGAACATCCCCATCTTAACCAAATCATAGATACAGCTCAATCTTATCCCTATTCTACTTATCGTGGACTAATACATAAGGTGCAACCAGAGACAGGATTAGGATATGAAGATGGATATGTTATTTCAAGGAATCAATTATTCCGTAACAGATTCAATAGGTTAATACTTGACATAGAAACATATATTTCAAAGAAAAATACTCCATTAGATAAATCTAAGCGTTTAAACCGTTGGAAGATAATGCAGGATTATTACGATTATGTAAAGTATGGATTTGTTAGTGACAGTGAAGGTGATACTAACTTATTACAAGAGACTCATGATGATATATTAGATGATTTATTAAATATATAGAGAAATAGATGTATTTATCATATGATACATGTACAGTAATCATCTCTACTTACATTTCTATAAGGAGCCTGTAAATTTTTCTGTGTAAACAGCCGCATCATAGGGGGAGGCGGTCCCCATAGATGATAGCGAATTGATTGAGAGCAGCGCCCCAATCCCGTATCGGCATTGTCCATTTTTTAGAGATCCGTTGCAAGGCCATATATATTAACTTCATGGCCGCCTCGTCATTCGGGAAGGACTGCCGGTTCTTAATCACCTTCTGAATCGTGTAATTAACCGATTCGATAGCATTGGTGGTGTATATCGCCTTCCGGATCTCAGGGGAAAACTTCAGGTAGGGGATAACCTCCGTCCAGCGACTCCGCCAGGATTTGGAAATCATGGGATATTTCCCGTCCCAGACTGTGGCAAAATCTTCCAGCGCGGCAGCGGCCAGTTCCTCAGAAGGAGCCAGATAGATTTTCTTGAGGTCCGCGGTGACCGCCTTCCGGTCCTTGAAGGGAACGTACTTCACCGAGTTCCTGACCATGTGGACGATGCAGAGCTGGACTTCGGTCTGGGGGAATACGGCGGTGATGGCTTCCGGAAACCCGGTCAGCCCGTCAACCGCTGCGATGAGCGTGTCCTTCAGGCCGCGGGTTTTCAACTCATTCATAATCCCCATCCAGAACTTGGCCCCTTCATTCTGCTCAATCCACATGCCCAAGAGCTCTTTCTGACCGTCTAACCGTATCGCCAGAGCCAAATAAACCGACTTTTTAATCACCTGTGAACCTTCCCGTACATTGATCCGCAGGGCATCGAAAAACAGCACCGGGTACACCGGCTCCAGTGCCCGGCCGCGCCACTCGGTGAGCAGGTCCTTCACTTCGTCAGTGACCCGGCTGATCAGTTCGGGGGATACGTCCACGTTGTAGATTTCTTTCAGATGCTCCTAGATCTGCCGGGTGGTCAGTCCCAGGGCGTACATCGACAGGATCTTGTCATCGAATCCCCGCCACTCCCGCTGGTGTTTCCGGATGATCTGCGGCTCGAAGACGCCTTCCCGGTCACGGGGAACTTCAATGTCCATCGGCCCCTGGTCACTCCTCAGCCGTTTGGAAGTTTTCCCGTTCCGCCGGTTGGTCGTTTCCTTCTCTATCGGGTCATGCTTCTCATACCCCAGCTGTTCGGTCAGCTCCGCTGCCATTGCCCGTTCTATCAGGGCTTTGCTTAATTGCTTGATGATCCCGTCCTGGCCGAACATATCATCCGGACCCTGGTAGTTCTTCAACAGTTCATCCAGTGTTTCTTTCGAAAAGGCCATACTTGCTCCTTCGGGTAGTATAGCCGTTTACACATTATTTTTTACAGGCTCTCTATAAGTTACACTATATCTATATTTTATATAGATATTTATCTTTTTATATAGAGTTTGGTGTTATTATATTAAGGGGTAGGCAGAAATGATGAAAATCATGTCTTTTTTTGCAATTCTTCTAACACTGATTCTATGCTTTCTTGCATTTTAAGGATTAGTCTTGTTACTATATTTATACTGATAATTCCATCACTGGATTTCTTCCGTAGATCATTGGCTTCTTCGTCTGTAATTTTGATGGATTTATTAACCAATATCAAAGTAATAGGGTTATAATTGTTCTAGGCATAATTCATATATTCTTTGATTCGATGGTTATCCTTTTTAAAGAAAGAAGAGCCGATTTATGTAAATCAAAATGTTGTTCCTCGTTAAGCCCAAATAAAGCACTGCATTTTTCGACAAAATCAAGTGGGACATCTCTTTTACCAGTTAGATACAGAGAAATGGTCTTTTGGGAAAATAGGTAATTCCAGTCATCTTCTTTTTAACAGTCTGCTAAAGCTTGTTCGGTGGGGATGGGCGGACTATGTTCCTCCATGTAACGCCACACTTGTTTGCCAAATAATGATTTTTCCACTTTCTTCATCCATTCACCCCTCTCATCGTCTTGATATAGATGATACTACAATCGGTATGTAATATACCAGACAAGGTATTTTCTATGCCTTAAAAACTATGATAAATACCGCTTTCATCCATAGCCGCCACCATTTGTCAATCAAGAAACGGTTACCCCACTATTTTCATCCCGTTATTGTCTTTATTACCTCATCTATCGCGATATGGTTAATACCTTATCTGGTATGAAATATACAATAATTGGTATAACCCATACTGGAAGTGGGATAATGACCAGGACCGAACCTGTCACGGCATAAACGACAGCTGAATAAAAGTGTAAATTTAGGAAATTAAGCCGCTAATTTCATAAAATTACACTTTTTTGCTTGGTAGGTTTGGGCTTAACCGCCATTTTTGCCGGGGTCCTCTTTAAGGTAGCCTCTTGACAACGACGGTTTTACCAGAGGCCTTTTCCGCAAGTGCCTTGGCCGGTGCTGGTGACGGACTTGAGGATTGCCGTCCTTGCCCTTAGTTCGTGGGCTCTTTTACTTCTTTTGAAGTATTCTCGGCTTTCCTTTTTTCCTTGAAAAACTGCTTCTTCAACACCCGCCGCATAGCCTCCCGCGCAACTTCATCCGTAGCGTTTCTCCGGAGTGGATCTTGAAATCCTGCGGATCATCGGGAGGGTCATAGCTTGCGTTCATAGGGTTTGAGAATTAAGGTTTATTAATAAATGAATTAGAAAGGTCAGCCACAATCATTTTCAATTGTGGAATTCTAAATTCTTGTGTACTTGATATATCAATGAAAAATTTGTTGTCCGCAATTATTTTATCACATTCTTCATCACTCAACGCTAGAACTTTTCCTGATAAAATCAATGCTAAAAGCTTGACAATTGTTTCGGGTATAAATGTTAATTTCGTACAGTCAATCTTAACTTCTTTAGAAGATCGAAGTGCAAGAGCTAACAGCTCAAATACTTGCTTGCCATCCAATTTGAAGAGAGCTGCGCATTTTTCTACGAAATCCAACGGCGGATCTTGTTTACCGATAAAGTAATAAGAGATATTTTTTTGATAATATGTCCTTTCGGGGAATGTCTCTTTTAAAGCATTAGATAAATCTGCCTCCGTTAAAAGCGGAGGAGCAAATTCTTCCATATAATTTCGTACTTTACGCCCAAAATCTGTTTTTTGTTTCATTTGGCACCTCCAATTCTATT
>BNUT01000186.1 GCA_025997555.1 Spirochaetia bacterium
CGCCGCCGCGTTTCCCGAACTGTCCTCCAAACTTAAATATTTTGACGCCCTGGATATGGTCGGTTACAACTACAAGGAACAGTTTTACGAAGCGGATCACAAACGTTTCCCCAAACTGCCGATCATCGGCAGTGAAAACGGCCATTCCCTTGCGGCGTGGAAGGCGGTGCGCGACAACGAATATATCAGCGGGCAGTTCCTGTGGACCGGCATTGATTTCCTGGGAGAAGCCCGGGGCTGGCCGATACGGGGTTCTCTTGCGGGACTTCTGGACACGGCGGGGAACGAGAAGATCGGTTATTTCAGGCGGAAGGCTTTGTGGAGCAGCGAGCCGGTACTGTATCTGGCAACCCGCATCGATCCGGCTGATACAGGAAAAACGCCCGGCACCCCGGAAATGTATCCTGCTGAACTGTACCGCTCCTGGAATTACCAGCCGGGCCAGCCCATACAGATCATCTGTTACACCAATCTTGCAGAGGCGGAACTTTTCTGCAACGGCAAGAGCTGCGGGGTAGAGGCCCGCACGGATGACCGCGAATACATCGCCTGGACCCTTCCCTTTGAACGGGGAACACTGGAAGTGCGCAGCATTTCTTCTACAGGTGCGCCGGTAAAGGACACACTGGAATCTACGCTGCCCGCAGTAAAACTGCGGCTGCGGTTCTGGGAGCCCGATGCTGCAAGCCGAAGTTGCAATCCGGATGCTGTTGATCCGGCCGCAGCCCACCGAACCGTCGGCTTGTACCGCCTTAACCAGATCGAACTGGATCTGCTGGATGAAAAGGACCGGCTCTGCACTACGGAGAATCCTCTTATACGGATTTCGCTGACCGGTCCCGGTAAGTTGGCAGGCATCGAAAACGGTGACCTTTCGGATTGCAGTGAATACGCAGCCCCGCAGCGGCGGGCATATCGGGGGAAACTTATCATCTATGTGCTAAACCCGGCGGAAGGCGGAGAAAAAACAACCCTCACCGTTTCCGCAGAAGGATATGCGGATAGTATTCTGTGCCGAAAAGGATAATCTTGACTGGATCAAACCAGAACAATCCGCCGCCTCCGGTGCATAATCCCACGGGGCTTTACCGCAGAAGTTTTACTGTTCCCCCGGAGTGGAAGGACCGGCGCGTAGTGCTCCACATCAGCGGGCAGTAGAACTCTTCTCCACCGCTTCCCAAAGTCCGTTAAGGTAGCTGGCGCCCAAGGCGCGGTCATACAGGCCGTATCCCGGCATGGAGACTTCATCCCAAATCGCCCTGCCGTGATCCGGGCGGATGGGACCGTCAAAACCGATGTCGTACAGGGCCTTAATAACGGCGTACATATCCAGTGAGCCGTCCGCACTCAGGTGGGCACATTCTTCAAAATCACCGGGGCCGTTGTGCCGCAGATTCCGTATGTGGGCAAAGTGAATATGCCCTTTCAGCGCCCGGATAATATCGGGGATGTCGTTCTTTGGGTTGGTGCCCAGGCTCCCCGTGCAAAGGGTAACACCGTTGCAGGGATGATCCACCAGCTTGACCAGCCGCAGGAGCTGTTCCTTGCGGGTCTGTATCCGGGGCAGGCCGAAGACCGACCATGAGGGATCATCGGGGTGCATCGCCATTTTGATGTTGTATTTTCCGCACACCGGCATGATCCGCTCCAGAAAATATTTCAGGTTGGCGAAAAGTTTTTCCTCATCAATATTATGATAAAGGGCAAAAAGTTCCTTTAAATGGCCCAGCCGTTCCGGTTCCCATCCCGCAAGAGCGTAGCCATTGGACTGGGCGTTCATGGCGGTACTCATATCATCGGGATCGATTTTGTCGATGATCTTCTGATCGTAGCTCATCGCCGTGGCGCCGTCCTCCCGGAGCTTCGCCAGATCCGAGCGGGTCCAGTCGAAAATGGTCATAAAGTTATAACAGACCAGATTCAGCCCCGCTTCGCCCAAGCGCTCAAGGGTGGTGATATAGCTATCGATGTACTTGTCCCGTTCCGGCGCGCCTGTCTTGATGGTATCGTGGATATTGACGCTTTCAATCGCAGCGATACTGAGGCCCGCATCTTCCACTTCCCGCTTCATGGCGAGGATCGCCTCTTTTTCCCAGACCTCACCGGGCCGCTTTCCATAGAGGGTAGCGGCAACCCCTGTGACTCCCGGTACCTGCCGGATCTGTTTTAAGGTGACTGAATCGTAGCCGGTTCCAAACCAGCGCATAATCATTTTCATAAGACAAGCATACTGATATACTTGTATGGCAGTCAAGCCCCCTTAGAATACCTCACAAAAAAATAAATGGGGCGCTACGCTTTTAACAATTTTGCAATTAGACGTTTATAATTAGTTTGCGCCGTTTTACCGGCGCAAACTAATTTCGTGAGTTTACCGCTGAATCCGTGCGGACCCGCCCTTGGCAAAGGCTTCCACCTGATCCAGGCTCACCATGGAGGTGTCGCCGGGGGTGGTGGTGAGCAGTGCGCCGTGAGCCCAACCAAGCCGCAGACTATCTTCCGGGGATTTGCCCGAAAGGAGGCCGTAGAAGAGCCCCGCCGCAAAGCCATCGCCGCCGCCGACCCGGTCGTAGACATCCAGCTCCGTAGTGGGAGCCTGATAGCTCTTGCCGTCCAGCCAGAGCACCGCAGACCAGGAATGGCGGTTGGTGGAATGGACCTCCCGAAGGGTGGTGGCCACTGCCTTTATATTGGGGAAGTCCTTGGTCACGCTTTCAATCATGCCGAAGAAACTGGAGGGGTCCAGCTTGCCCTTGGATTCCACGTCCTGGCCTTTAAGACCCAGACCCTTCTGGAGATCCTCCTCATTACCCACCAGCACATCCACGTAACTGACGATCTTGCGGAGGGTCTTGGCGGCCCCCTCGCTGGCCTGAGCCGCAGTCATCCCCTGCTCTGCCGCAGCGATGGCCCAGAGTTTGGCCCGGTAGTTAAGATCGAAGGAAACCACAGCTCCGGCTTTCTTTGCGGCCTGCATGGCTTCGATAACCAGATCGGAAGTGGTCAGGGACAGAGCCGAGAAGATACCGCCCGAATGGAACCACCGTATGCCCTTGGAAAAAATCTTGTCCCAGTCAAAACTGCCGGCCTTAAGCTGCTGGGCAGCCTCATTTGCCCGGTTGTAGAACACCACCGGCGCGCGCACCCCCTGACCGCGGTCACTCCACACGATGGCCATATTGGGGCCCCGGACGCCGTCATGTTCAAAGCGCTTGTAGTAGGGGGTTACACCCGCCTTCTGCACTGCGTATTCAATGCGTTTACCGATGGGATAATCCACCATGGCGGATGCGATAGCGGTCCGCTGCCCGAAACAGGTAGACAGGTTGGTGGCTACATTGTATTCACCCCCTGAAACATGAAGGGAATAGGTATCCGCCTCTTTAAAGGGGATAATACCGGGATCGAGCCTGGTCACCAAGGCCCCTAAAGCAAGTAAATCGTGGGTTGCTCCCGCAGCAGCGGGAATTGTCAAATTTGCCATAAATATCTCTCCTTAATTAAACGGTATAAGTTGAAGCGCTGGTCGAACCACCATGTCCGGTCCAATTCGTATGGAAGAATTCGCCACGGCTTTTGTCCGTCCGCTCGTAAGTATGGGCGCCGAAGTAATCCCGCTGGGCCTGGAGGAGGTTCGCCGGGAGCCGTTCGCTACGGTAGCCGTCGAAGTAGGCAAGGGCGCTGCTCAGGGTGGGGGCGGTGATGCCGTTGGACACCGCCGCAGCCACTACCCGCCGCCAGGAAGCCTGGGCATCTTCAATAATCGAAGTGAAGAAGGGGTCCAAGAGCAGGTTTTCCAGGTCCGGCTGTTTGTCAAAGGCTTCCTTGATTTTTCCCAAAAAGGTTGAGCGGATGATACAGCCGCCGCGCCACATCAGGGCGATGCCGCCGTTGTTCAGCTTCCACTTGTATTCCTTGGCCGCTTCCCGCATCAGGAGGTAGCCCTGGGCATAGGACACCACCTTGGCGGCATAGAGGGCCTTCCGTAAATCATTGAGGAAGGCTTTAACATCCGCAGGTTTGGTGATCTTGGGACCGGAAAATACTTTAGAGGACCGGACCCGCTCGTCTTTTGCCGCAGAAAGGCAGCGGCTGAACACCGCTTCGCCGATCAGGGTGAGGGGTACCCCGAATTCAAGGGCGGCAATGCCGGTCCACTTGCCGGTTCCCTTCTGTCCGGCGGTGTCGAGGATCTTATCCGCCAGGGGCTTGCCGTCGGTATCCTTGTATTTGAGGATGTCACGGGTGATTTCGATAAGGTAACTGTTCAGCTCGCCCTTGTTCCATTCCTCAAAGACATTTCCCATTTCTTCGTAAGAAAGGCCCAGCAGGTTCTTCATGATATCGTAGGTTTCGCAGATAAGCTGCATATCCCCGTACTCAATACCGTTGTGGACCATTTTGACGAAGTGACCCGCGCCGTTTTCTCCGACCCAGTCGCAGCAGGGAACACCCCCTTCAACCTTGGCGGAAATGGCCTGTAAAACCGGCTTTACCAGGGGCCAGGCCGCAGGGGAGCCGCCGGGCATAATCGAAGGGCCGGTCAGAGCCCCTTCCTCACCCCCGGAAACCCCGGTGCCGATGTACAAAAGTCCTTTGGACTCCACGTAACCGGTCCGGCGGATCGTATCCTGATAGTTGGAATTCCCCCCGTCGATGATAATATCGCCCTTTTCAAAGACACCCAGCAACTGCTCAATAGTATCATCCACGGCGCTGCCGGCCTTTACCATAATGAAAGCCTTCCGGGGTTTGCTTAAAGCCCCCGCAAGTTCCGCAAGACTGTGGCAGCCGGTAATTTTTTTACCCGCCCCCCGGCCTTTTACAAAATCATCAACCTTGGAAGTGGTCCGGTTAAAAACCGCCACCTGAAACCCCTTGCTTTCCATGTTGAGAACCAGATTCTCGCCCATGACCGCAAGCCCGATAAGCCCTATGTCTGCACC
>BNUT01000187.1 GCA_025997555.1 Spirochaetia bacterium
TTTTTTACACCCCAAAGGCGCGGCGTTTGTGTTAATTTTTTTTTTCTCATTTTTTTTTATTTTTTTTTTTTTTTTTTTGTCTTTTTTTTTTCCGGTTGGGTTTTTTTTTTTTGTAATGAAAAAACACTTTTTTTGCCCAATTCCCCCCCCCCCCCCCCGTTGGATCGCTTCTAACCGTACTTTTTCTCTCTTTTCCCGGAAAAATGCCGCCTTTGCCGTCCGTGACGGACGCATAAGGGCGGCTTTTTTATATCCTCTGTATTTCACGCCGGGTGAGCGGCGGAAAGAAACCGCCCCGTATGGGGTGGTTAATAAATGTAAGGAGGCTTTTTAATGAAAAAGCTTTCGATTTCCAAGGCCCTTATCGGCCTGTTTGTAGTTCTGGCTATCGGCATTGGGCTGGCGGCTTGTGAGGTGGGCGAGTATGAGGACCTCTCAGAAAGAAATGGTTTTACCGGCAAACGGACATTTAAATTAGAGACCGGTAATGAGTGGTCATACGTGGGTACGGGCGATTATTTGGGTGCTGCTTCCGGCACCTACGAAGTTAAGAGCCAAACCATTACGTTTAAAGTGACCTCACCGACTAATTCCCAGTTCACTAAAGATGAGGTTTTCACCGGTTCGGTAAATGGTAATACCCTTACTATAGTTAAGGGTGGAGAAAACTGGCAACTTACCAAAAAATCGGCCGCCGGTGAGGTTTTCCAGCTTGAATTTGCCGATGACTTTGATTTTGCCGTGTTTGATGCTGAATAGTTAAAGGTTCAGGTGTTTTCAAAAGACCGCCCCTTGTGGGGAGGTTCATTTTATTGCAGGAGGCTTTTTTATGAAAAAGTTTCAAATTTCCAGGGCCCTTATCGGCCTGTTTGTAGTTCTCGCTGTCGGCATTGGGCTGGCGGCCTGTGATACCGGCGAGTATAAGGACCTCTCAAGTACGCCTGGTGTTACCGTCACAAGGACACTTAAATTAGAGTCCGGTAATAAGTGGTCATTCACTCAAACGCTCCCCGTCGTCGTTTCTGCTTCCGGTTCGTACACAAAAAAAGAACAAACCATTTCATTTAAAGTTGATGCCGTTACTAACGGTATGTATGCTCAACTACCTGATGTAGGCGGAGTTTTCGTAGGGATAGTAAATGGTAATACCATTTCTACCACTATTGGTCTATTTACCAAATCAGTCACGGGTGAGGAAATCCGGCTTGAATTTGCCGATGACTTTGATTTTGCCGCGTTTGATGCTGAATAGTTAAGGGTTCGGAGTTTTCAAAAGACCGCCCCCTGTGGGGAGGTTCATTTTATTGCAGGAGGCTTTTTTATGAAAAAGTTTCAAATTTCCAGGGCCCTTATCGGCCTGTTTGTAGTTTTGGCGGTCGGCATTGGGCTGGCGGCCTGTGATGTCGGCGATTATGAAAACCTTGCAAAGGATGATGCTGATGATACCAGCACAACGACACTTTCAATAAAAGCAGGTAATGAGTGGGAAATCACTCAAACGCCCAGCAGTAAAAAAGCTTCCGGCACCTACGAAATTAAGGGCCAAACCTATGTGTTTACCGTGAAGAAAACGGATGCTGGTTTTGTTTTCTACCCGGATTCTAGTGTCTTAACTGTAGGTGATAAATTCACCGGTCAGAAGGCCGGTAATTCCTTTATCATTGGAAGCCAATTTTATACCAAGTCCGCCGCCGATGAAGGGATTGTTGTCCAGCTTGAATTTGCCGATGATGCTGCCCGCTCCGAGTTTGATGCTGAATAGCTAAAAGCTTCGGAAAGACGAAAGTCAGCCGCGCCGTTAAACATTCGTGTTTGACGGCGCGGTTTTTTTAGCAAGGATTATGCCGATGCCGCTTCCTTCAGCTTCTTATAGGGGATTATTTCGTTGATCAGGGGTTCTTTTCTTTCAAGCTCCTGTTCGAGGTCATAATGATCCTGCATATTAAGCCAGAACTGCGCCGAATTACCAAAATAGCGTGATAAACGCAGGGCCATATCTACTGATAATCTGCGCTTGCCCTTTAGTATTTGGCTTATCGCCGTCTGCTGTACCTTTATGTCCTTGGCCAGCTTATACGCAGTTATCCCAAGCGGCTCCATAAATTCCTCAAATAAAATGGCGCCGGGGTAAATCAAATCCAGTCTATCATTGTCCATGTACTTATAGAAAATAATATCGCAACAAAATACTATTGTCAAGAGATACTACAAGGGCGCTATGTACTAAATTTGTCCAAAATAGACCAGGTTTTTAATTTTCGCTTCTCTATGGCAAAACGATCACAGGCAGACGGCGGGAGGGCTGGGATAACCTTAAACTGTAAAAATTCTTCTGGTGATATCCAGGAGAGTATCCAATAATTCTCTAACAGGGCGAAATCCTTGTTGTTCGTGCCCTTTTCCGGGATTAAGGTTGAGTTTAATAATATCACCCTGTTGAGGTGTTACCATTTTTCATTTCCCACCGCTTCGCCAAAATCAATAATAGGCTCACGGATATTGTCATCATGATAATTGCGGAATAAATATGCCAATGAACCGTTGTCAGGCGCATTTGTCGGTGAGTCTTCTTCCAATATTGTCAGAATAGCCTTTTTGTGTCCCGAAACCTTTACCGGTTCATCGGTAACAAATTTACCCGCTTCAAAATAACCCTGAATAGTTAATAACATGGCATCCCTCTCATTACAATATATGCCGGTTAGGGCCTTTTTGTCCACGGCAACGAAAAAGATCGAATGCTTCCCTATAACCAACTCAGCCCCCCTGCACCGTGCCCGTGGGCCGCCACGGTTGCAGGAGGGCTGGGACTTGAGCGTACCCTGTGATTAACCGATAATATTGATATGAGTGTTTCTGTCCTGGCGGTAATTGCTGGCTTTGTTGCTGTTTTTATCGTGTTAGTGATGGTCTTGAGCCGCCCAAAGAGCAGCGATTCCGGTGGTGACCGCAGCAGGCTGAAAAAAAAGGCCAAAAGCCGGGAAGCGATAGTCAGGGATGCGACAAGACGGTTGGCTGCGAATCCCCGTGATCCTATTGCCCTAAAAAACATGGGTGATATCTATTTTCAGGAAGAGGCATGGGGGGATGCCCTGAAGACCTATGAAATCCTCACCGAGTTGGCCCATACCAGTTCCGCAGTGGATGAATTTGAAGTAAATTTGCGGTACGGCCTTTCGGCGCTCAAGCTCAACATGGAAACCGAAGCCTACAAGGGCTTTACCGCCGCCCGCAGCCTGCGGCAGAACAACTTCGATGTCAACTACAACCTGGGCTATCTGGAATTTCAGAAAAAGAATTACGAAAAGGCCGCCCAACTCTTCCAATTGGCCCGTCGGCAAAACCCGGAAAATGCTCCGGTCCTCCGCTGCCTGGGACATGCCCTGTTCAGGATGAAGAGGCTCAAAGAAGCCGTGACCTTTATCCGTCAAGCCATAGACATAGCCCCGGATGACAAGGAATCCCTCTACACCCTGGGGGAATGTTATTATGAGGCAGGCCAGGCTGACCAGGCTATGCGGCTTTTCAGTCAACTGCGGATGGACCCGGTCCTGGGGCCCGGCGCCTGTCTTCTTTCCGGCGCCATCAACACGGAGCAGCACAATACGGAAAACGCCATCCGGGATTTTGAAACCGGCCTGAAGCATCAAAACCTTAAACCTGATATCCTTATCGATCTGCGATACCGGCTGGCCAACGCTTACATCACGAAGAATGATATCGGTAATGCCATGACCTTGCTCGAATATATCTATAACGAGGCCCCAGCCTACAAAGATGTGGCCATGTTGATCGGCAAGTACCGGGAGCTAAAAGCCAATCGCAACTTTCGGATTTATCTGATGGCCCCTTCCGCTGATTTCCTTGTCCTTTGCCGGAAGATCGTCATGGGCTATTATTCCAATGCAAAAGTTAAAATTACCAACACCGAATTCCACAACAATGAATGGGTGGATCTCCTTGCCGAAGTGGATATGTCTGAGATCATCATGTTCCGGTTCATTAGAACCCAGGGTTCCATTGGAGAACTTGTCGTCCGGGATTTTCATGCCCATTTTAAGGAAATGAATGCCCGCAGGGGGATCTGCGCCACCGTAGGTTCCTTTGGCGACGAAGCCAAACGCTATACCGAAGCCCGGCTTATCGACCTGATCGAAAAGGACCAACTTTTCACAATACTAAATGCGGTAGAGGCCGCATCCCCCGGTGTTCAAGATGAAATAATAGGGGAGGAGAGCAATGCGGCCCGTTGATCATTTCCTGTCACAACTGGAAAAACTGGAACGTACAATTCCGCCGTCTGCTGTAGATGAGGACCGCTTGGTCCGGAATTTTGTCGGCCTTTGCGCCCCGGTCACCGGCGCAGCAGCAGCGGAGGATCTTTGTCGCAGTATTCTGGACCGGATGCGCGGCGCCGTGCCCCCGCCGTTGCAGAAAATTGGCTTTACCGCAGCATTTCTGTTGGGTGAATTCGATGACACAATGAATTTGGATCAGGATGATTGGGAGGATATCCGGGAAACTTTGGAAGATATTGCCGGGGAAATGAACCTTGAGACCCTCACTACATTGATGGGGGAATTGCTCTCCCTGGGGAAGTTGGTCTGAACGAAGTTCAGGGCATAAAAAAGGCGTTGCTCCCGGCTTACCGGAAACAACACCCATACCATTTACAACAGTTTTTTACCGGCAGCTTAAAAAACCTCACCTGACTTTTTCAAGACACCCGTTTGCCGTTGTTGTCGGCAGCTTACCAGTTATTGCCGTAGCCGCCGCCTGAGCCGCCGCGGTCCCGGCGAGGCTTGTCCATCGCTTCGTTTACCCGGAGCTGACGGCCGTCAAATTCGCGGCCATTGGTTCCCGCAATCGCGGCGCTGGCTTCTTCATCGGTGTTCATTTCGATAAATCCGAATCCTTT
>BNUT01000188.1 GCA_025997555.1 Spirochaetia bacterium
GGTAGTAAAGCTCTCCAAGGTAGATGTCCTGGATAGCCGCTTGCACATCCTTGACGCCCCGTCCGTTGAGTTCCGCGTGCAGCCGGGCAAAGCGGCCCCGCGCATCGTCTTCTACTTCGCGGATGTCGATAAAGACCTGGGCTTCGTAGCCCTTGAGTGAAACAAAGAGGCCCTGCTCGGCAATTTCCTTGGAGCTGCGGATGTACCAGAGTTCCTGCCGCTGTTCCTTGAGCAGGGTAAAGAAAGCATCCGTTCCATGCAGGCCCAGGGCTTGGCAGAGGCTGTCCTGACGGAAGCCGCCGTCCTTCTGCGGGATGGCTACTGCGCCCCGGTAGATCCAGCCGCCGGCTTCGGCATAGGCGTTGTTGTAGAGCACTAAACTCCGGTCGTCCCCTGCGCGGTTGGAGTAGGCAAACACATTTTCAATCACCGATCCGCCCTGGGAAGCGTGGAGGTCGTAGAGGCAGAAGTCGGCGCTGCCGGAATACAAGTGGCGGCGTTTCATCAGGGGGAAGATTTCCCGTTCATGGCGATCCAGCAGATATTGATCGGGTTTTTCGTCACGATAGGCCCGGCGGTATTCCATGCCGTACTTTTCTTCAAAGCCCTCAATCTGGCCGTGGCCGAACATGGGGAGCCCCGGCATGGTTACTAATAGTGTGGCGATGCCGAAGTACTTGTCCCCCTTGCCGAACTGGGCCACCGCCGTTTCCTCGTCGGGGTTGTTCATAAAGTTGACGAACCGTTTGAGAACCTCCGGGTCAAACTCCAGGGTGTTTTTGATGGAAGCCCGGTATTTGGCGTTTTCCTCGTCCTTGAGCATGTTCATAAAGGCTGAGTTGTACACCCGGTGCATACCCAGGGTGCGTACAAAGTACCCCTCCATCATCCAGAAAGCCTCCGCCAAAAGTAATGTATGGGGGGCCTCCGCGGCGCAGCGATCCACCACTTCCCGCCAGAACTCGTTGGGGATGCGGCGGTTAAATTCGTCGGTGGTGAGTGCGTGTTCGGCCCGGCTGGCGATGTCCCCGCCGTGTCCCGGTTCGGGGTACCAGAGCCGCTGGATGTGCTTTTTCGCCAGGGTCATGGCGGCGTCGAAGCGGACGATGGAGAACTGCTGGCAGACGCCAATGATGGTGCGGATCACCGCCTCCCGTGCTTCGGGGTTCAGAAAGTCTATCTGCGCGGTGTCGTTCCAGGGCATGGAAGTACCGTCGTTGCCGTGGTAGATGTAGCGCACGTCCCCGGTGTGGTGATCGATTCGCTTAAAAACCACCGCAGCATCACTGCGGTTGTAATAATGGTCTTCAATCTGAACGGTGACGCCCTCCCGGTTGGAGAGGTTGCCGCCGTTAAAGGTGTAGGTGGGGAAGGGGGGATAGCTGAGTTGGAGGAACCGGTCGGGATGTTCCATGACCCAGCGGCTGTCAATGCCCGTGTGGTTGGGCACCATGTCCGAGCCGAGCCGTATGCCCCGCTGGAAACAGCGTTCCCGGAGATTGGTCAGCCCCCCCCAGCCCCCTAGTTCTCCGGCAATATCGTAGTCGTTGAGGCTGTAGGCGCTGGCGGCGGCTTCGGGGTTTCCCGTCCATTGCTTGATGGTCCGGGAGGCGTTGCTCCGTTCCCAGAGACCGATGAGCCAAAGCCCGGAAAAACCCCGGCGGGCCAGTTCGTCCAGTTCTTCGTCGGGGATCTGGTCCAGCCGTTCAATGGGGCGGCCGTATTTTTTAGTCAGTTGGTAGAGCCATACCAGGGTGCTTTTCGCCATGAGTACCGTCCGGGGCATCCATTCCTGGTCGGGGCTGAACCGCTCGTACTCGTCCATGCCGCTGCCGTAGCTAATCACCTCGGTAGGGCCGGGGCCGCCGAAGTAGGGCTTGTCCTCTTCCTTTATCACGTCCAGGCTCATGAGCAGCCGGGCGATGAATTTGCCAAGCAGAGTCCCCCACTTGTTCCGCATATACTCAAGCTGGCCGCTCAGGGAATTGGGGGAGGCCAAGGCGGGGGCCCGCAGGAGATCCCAGAGGTTCTGACCCTCGGGGCCAAAAGCGGGAAGCTCCGCTAAATGGGCCCGCAGTAAAGTTATCGCTTCGGTATAGGCGGTGGCGGTTTCCAGGTCCTTATCGTTAAAGAGAAACTTGAAGGGGTTAAAGGCGGGGTTGAGGTTTGCCAGGGCCAGGAGCATCAGTTCTTCCAGGGCCAGGGATTTGCAGCTTTCCCCCTCATCGGTTCCCTGCAGATAGCCGCTCACCGTGGTAACGCCTGCGTATACCGGCTGGGGCGGGAACTGGGTGCCGAAGGTTTCCAGAAGCTTGGCGGTCCGGTCGTGTCCCAGGGCCTTGTTCAGCCTATCCAGGGCAGTCTCAAAGATGTCCCGTTGAATCTGTTCACGGTAAAGGGCAACCATATAATGGAGGATTTCGTCGATGAGGCCCATGGCGTTAAGCTGCCCCGCCTTGATGATTTTTTCAGGATGGGCGGCGCCGTCCACCTTTGCGTTGAACTTTGCCGTGAGTTTCCGTACCTGCTGAAAATCCGCCAGGATTACGTTGCCCCGGAGTGAAAAAAGGGCCGTCTCAAGCCCATGCTCCACCCGGACTTCCCGGCGGATATGAAACTCCATCGTCGCCCGGCGTTGCGCCGCCCACCCCCGGGAAGAATCTATCGTAAATTTTTGCATCATGGCTCCTTCGGGCTTTTTTCAAGAAAGAAGAATTTAACACAGAGGGCACAGAGATAAGAGTCAGACCTACGGTCTGCGGACACAGAGGAAGGATAAATCTTTTCTTCTCTGCGTCCTCTGTGTTCGCGGACCAAGGTCCGAACCCTCTGTGTCCTCTGTGTTTATTCTTCTCTTCATTCTTTCCTTATTACTTCTTTTTCTTCGGCTCAACCGCAGCCAAGTCCTTAACCGAATTGATCAAAGCCTCATCGTTTCCTATCTCTTTAATAGGCGCCGGAAGGCGGTAGGTCCAGTTAAATTCATTGGCGGTGCCGGGCACGTTAATCCGTTCCGATGCGGGATCTGCGGCGTACCACTTGGTGCTTAGGTGGAGCAGGTCCTGGATCTGGAAGACACGGAACCGGGATGCCGCCGCAGCCGTCTTGGTCAGGATGATCTTCGCCGTGCCGGGATTGTACACCTTTGGCAGGGAGGGAACCCCCAGGAATGCACTGAATCCGTCTTGATCCGCCTCCCGGTCCCACCATTCCCGCAGGGTGGAGCTGTCATGCACCGATGGGGTGCATACGCTCAGTTCCGGGTAATCCTCAAAGGCATAGTAGGGCTGGCCCGGTTTGTCCCATTGACGGTGCCAGCGGATAACCCGAAGCCCAAGAACTTTGAGCTTGGTCAGCACCTGGGGCACGCAGTCCGGAACCGCTCCCAGGTCTTCCGCGCAGGGAAGCATTGCGGAGGATTCAAGCAGCACCGAAAGGAGCTTTTTGCCCTGGGCCTCCCAGGTTTTCTCCGATTCTTCCTGCCGCTTTTTCAGGAGCGCTTCCAGGGCGTTCTTTTCCTCCCCCGAAAGGCTTTGGTAGGCCCGGGAATCCCGGTAAAACCACACGGGGAAAAACTTGCCCTTTTCGTATTCCAGAAAGAGCCGGTTCCGCCAGGCCCGGCGCAGATAGTTGGTTGCCGCCGGGTGCAGCCCCAGATCGGTGATGTCCTTCTCGCCCTTGATGGTTTTCTTGAAGAGCCACAGTTCCTCATTGCCGATGCGGTCCAGAGCCTTGGTGAAGATGCGGTTCGCCTCCGCAGAAATAGCGCCGGGGTCCTGCATTGGTTTCAGCGCATCCCAGACCGTGCCGGTGGGGATATGGGGCTGGGAAAGCCAGCGAATACGGGCTTCGTCGAAGTGAAGCTCATCGAAGTCCTTTTTGGTAACCGGGGTGTAGGGCACATAGCGGCCCAAAATTGACTGATCATAGTTGTTTTCCCGCTGGGAAGACCAAATACGGAAAAAGCCAAGCACATGGTCTATGCGGTAGGCGTTGTAGTATTTTTCCGCGGTTTTAAGCCGCTGACGCCACCAGGAATAATCGTCCTTGCTTTGCGAGGTCCAGTTATAGGTGGGGAAACCCCAATTCTGGCCGGCGGCGTTGTACATGTCCGGGGGTGCGCCGGCGGAAAGATTGGGATAGAAAAATTCGGGGTGAGCCCAGACATCGCAGGAATCCTCGTTCATCAGGATAGGAAGGTCCCCCTCAAGTTGAATCCCCGCCTTGTTCAGGGCCTTGGCGGCCTGGCTAAACTGGGTGTCCAGCGCTTCCTGGAGCCAGGCCCAGAAGAGGTGATCCTTTTCCTGTTTCGGGTCCTTCCAGAGGATTTGGATATCCTCGGGAGTGACGGTACGGTGGGTCTTCCATTCCTTCCAGCTTTTTTCTTCGTTAAGTTCCTTAAGCCGGCGGTATACGGCGTATTCCTTTACCCAGGGATTTTTGTCAATCCAGGCCGCCAGGGAAGCCCCCGGTTTCGCCTTTGCCAGTATGCTTTTTTCATTGGCCGCGTATATCTCACGGAGCAGGTCCATCTTTGCCCGGAGTATCTTGTAATAGAGAAACCGGGCTGCCCCGTCAAACTCTTTTTTAAGGGCCGCAAGTTTATCCGTAAACCCGGCGGCCTCGCTTAAATCCCCGATTCTTAAAAACAAGGGGTTAAGGGCAAAGGCGGTCAATGAGCCGTAGGGGGAGCTTTCATAGCCCGTATCGTTTACAGGCAAAATTTGGATAAGGCCCACCCCCATTTTGACGCACAGCAGGCCGAATTCAGCTAGGTCCGGAAATTCCCCAACCCCGATACTCTGCTCTCCCCGGAGGGCTCCCACCGGGACGACC
>BNUT01000189.1 GCA_025997555.1 Spirochaetia bacterium
TTATTGTCCGGGAAGAAAGCCTCCTTGATGTACGGATCAGCCTCTCGAGTCTGTGGCTTGATACACTGGTAAGTTATGCATCGAATCAGGAAATTCCCGCCCTGGTGCGGGCCGGACTTCAGGAGGCAGTTGAACTGAAACGGAAGGCCGATGATGCAGCCAGGACCAGCGTGGAAAATGAAAGCCGCCGGACTTTCCTTGTTTCCGAACAGGACCGGATCAGGCGGAATCTGGAAGCTGCGGGAAACAACACCCAGCAGGGTCAGGAATACTTAAAACGAATGGCGGCTCTGGACGCCGATATTGACGCTCAAAACCGTCAGATTGAGGAAGGCATCAATGCAGCCGAGGCCGCCCGGAAGGCATTCGAAGATTACCTCGGCGCATTGGAGCTTTAATCCCCCAGTATATACTTCCTTATACTGGAAAAAGGCCTTTACTTGTGGTTTAAAAGCTGATATAGTCAGATAAAATGAATTATTACCGATGCTCAAGATTATTATGTCTGTTGGTTCCCTTTTTGCTTGCCGCCTGTTCTTCCTCGCCGGTAAATGGGGCGGCCCCTTTCTCCGCAGATGAAACTATCGCCCTTGAGGAGGACGTCGGCTTACTTGTGGTGGAGGAGCAGCCCCTTGAGGAAGAAGATGAATGGATGGAGTTTCCCTCTCCGTCCGAAGACCTCCCGGTTTCATCCTTTGGGGAGATATGGGGTTACCTGCTTGCGGGCAGAGAACGGGACCTGATCGCCGGTATGCCTATCTCAGACATTGGCTATTTTGGGGCGACCATCAACTACTACGGCAAACTGGTCGATATTCCCAATCCCCGAAACATTTCCCGATTTAACGGACGCGTCCATTTGGTCGTGACCAGTAATGGCAACGCCCTCACTCACTTTGTCCTGCTGCCGGGCAGCAAAGAGCGGCGGGAGCTTATTGCCGATCTCCTGGCCGCCACCCGGAACTTTGACGGTCTCCAGATAGACTTTGAGAATGTCCCCATCCAGGACGGTCCGGCCTTTCTCTCCTTCCTCGCCGAACTCCGTGCGGGCCTTAAAGACAAAATGTTTACTATAGCCCTCCCCGCCCGGACTAAAACCACCAGCGACAACTGGTACCATTACGCAGCCATAAAGCCCTTGGTTGACCGTATCCTCCTCATGGCCTACGATGAACACTGGTCCGGCAGCAAAGCCGGCCCCATTGCCTCCATGGCTTGGTGTAAAAACGTGGCAACCTACGCCCTGCAAGTCATCGGCCAGGAAAAGCTCATCATGGGCCTCCCCTTTTACGGCCGGGCCTGGGGGAACACCACTACCTCAACAGCCTATGTATATTCAAGTATAGAAAGGATACGGAACGAGAACAACGTTACCGAAATCCGCCGGGAAAACGGCATCCCTACCTTCGACTATCAAGTCCCCGTTTCGGTCAAGGTCTACTACGAAGACGATTATTCCCTGGCGGTGCGGATGGACCTGTACCGCACCATGGGGGTAAATTCCGTAGGCTTCTGGCGGCTGGGGCAGGAAACCCGGGCGGTCTGGAATTTGCTAAAACTAGAAGAATAAGGAATGTTCGGCTTGACAAAACAGGACAAAATAACTAGACTATCATTGTTTTTAATGCGGCCATGGTGGAACTGGTAGACACGCTAGCTTGAGGTGCTAGTGGCGAGAGCCATGGAAGTTCAAGTCTTCTTGGCCGCAACCATATATGGTGTCGATTTTAAGGTAAAACTTAATTTCGACACCATATACAGCGTATGACTTAAACAAAGAGGCCGAAAAGCCTAAAAATGGTACATAAATGGTACATAGCCGTCAAAAAGGCTGTGTTAGACCATGAACTTTTGTCCCTGCAAAGGGAATTATTGCTGGAAAAACTTAAAGATATTGATAAGCAAATGAGTTCCGCTTCTATTAAAAAGAACAAAGGCTACACGCTCATGTTTGTCAATGGAAAGTTTCATGTCCGGTATATTGACGCCGAAACAGGTAAATACATCCCCATAAAAAGAAGCCTCGACACGGCTGACCGTGAAGAAGCCGACAAACGGGCCGTCAAGTATCGAGAAGGGCTTATTGCTGATTATTATAGAAAGAAAACCAAAGTCAAGGATATTTACGAACTTTTTTCCAATTACTATAAACCAGAAAAATCGGCCTACTTGCAAGACCAGATAGAAAGAGGGGACCGTGCGCTCAGCCCGGTAATTATTCAGAAATACGATGGGTATATGAATAATCACTGGATTCCATTTTTGAAAGAAAATCATATTACCAAAATTGAAGAAATCACTCTTGACGGCACCATAAAGTCTTTTCAGGATTATTTACTCAAAAAAGGCATCAGCAAAAAAACGATAAATACCAACATCATAAATGGGGTAATAAAACCCGTTTTCAACACCGTTATGAAAGAGAAAAACATATTTGATACCAAGCTAAAATATAACTTAAAGGGGGCCAAACAAGACCAGACAGGTGCTACTCCACAAGCCAAAACCTTATTCCTTTTGAATGACCCTGACCTATGGAAGTTGTATAGAAATAAGAAAGTAATGAATGAGAAGACATATAAAAAATATCGGTTGTGGTGTTTATTATCTGCCACTACGGGTTTAAGGGAAAGTGAAATATTTTATCTACGAAAATCTGACTTTTCATACATTATTGAAGTTCCCTATTTATTTGTTAATGATGATGATGGTAGAAGCCTAAAAACACCGAGCGCTAAAAGAAAAGTGCCATTACCCTCAATAACAATAAAAGCAATACGAGAATATAATGAGGAAAATAACATAAAAGATTATTTATTCTGTAAAGACTCAAGTAGCAACATTGACACGAAAGGTTTTATGTATGCCATTCAACAATTGGGCGCTCATTTAGGAAATTGTCGGCAAGACATGATAGCGAAAAGATACAGGTTTCATTCAATGCGTGTTTTTTACAGAACAATATTGGACCCAAGTGAATTGAAAGATACTATAATTGATTATTTTATGGGTCATAAGGTTGATATGGGCAGTATGAAAGAAAGGTATAATAACAGGAAAGACTTGGATGATGAGTTTTTTGCCAAATATGGAAAAAAGGTAATAGATTTTTTTAATCTCATGGTGCCTAAATCCACACCTATTAAGGCTGGTAAAACGGGGAATAAAGGAGATTCTACCCGCTATCATTTTGAGGATAAACTTCTAATAGAAGACTACTTGCAGCGAGGATACCCTATCGAGAACCTGAACCTGAAAGCTGATTTTCCCTGTACAATGAAAGAGGTTGAGTTCAAGGATAAAAGAGGAAACATCCAAAAATACATCACTTATGTTATTGATGATAATACCAAAAGTAAAGCAAACGATAATTCTGATTCGGATATCTGGGATGAAAAAAACGACCTTATAGACTTTTATTAATCAAAAAATAAGGATCATGCTGATGAGCAAAAAAAATCGGCAGACCAATTAAGGTCTGCCGATTGTAGGAATACTATACCTTTTTTTGAACTTTGGCTAATTCTTTTAGCCGCTTATTGATAGCCTTGACACGCTTGGCATCGGATTTAGCTTTTTTATCAGCCTCAATCTTATCCAATTGCTCTTTACTTAAAGCAACATGACGGCCACTACCACGGGTCTTTTTGGCTGGTGGATGCTTGATTCGTTCAATCCTGGCTTCCAGAGCAGCAATTTTACCTTCCGTTGTAATGGGCTTAGGTCTTTTCTTATCCAATTCAACTTCCTGACGGTGCAGTTCTTCCGCCCATTCCGCCTCGGTATAAGGCCGCATCGGTGGTTGTTTCCACGGTTTTTCGATGTCGTCATAATTAAAGACTTCATCAAAAAAGTACCAGGAATTCAAACACTCCCGAAACAATGACTTTCCATATGGAGCCATAATCTTGGCATCGTGTTCATAAGCTTCCATTTCTTTATGGAAAAGTATGTCATACGGGATTGACTTTGGATTATTTTGCAAAGTCTTCGTTAGACCTTTATTTGGTGGCACCAAGTGATAAAAGTCTTTGGTAGTCCTGTCAAAATCAGGAAAGAGTGATTGAAGTTTATCATAAATCATATGACAAAATTCGTCAATCAGTGGCCTGTCGATTTCTATTTTTTCACAATCAGTGTCACTGATAAGCTCAACTGGTAGCCGTGCTTTATGCGAAGCTTTTGTGGTTCCGTAACTCAAAGTAATATACATAATAACTCCTTAAAAATAACCGACAAACCATTTCTGGTCTGCCGGTCGTGTTAGTGTTATGCCGCTACCGTTGTGGTAGGAACATCGCTAATTTCATCTTCGACATCAAGCACCGGAGAAAACACATAACCACCGAACAAATCCGAAAGCATGACATTGAACACAGTCTTGTCTGCTTCCGGCAACTTCTTCAAGTTGCGGTGAATGTTTTTAAGCCGTTTCTTTATTTCGGCGATGTCGGCCTCAATTTCGGCCTTGACAGATGCGACGCGGTCTGCTTCGGTTTTGGAAGCTGCGGCGATAGCCAATTTCTCGGTCTCAGCCAAAGCCTTTTCAGCGGCATCCAGATCACCAGCAGCTAACTTGGCCGCAATCGCTTCACTGGACTTGACCTTTGCTTCCGCTTGGTAGGAAGCAATCAATTCCGCATAAGGCTTGACAATCGGTGTGATTTCCGCATCCGGTGTCATTGAAACCTTAACAAACTCCACGGCTTTGGTGGTTATGTGTTTTCTCCGGTGCTTGATGTCGAAGATGAAATTAGCGATGTTCCTACC
>BNUT01000190.1 GCA_025997555.1 Spirochaetia bacterium
ATAAACCTTGCCGTCATTGACCACCATGGACACCATATTTGCCATCTGAATGGGGGTTACCAGGGTATACCCCTGACCGATGGACATATTCATCGTATCCCCCCCCAGCCACCGTTCGTGGAAGCGGCGGTCCTTCCATTGGGGAGTGGGGATAAACCCGGAAATTTCCCCCGGCAAGTCGATCCCCGTCAGTTCCCCATAGCCGTAGTCCCGGGCATAGGATATGATCCGCTCCACCCCCAGGTTATCCCGGCCCACGGTCCAGTAGTAGATATCGCATGACTGGGCCATAGCCCGGTGCAGGTTGAGTCTGCCGTGGCCGGGTTTGCGGATGTGGCAGCGCCAGAGCCGACCGCCGTAGGTAAATTCCCCCTGGCAATCCACGGTCTGAGCCGGGTTAAAGGCGTTTTCCGCGAGGATGCCGCTGGTCATTATGATCTTGAAGGTAGACGCCGGGGGATAACTGGACTGTATGGCCCGGTTGAGGAAGGGCTTGTTGGGGTCGTTGATCAGGGTGGCATATTCGGACCCCATGTCATTACGGCTAAATATGTTGGGGTCATACCAGGGATAGGATACCATGGCCAGCACTTCCCCGGTGACAGGACGGGTCACCACCACCGCCCCCATGCGTTTACCCAGGGCCTTTTCCGCCAGTGTCTGGATGGAACTATCAATAGACAGGACCAGATTTTTTCCCATGACAGGAGGCTCGCGGGTATTATTTGCCTCTCCGACGATGCGCCGCCCCCGGACATCCACGGTGCGGGTCTCCCAGCCTTCCTTTCCCCGGAGAATTTCATCGTACTGCTTTTCAATACCAGCCTTACCGATAAGGTCCCCGGTCTTGTAGCCCCGGTTATAGAGCATGGTAAGCTCATCACGGGTGATATCCCCCATATAGCCTAAAATATGGGAAAGGCTGCCGGAATCCACATAGTTCCGCATGGGCTTGGATTGCCAGGAAAGCCCCGGCAGGGTATCCACGTTTTCCGCCAGGGTTGCGATGATATTAAAGGGAACATTCACCGCCAGTTCTATGGGCTGGTATTCGTTATAGGATTGGACAGGAATTTTCCGTTCGATCTGTTCACGGGGCGTCCCCATGATTTCTGCCACCCGGCCGATAAGGGCGGGGATTTCCCCACGGGGTACCTCCGCAGGGGTAATACTTACCGCGAAGGAATCGGTGTTCATCACCAGAGGATCCCTGAAACTGCGGTCATATATCTCCCCCCGCTGGGCGGGAAGGATCGAGGTACGGCGGGCGATATCCTGGGCCCGTGCCTGGTACAGTTCCCCACTTAATATCTGCATGCTGAAAAGCCTGATGCCATAGACAACGAATATCAGAATAAAGATAATCCGTAAAAAATTAATTCTGCCTTCACTCCGCTCTTCCCCGCCGGAGATTGGATCTATAACAGGCATCAATCAGCCTCCCGCCGGGGATCGCCTTTTCTGCCGACCAGGAGGGGCGAAAAAAGCTTTAAAAGGGCGAAAAGCGGGATCGCCAAAATAGTATTGAGCATCAGCTCAACCCAAAAGGTTGGGGCAAATAAGGTATATGAAGGCACCGCCCCGGCCAACAGCAGGTACAGCAGAAAAAGTACGGCGGCCTTAAAGAAGGTAGCCGCCGCGCAGAGGATCATGGGGAGAAAAAAAGCGTCCAGAAAAAAGGTACCCTTCATGAGTCCCGCCAGGGCTCCAATCAAGGTGCGGATAAAGGCATTGAGTCCCAGGGGCGCGGCGGAAAGAAAGTCCAACAAAATCCCGGAAAAGAAACCCGTAAGCTGCCCGGTCATGGTCCCGTTCATATAGGCGCTGAAAACGATGATCCCCAGAGCCAGGTCAGGAATCGCGTGATAAATGGTCACCCGCGAAAGCAGGGTCGCCAGCCTTGCAAACAGAGTGGATTGGAGGAGCACCGCAACCGTGGCAAATATCACCGCCCAGACAACATTTTTAGTCATCGGTTACCGCCTTTTTTTCCGCAATCACAAAAACATATTCCAGCCGGGAAAAATCAATGGCGCTCTCCAGATTTACTTCCATGGAGATTTCGCTTTTCTGGAAGAGTATGTCGCTTACCCGCCCGATATTAATACCCGTGGGATAAACTCCGCCCATTCCGTTGGACACGATCACGTCCCCGATATTGATATCGTCCCTGGCCCGTTTCTGGATAAACCGCATCCGCAGGGGAGACTCAGGACTCCCCTGCCCTTCCACGATCCCGTCATACCGGGAAATGGCCAAACGGGCGGAAATAAAGGAACTTACATCGTAGAGGGGCATCACCAGGCTTTCAAAAGCCCCTGCCTGGACCACCTTGCCCACCAGTCCCTGGGTTCCGTTCTGAAAGGCGATAACCACCATATTATTCGCCACCCCCGAATGTTTTCCCTTGTTGATCACCAAAGCGGAAAAAAGGTTATCCGGGTCCCTGCCGATGATCTCCGCCGGTATATGGAGGTAATTTAAAGATTGAGAGAAGCCGAGCTGCTCCCGAAGCCGGATGTTTTCCTGGCGGATTTCCGCAGAACTCCGTTCAAGCTGTTCATAGCGGGTGACGCGGTCGGTTAATTCGGCATATTCCTGCCGCAGGGTGGCCAGTTCCCGAATGGACAATACGGTCCGGGAAGTCAAAGAAGAAACTTCATAGATTCCACCCCGGACGCCGGAAAAGAGGGAAAGCCCCACCCCCTTTACATCCACCACAAAACTACGGGTAGAAAAGAGAAGCAGGGAAAAAGAAACCAGCGCCAGGACTGCAAAAACATAAGACGCCGCATTGACGCGGGCTTTAAAGCGATTCCCTTCAATAATTGCCATGGTGATCTAGCTGTTCAGATTGTCATAGATGCTGAGGGTGTTATCAAAGCCCTTGGCATACTCAAAATACTTTCCCGCCCCCAGGGCAACGCAGTCCAGGGGCCGTTCCGCAAGGATAACCGGTACCCCGGTTTCTTTTGAAATGAGTTTGGGCAGACCCTTGAGGAGGGAGCCGCCGCCGGTCATCACGATGCCCCGTTCCACAATATCCGCCGCCAATTCCGGCGGGGTCTGGCCAAGGGTGGATTTGATTTCGTCAATAATCTGGGTGATGGGGTCTTTGAGCGCCTCCCGGACCTCAACGCTGTCTATTTCCAGCCGCCGGGGGAGCCCGGTGATGGCATCGGTACCCTTGATCTCCACCTTTTCGATGGTCTTGTCCGGGGATGCATTACCGATCTCGATTTTAAGCCGCTCTGCGGTCTGTTCCCCGATGATAAGGTTATGGACACTGCGGACATGCTTGATGATCGCTTCATCAAATTCATCGCCCCCCAGGCGGATGGCGTTGGTAACCACCATGCCCCCCAGACTGATGACGGAAATTTCCGTGGTGCCCCCGCCGATGTCACAGATCATGTGCCCCGCAGGTTCAAATATGGGGATGTCGGCGCCGATGGCGGCGGCGCGGCTTTCCTCAATGACGATTACTTCACGGGCGCCGGCCTTATAGGCGCTCTCTTCCACCGCCCGCCTTTCCACCTCGGTGATGCAGGAGGGTATGCCGATCACCATCCGGGGCTTGACGAAGCGGTACCGGGGCAGAACTTTTCCAATAAAGTACCGGATCATTTTTTCAGTGGATTCAAGGTCCGCGATCACCCCGTCCCGCATGGGCCTAATGGCGATAATGTTCCCCGGAGTCTTCCAGAGCATCCGCTTGGCATCCCCGCCCACGGCGACAACCTTCTTGGTACCCCGTTCAACCGCAACCACCGAAGGTTCGTTGAGAACAATGCCCTTTCCGCGTATAAAAATAAGGGTATTACAGGTACCCAAATCAATACCGATATCCGAAGAATTATTTCCAAACATAGTCCCCCCTGCCTTCCCGTTTACATTCCAAGCCGTTCCCGCGTCCCTTTATGGGCCGGATCTATCCGTACCGCCTTGCGCCATTCAGCCCTGGCCCGGGTAGTATCCCCCAAGCCTGAGTATAATTCACCCAATTGATAATGGACTTCGGCATTTTCGCCTGATTCATTCACAATAATCAGGTACTGGGCTTCCGCTTCTTCGACATTCCCTTCACTCCCCAGAATACCCGCAAAGAGAAGCCGCGCAGTCACCGAGGCCTGAGAATCCCGGGTTGTTTCGATGCACCGCAGCAAATAGGCCTTTGCCAAATCCTGATCCCCAAGGGCAATGTAGGAACGGGCAATAGCCAGAAGCAGGGTGCCCGCAGGCCCCCCCGGTTCCTGAACTTCAGAACCATCACTATCAGCCCCATAATTGGCCGGGTCCAGGGCCAGGGTAAAAGCCGCCACACTGCCCCTGAAATCATGGACCGCCGCATAGGAAAGACCCAGGAACTCAGGGGTATCCCCTGCAACAAAAGAAGCCTCCAGTGCCTTCTCCAGATATTTTACCGCCATTTCCGCAAAATAATTCGGACTCTTGTCATCTTTATAACCTTTAATATAATACGCTTTGCCCAAAACATAATAGACCCGTCCGTTAACCGAACTGTTCTTTGAAAGAAGGGCCTTCCGTAAGGACCAGATACATTCGTCAATATAGATAAGGGTATCGAAATTATTGATCTGGGCAATGCCGATCTGAAAGGCGGAAAAACCATGGACGGTGAGCAAAAAATAATCCATGGGCCGCTCGGCAAGCGCCGTTTTGCTAAGCTTAAAGACCTCCTCATAGGCCCCTTCTTCCCAAAGCCGGAGCAGATTTTGCCGATCGTTTCCCGGCCGATTCTG
>BNUT01000191.1 GCA_025997555.1 Spirochaetia bacterium
GGCGATGCCAGCGCCTGTCTTTCTTTCATAGTCAACCTCATACTGCCCCCGCATGGTCTTTTTCGGGGTAAAGTCTATGGTGGCTACGGTAAGATTTTTACGTGAGATTCTTGTCTCCCTTTGGTAAATTTAACGTGAGGCAATTCGGGGACTTGATTTTCAGGGTCTGTTTAAGGTAATATTATCACAGGAGCAGCGACATGGAATGGCGTGCGAGTCATATTTTGGTAAAAGATCGGGGCCTTGCGGAGGACCTTTTGAAACGGGTCAAGCAGGGCGCTCCCTTTGAATCCCTGGCGCGGGAATTTTCCACCTGTCCCTCGAAATCTTCCGGGGGCGACTTGGGCTGGTTTGGCGCGGGAAAAATGGTTCCTGCTTTTGAGTCGGCGGTAAAGCGGCTTTCGCCGGGATCGGTTGGGGATGTGGTACAGACCCAATTCGGTTATCATATTATTAAATGTACGGGCCGTAAAGAATGATATTTACCCCCCCCCCCCCCCGTGGAGGCTTAAATGGTAAAAAAGGATGTAGACTTTAGATCTATTATCCGTCTTGATTCTGAACTCAACCAAATACAGGACGTGGACCTTCTTCTGGAACGGATCCTTCTGGAAGCCCGAAAAGTAGTCCACGCCGATGCGGGTTCGATTTATGTCAAGGAAAAGATACGGAATCAGGGCAAGGAAATTGAAAGGCTGATAATAAAATACGCCCAGAACGATACCACCCAGAATGAATTACCTTCCGGGCAGAAGATGATTTACTCGATTTTTTCCGTTCCCATCAATGAAAAGACTATTTCCGGGTACTGCGCTTTTACCAAAACTCTGGTAAATCTTCCCGATGCCTATAGTATACCCCAGGATGCGCCCTATTCCTTCGGCGTTTCCTACGACAAAATTTCCGGGTACAAGACAACTTCGGTACTGGCTATCCCCCTTCTGACCTCCGACGGTAATGTCCTGGGTGTCATTCAGGTGCTTAATTCCAAGGATGAGGAAGGAAATACGATCCCCTTTTCTGCGGAGGATGAATTTCTTATCACCCATTTTGCCGCCAATGCCACGGTGGTCCTCCAAAAGGCCTATATGACACGGGCCATGATCCTCAGGATGATAAAAATGGCCGAACTCCGGGACCCCAGGGAGACCGGCACCCATGTAAACCGGGTTGCCGGATATGCGGTGGAAATTTATGATCGCTGGGCCTTTCATCATGGGATTCCGGTAGATGAAAAGGAAAAATTTCGGGACACCCTTAAGATCGCCGCCATGCTCCACGATGTGGGGAAGGTGGCGATTTCCGATGTGATCCTTAAAAAGCCGAGCCGGTTTACCCCGGAAGAGTATCTGATTATGCAGCACCATACTATTTATGGCGCAGGGCTTTTTGATGAGCTCCAGTCCAGTCTGGATGGTGTCGCCCGTGATATTGCCCTTACCCATCATGAAAATTGGGATGGTACGGGCTACCCCGGCTGGATTGACCCCCTGACCGGGACGCCCCTCAAGACCGATGGAGAGGGGAAGCCTCTGCCCCGCAAAGGGGAGGAGATTCCCTTTACCGGCCGGATCGTGGCCATAGCCGATGTTTTTGACGCCCTCTGCTCAAAACGGGTTTATAAGGAACCTTGGCCGCCGGAACTGGTCTTCTCGGAGATCCGCAAACTTTCGGGGACTAAATTCGATCCCGAACTGGTGGATGTCTTTTTTGAGATCCTGCCCAATATCAAACAGATCCAGAGTCTCTATCCTGAGAACGCCGAATATTAGCCCCTTTTTTCTTCCCTCAGCAGCCGTGTAAGTACCTGATCCAGGCTGTCCGCCATGGCTTTAAGTTCTTTTTTGCCGTAGCTGTTGCTCCGCTCCATCCCCAGGCCGCTTTCCGCAAGGCCCACCATGAAATTCCGCAGGGAAAGCCGTTCCCGGATATTTTCCCGTGTGTACAGCCGACCCCGGTCGTCAATCACGCAGACATCCGCCTCCACGAGTCGGCTTGCCAGGGGTATGTCACGGGTCACCGCCAGATCTCCCGGCCTTGCCATCTCCACGATCCGGTTATCCGCAGAATTTTCCCCCAGGGGACAGAGTTCCATTTTTACCATTTCTCCGCTTATCCCCGGTATGGACCGATTTGCCGCAAAAACGGCCTGTATCCCGGTCCGCCCCGATGCCCGGAGTACCAGTTCCCGGGCAGGACGGGGACAGGAATCGGCGTCTACAAAGATTTTCATTGTCAGGTTACGGCAGGGTGGCCGCGTAGAGGGTATAGGCGCCGGTAAAGGCAACGCCTGTTGCCTCTGCGGAAATAAAGGCGGATTCCCCCTTGTGGAGGACCAGTTCTTCCCTTTCACCGGCGTTAATCGTTACGGACCCTTCGGTGACGATAACGATGGCGGGCTCCCCCTTGGGAGGGATATGTTTTCCCCCCCTGCCTGTCATAATACCAAGGGAAAATTCCCTGCATGGAGTGATATACCGGGAAAAATTGGCGCTTGGGTTTTCCCGTTGGGGTTTGAGTATTTTAGGCTTCAGAGGAGAAAAATCCAGGACCCCCATGAGTTCATCTACATCCACATGCTTGGGTGTCAAGCCTCCCCGGAGCACGTTATCCGAATTGGCCATCAGCTCCACCCCAAAGCCGTCGATGTAGGCATGAAGTACCCCGGCCGACAGGTAGACCGCATCCCCGCTTTCAAGCTTCAATAAATTCAGGTACAGGGGCGCGATTATCCCCGGATCGCCGGGGTACAGTTCCGCAAAGCGGACCACATTTTTCCATTCTTCCCCGAATTCCCCTGAAAAATCGGTATTTTTTCCCCGAATATATCCGGTGAGTTCCTGACGGGCTTCCGCAGAAAGGCTGAAAAGGGTCTTGAGAAAAGATTTAAGCGCCTTGTCTGCGCCGGGTTCCGCCAATGCGGTTTTCAGCCCCCGAAGGGCCTTGCCATCCATGAGCGCGCCGAAAAAATGTTCCAGCAGAAGGGCAATTTCCGCAGGTTCCCGGAAGCCGCACATAGCGGTAAAGGGACTTAAGGCGCAGATGATTTCGGGTTTGTGGTTATCGTCCCTGTAGTTCCGGTTTGGACTATCCATGGCCGGTCCCTGTTCATTTTCCCGTTGCCAGCCCGCACAGGCCTGTTCCCGGCTGGGATGTGCCTGGATGGAAAGGGGCTTTGCCGCCGCCAGCAGTTTGAACAGGAAGGGGAGGGAGCCAAAATTTTCCAGGGTTTTTTCCCCCAGATACAGCCGGGGGTTCTGTGCTATCAAATTGCCCAGAGCGATTTCTCCGGTATTAAGGAGCGCCTGTGAAGGCCCGCCGGGATGGACCCCCATCCAGAGTTCCGCCCAGGGCTCCCCGGCGGCGTTCTCCGCCCCCAATAGTTGGGGTATCCATTTTGGAGAACCCCATTCATAGTGTTTTACCTGATTTTTTAGTTTGAAAATTGCGTTCATTTACCGAAGACTTTTGTTTTCCAGCGCTTCATCAAGCCGGGCGATAAGATTCAGGGTCAACTGTTCGGTTTCCCGATCTTCATGCTCCCCCCTCACCTCAGCCTGCTGCTTGATTTTTTGAACCTCGTCGCAGAGTAAAAAACCCGTCAGAATCGCTATCTTGAGGGGATCCTTTAATCCGGTAGATTTTTGGGTATTATCAATTGCTGCCCTGAAACGGCCTAAAAGCCCCTCAAGATAAGCGGCATCTTCGTCGGCGCTGATGGAAATTGAAGTACCCAGTATATCCAGACGAAGATCGCTTTTCGGCACGAAAACCCCTTAAAAAATATCCAGTTCCCTGCTTGAATTTTCTCCCGGAGGAAGCTCCGCCGGATCATCTGCGGGGAGTTCCACCGGAGGAAGCTCTTCCAGGGCCTCATCTTCGGCGATTTCCCCGGTAAGGGAATCTTCAGGGTCCTCCGAAAAAAGAACAGGGCTTTCAAGGCCGGGTTCATCTTCAGGTTCCGGGGCGGATTCCACCGGAACCGCTGCCTTGGGTGCAACGGATTTAGCAGGTTTTTTTGCCGCTTGTTCCGGGGCAATACTCTTTTCAATGGCATCTTCAAATTGGTTGAGCCGATCCAGGGCGGAAAGGATTCCGTCCTCAATGCGGCCCTGATCTTCCCTGAACTGCTGGATCAAAATTTCAAGCTCATCAATCCGTTTTTGATAGGAGTCCAGTTTTCCCTGCAAGAGGACATTTTCACCGGTCACCCGTTCGACAAAATCAATCGCCTTGGCGACCTTGGATTCCAACAGTTTGACTTGCTCAAGGGTTACCATACTTAAGCCCCCAACGCCGTTTTGGCCTGGGCAACCACCGCTTTGAAGGCGGCGGCATCTTCCACCGCGAGGAAGGCCAGAGCCTTCCGGTTAATGGCGACCCCGGCCTTGGTCAAACCGTTCACCAGCCGGGAATAGGAAAGCCCCTCGGCGCGGCAGGCGGCGTTGATCCGGATAATCCAGATCTTGCGGAAATCGGCCTTCCGATCCCGCCGATCCCGGTAGGCGTAGAAAAGGCCCTTGGTTACCGCATCCTTGGCGACCTTATAGTTCGAGTGCCTGCGTCCCCAATAGCCCTTGGCCTGTTTGAGTATCTTTTTACGATGATTTTTCCGTTTGGGACCATCTACTGCTCTTGACATGTTATTTTTCTCCTCATTCAACCGTAGGGTAAAAGCCGTTTCTTGATTACCGGTACATTATCACCGGATAAAATACCGCCGTGACGGAGATTCCGTTTGCGCTTGGTGGACTTTTTGG
>BNUT01000192.1 GCA_025997555.1 Spirochaetia bacterium
AAGGGTATAACAAATGGCGGCAAAACTTTGCGCGGGAATATGAGGCAAAAAATAATGGCTGGGAAGTAAATTATTTAAGCTTTGCCATGGCGAAACAGGAATGGGTGGAGGAACAGTATATATACGCTGCAAATGTGGGAAACGCAGGTGTTTATGAGCAACTGGGACTCGGAACGGAAGAAGCCATCGGGAAGGCCTTGTACGCCCTCAATATTGAGCGGATGAGCCGGGAAAATATGGACATCGGGAACTATGTGACGGAACTGTTTGCGGAAACGGATCTTGCGGGATTGATGAGCTACAGCGGAAGCATCGCGGATCGCGGAAGGAATGGCGGGATGAAGGTACAGCAGGGGAGCAGCCGGAACACGGAAGCTGCGAGCCTTGCGGCGGTGGAAAAAGTTTTAACGGGAATGAATGAAGACCTCAGGAAGGGAGCTGCGAAACTGGCGGCAGCCCAGGCGCAGAAAATGTTGAAGGACCTAATGGCCCGCTACCAGGAACGGCTCCGGGCAGAGAACAGGGGCATGGAGGAATGGGAAAGAAAACTGGTAGGGGAGAGCGGGTATAGTACGGACGGGCAGTATCGCCGGGAAGTGGTCATAGACGCGACCCTGTTTGAAGATAAAAAGGAATGGCAGAGCGTACACAAGTATGAGTACTTCCGTGAATCGGCTCCTGAATTGAAGGCGGACCTGAGCGGTGGGAACCTTGAGGGGATGGATGCGGAAGTGATTATGCTATTGATAGCCCAAACAGAACAGGACCTGCGGGCCTGGGGAGAAAAGATATTTGGAAAGACCGATGAAAAGGGAGGAATCATAGAGCATGTGGTTCTGCGGGGAACCGGGGAGCTTGGGGCGGAAAGATATGCCGCCGCAGACCAGCGGAAGTTGCCAACGGTAAGCGCCTTGCTGGAAAAGCAGGCAAATAAAACCCTGACCGATGAGGAGGAGAAAAAACTGGCGAAGTACGCCAATGTACGGGATGGCCTGTTTGGAGCCCATGTAGGCTATGAGCCTGTCATGAAAACCAAGAATCTCGATTTTGGTAAGAATGCAAGGGAAAATGTAGAAACCGCCGGAGCCGGTGAGATTGGCCGTATCATGCTGGACTTTCAATGGAACTCAATGAAGGCCATGAAAGGCTGGGAGGAACTGGCGAAGCCCGCCCATGACAAGAATTTTTGGTATGCAGATAATCCGCTTAAGCTAACACCGCTGACGCTCCGGAGCGCGGTAGATATAGGGAATCAGATTTTGGGGACCGTAGCGTCGGCGGTATTGCAGTGTTTGAATGTAATAAGCGGAGTAGGGGGATCAGCCCTGGGAGCGGCAGTGCAGTTGGCCATAAATACTTCCGATGATCTTCTCTTTGGAGCCCTGGATGTGGCAGGGGGATACAAAAGCATGGAAGAAGCGGGCGCAGAGATTGGGAAAAAAGCGGCTATAAATACAGCGGGCGCATTAATTGGAGCGGTATCTGCGGGACTGGGCTCCCTGGCAGTAGAAAGTGTGAAAATAGCCGGGAATGCGGCAGTCATCGCGGTCCAGGCAGCCAATGCGGTAGCCACTTCCTATACGACCAGTGTGGCAACCAGTTATATCAGTAATTTGGATTTCCGTACCGGGGAGATGAACTGGGAAGAAGCAAACAAAAGCTGGTACAGTACGCAAACCATAGCGGGCGCTTTAAGCGCCGGGGTAAGTGCGGGAGTCGGCGGCGCCTTTTCTATGAATTCAAATATAGCGGGAAATAAATTCTTGGAGGGTGCAACGGCTCTGGCAACTGCCTCAGCCGGTGAAGCCACGAAATACTCAGTCTATGCGGCAGACAGCCTGATAAACGGCAGTGGAAACATTTGGGATCGTCTGGGCCAAGCCTATGATAACATGGGAGGCGTAACCCTTAATGTGGCAAATTTGGGGAGCATGCTGGACTTTGTCGGCACGGGGATAGCGCGTACCAATGGAACCGGACAGGGCGCATTGGGGAGTATCGCCAAAACCCTTAATGGCGTAGGATTATTGGAGGTAAATTTTGGCAGGAACGGCGTTACCAGCAATATAGGTATGGGCGGTATAGATGTGGGAGGGGCGCTGTATACCACCCTCAAGCGGGGCATAGACATGGCAGGCATATCAATTTATGGAATGAATCACAAAGACGAAGGAGCAGTAGCCAAACAGGCCTATTTGTACGGAGACTGGACTGCGGAAAACACCTCCGCCCGGATTGCAGGCGGAATTGATACCCTGCAACTGGTAAGCGAAGGTGTACTGGGAGCACGTGGATATGGGTTTACGACCAGCAGCGGAAACGGACGGCAGATACTGCTGACAGACCAGGGTAATGCAAATAATAATGCCCTGGCCCTCCAGCATGAGGCATACCGTGATGGGTACGTGAGCAATGGCAACTACCTTGAGACCCGGCAGGCAGCATTAGCCCATACGGAGATGGCGATCAGGATGTTACAGGATGGGCAAAATCTGGGGATTAACCAAAACCTGGTGAATGATCTGCTTGCCTACATCGGCGCACAGGGTGATACCAATAAGTTCAACGCCTATGTGGATGGGAACTATGATTCAAGCGGGGATTACTGGAAATTGGTTAAAGACGCTAATGGGTATTGGGACTGGGAAAAGGATGGTTCATTGGATTTCAAATTTGATTTAAGCGATCCTGAAATACAGAGAGTGTATAAGAAAAATTTTGGTGCTATAGATAATATGGTGAAAATTGAAGCAACGGTTTCTGCAAATGAGATGGCGGAAAAATCTACCGCCTTGGCAATAAATTTAGGGCTGACAAGGCCTTTCCTTGCGCCAAAAGATATAGTAAGCTTTATGGAAAATACTCAAGCAAAGATAAACGAAACCACTGAGAGAAGGGAACGGATAGCTTCCTATACAACAAAGACAGCGGAATTGATGGCGAACGGAGTTGGGTATCAGTTGGGCGGAGGTACAATAGACCCCAAAACCGGTATAGTTGTCGGGGATTCCGTAACGATGGATTGTACCGCGCTCATCAGTTACTTAACGCAGACAACAAGAACAGGCACTGCAATTTTTGCATCGCATTCTTCATTTGAAAAAGTCGATGTAGCCATGCCCGGCGATGTGTTGATATATACGGCAACAGGCAATAACCATGGGGTCATTCTGCTTGAAAAGGGTAAAATACTGGAATCGGCATTGGGCAAAGGTCCGCGAAATACAAACACAAGGAATCACCTGGAAACAGTTACATACAAAGACTATCCGGGGTGGACTATGCAGCCCTATGCATTAAAGTAGGTGTAATAATATGAAGGCAAAACAATATTCGTAATGTTGTTTTGCCTTCATATTTGTTTATTTCATGTTATTTTTGGGGAGGATTTATTATGAAAATTAAGTATTTATTATGTTGCCTTTTTATCATGACAATAAATGTTGATTTATTTGCCAATGATGCATTTGTAAACGTTGCAGGAGGAACTGTAACAATAATAGGCGATATCGAAACAAATGTACAAATGGAATCAGAAATAATAAAAATCAATATGTATGATACATATTATGAAGTTGATGTATTATTTAACTTTTATAACCCGGGAAAAGAAGAAATAATTAATGTCGGTTTCCCGCAATATTCAACATCACCGGTTTTTTTTCAACAAGAACAAGAAAACTTATATGATTTTGTAACATATATTAATAACGAAAAGGTTGAAGCGGAATTTATGCCGGTAGAACGTATATATAATCCTGATATACGGAACTGGGAAATAATCAGCGGATGGTATATAAAGAAAGTTACTTTTCCGTCAAATGGGACTATTGAAACATCGGTAAATTATAAAACAAAGTATTCTCCTTATGGTTTTGGCAGTATGATAAATTATTTGTATGGTACCGGGATATCATGGAATGGGCCCATTGGGAAAATGACCATAGAGATAGTAAACAATACAAAAGATAAATGGTTAACCCCAAGAAATTTAAGTATTGGTAATTATTCCATGGAACGCAATTCCAATAAAATAATAATAACTGCGGAAAATATAAAACCAAAAACAGCGTACGATACAGTTGACTTTATAGTGCAACGTACTATATATTTTTACCCGCATGATTATTCTTTTTTCTGGGATTACCTTGATGAGCATATTTATACAGAAAAAGAATTATTATTATTAACTGATTGGCAATTATGTGTATTGCGCAATGCGGTATATGCATATCACAACTATCAATTTAAGACCAATGAACTTAATGAGTTATTTTATGATGATAAAAATCGTCGATACAATATATATAGTTCCTTACCTTATAAAGGTATTAAAGAAGATGATTATAAAAAAATTCCTTTTAGTGAAAGTAGTCTAAATGAAATTGAAAAGAAAAATGTTACAAATATTTCTAACGAAGAAGAAAGGCGCAGAAATAACAGGTAAGACCGAAGTACGGGCCCTCGGCGATTTGTTGCGGCCTGCTCCGAAAGCCTGCCAATGCCTAAAATTTCTCCGCGCCGTAAAGAAAGCCAATATTCATGACTGCCGAACATACTCGATCCGCCGATTGCCAATATTGTTCTGCCAGTATTTGGGCAAAAATTTCTGTTACAATTGCATAGATAATCGGCATGTGAAACTCCAAAATGGGGTAGCCGGGTTGGTATTAAGAGAACTGGGGATGACCGATATAGGGCTTACATTTGGCAAGGGGTGGGATGATCCAGGAAAACGA
>BNUT01000193.1 GCA_025997555.1 Spirochaetia bacterium
AAGGGTGTCTTTTTATTTTCGATGTCCGTCTTGCAGAAACCAATATCCCGAATATTCAGGCTTGACCATTGAGCCAATTTGTCAGAATCCCGCTGAGAGATGGTGAGAATATTGTCGTAGTTGTGTGAGTCATACACCAGAGAGAACAGCCTGAACAGTTGGTCCCCCTCCCATGCGTCAAGGCTGGTGTGAATGTGGATACCGCAGGTTCCCGCATCGTGGGCCGTACAGTGTTTCCGGGAAGCTACCTGTAATACCCGCTCATCATATTCATCCCAAAATTTTGTCCAGCTTTTAAATGTCCGGGCATGGGCAATTACTTCAATCCCCCGGCCGTCACGCAGGGAACCGTCTTCCTCCAGGTACCAGTCGTTTTCCGATTCATCCATAATAGCATCGACAACTTCCCCTCGCTTGCCATAGGGTGTTTCCAGTTCCAACTCCATACCGTAATACATCCGCCCATCAATGCTGTCATAGTGAGCACAATTCCGTTCATCATGAAAGCGCACGCGCAGATCAGACCCATGGTAGTGCAGGTCTGCATCATCACGATAGTCTTCATAGCAGGACCGGCACAAATCTTGATTCCGGTTCTCGTCATAACAGGCATCCTCCCGGTTTATCTCACGTCCACAGTTTTCGCAATCGATGTATACCTCGTCATAGCAATGCAAACAATACATATCCCCATTACTGCTTAAAAGGGCAGTATCCCTTTCGATTGTATTATCGCAGTGAGCACAGGTTGTGTAGTGTTCATCGAAACAATTATCGCAAATGTTCCGTTGATCAAACAAGTGAACATCATCCTTTGAATACCATTCACCGCAGTGGTAACATTGGAAATATTTTTCTTCCCGGCAATTACCGCATACCATGTTATCATCCTGGCATTTTGTGAGCTCATCCTTATAGGTAAGCTCCCCGCAATCATCACACGGAACCATGAAGATAAAGTCAAGCGCGCGTATACAGCTACTGCGTTCGATAATTTCCATGTCACCATTTGGAAATAGCATCTGCCGGCTCCCGTCCTCATCATTGCGTACAAAAATACGCATATCTTCATCAGGATGTTCAATTACTTCCAATATGGTCATCGATGTATAGTGGCGATAAGAAATACGCATACCTACTTGAGGCATGACTTCTAAGAGATTAGGCATATTCGCCTCCTTGTGTTATTTCACCCGCAGGGGGTGGTTAGGAGAAAAAACTTCGGTAACGCACGATATGAAAAAGCCGCCTCAATGGCGGCCTTTCCGGGTGTGTTAAAAACAAACTGCCTTGTATGTTTCATCTTTGCAGTTATTCTGGTGATACCGCTCTCCCCGTAGCATCTAAAACTAGATGCAGTCCATTTCTTCAAGCTCGCTGACAAGTCAGTCAAAATCCTCCGTGGGGCCAAGCATTTCTGCAATCATAGTGACCGCGAACAAATCAAGCCCATGATTATCAGCAAGGCTTTTAAGATAATCCGCCCGGTCCTTATAACCATTTTGGATATAGACACTATTTTCATTCCGTATTTCCACATTAATCTCCTTTGCGGTTTACCGCTTTGTACTGATTAACTCAGGCCTCCTGAAAGGTCAGCCTTTTCATGAAAAATCGTCGGCAGCATATTTAAAGGTTCCGGCCTCTATTTTCCCGTCTTTAGGCAACAGACCATCTTTCAGGAAACTCAGATAAGAAGCCTTTGAAAAGATAATATGGTCAATAACCCGGATACCGATGATGTTCCCAGCCTTGCATAAGGATTCAGTTACCTCTAAATCACCGGAAGATACTTGCAGTTTACCGGATGGGTGGTTGTGGCACACGATAACGGATACCGCCATATCCCGAATTGCCCGGTAAAAAACTTCCCGTGGATGAACAATAGTACGGTTTACCAACCCTATGCTGGCGATAGAAACAGAAATTGCTTGTAATGCTCCATTTAAGGTTATAACGATTAAATACTCTTGCTGTGCTTTTCCGTACCGTTTAACCAAATTGTAAACATTCCCTGGATGTTTCAGTATCACCGGATTCCGCAAATTTCTTTCAGAAATAATTTCATACGTCATTGGTACCCCCGAAAACAACAAGCCGCCCCTGTGAGGCGGCTTGTTGTTTAGATTGAATAGAAAAGGCTGTAAAACAACCGGATAGAATTATTTATGCCGCCGCAGACCTTCGGTCTGACGCCTCCGGCAATTCGGCGAATACTAAATCACCTTTAAGCAGCGGAATCCGTGGGGACCAGCAGAACCATGAGGTGTTGAAATAAACGCTTTTCCCCTTGATAAACTGAGCGCGGCGGTTAAGCACCAATACCTGGACACCCCATTTATTAAACATAGCTCCCCTGCGTATCCCTTCAAGGGCGGTAATAGGGAGCAATAGGCAGAATGGCAAACCAAAGGTAAAGCATTTTTCAAGAAAGTCGTCTTTTTGGGAATATGGCGGATTGGTGATAATGCAATTGACACCCTTTGGCGGGTTCGTCAGTTGTAGGAAATCATGTTTTGGTAATCCGGTAGAAATAACCCGATACCCCGCTTGTGAAAAAACCTGGGAGATGTTTGATTCACCATTCGGATCGCATGGCTCCCAAATAGATGTACTGGGCTTTCTTAATCCGACTAAATGCTTTTGTAATACCGTAACCACATTGACAGGGGTAAAATACTCATCATTGGATTCTTGCTGCCTCATGTAGTCAATCAATGTCTGCTTCATATCAGTACCTCCATTATTAGTATAAAAATATGGCCGTCCTAAAACCAACGGTTCATTATGGACGGCCACTGTTAGGGAATGAACGGTCTATGCAGCAAGCTCCAGAATAATATCCTGGGCCTTAGCCATCACGTCATCACCGTCCAAAAAGGTAGCCATCTTGCTATCCGCATAGGTGGCGGTCCGGCGTTTGGGCTCCGCATTGCTGCGATAATCCGCGATTGCCTGATAGGCGCCCCACGCCGTTCCCTTGAAGTTTTGCAGATCGCTTTTCTGGGAGAAAAGACTTTTGATGAGTTCCTTGACCTCATTGTTGGAATTAAGCTGCCGCTTGGACATTTCCCTCGAAACCGGAAATAGTTTGTCCAGTATCTTGGTAATGTTGACCTTCTTTCCGGCGAGCATAGACGCAAAGACTTCAAGGTCATGGAAATACTTCGATGCTGCTCCCATGGTCCGTAACGCTTCCTCTTGGCGCTGCGCCATCATGGATAGATGCCGGATCGAGATTTTCCGGGTGGCGGTATGGAGCGCCGCTTGTAAGGTGTTGTTGCAAACTACCCGGATACCCGTCAAGAAGACCTGCAAACAGGCGGACCCGTCATGGGCATTGGACAGGCAAAGGTAGGGCTGATATTCATCACCTACAATCCGGCCTTTGGGCATATTCACTAGCATGAACACACGTCGGCCATTAAAGAGGGACCCGGCCGTTTCGTAGGTACATTTCACCCGACCATTCCCGATCAATTCATCGGCAAAGGCGAATACGTCCCGGTTCTGCGCTACGCAATACCGCTCCGAGACGATGCCGAGGACTTCCTTAGTATCGCTACGGACATTGGCTACAAAACCCGGTATCTCCTGGGCAAAGTTGCCGGCAGCAAATATCGGTTTCTGGTCAACGGTCCATTCCAGCCTGGCGGTCTTGATTGCTTCATCAGACGTGAGTACCCCGTCCAGTACCGTGCCGATGCCGTGCCAGGGGACTTCTCCCCGACCTGAAAACATAAAATCACTTTCCATTAATCCATGCATGATTATCCTCCTGAGATAGTAGCCTCCCAAACCGGGCAGCCATTGTTTGATGTACAGTGCTGTACAGAGGGATAATATATAGACGAAATATTGGGTTATTGCTTATTTGACTGCAATACTATGACACATCAGCATACTACAAAATATGTAAAAATTAGAAAATATAATTTTAGATTTAAATAATGTTATGAGTATAATAAGTACAATTTAAAATTTCAATTCTCACTGATTCTTCAAATACAGACGTAAGACAGTCTGAAAAAAGTGGTGTTTCCTCTGATAGTCTATCATAGGGCGATACAAACTTTGGTTAAATACCTGTACTAACTAAGACGTCAGCTTTGTGTGAATGTATGGAAAAGAAGGAAAAACTATTCAGCAGATATTATTTTACAGTATGAAAATTGAGAACCCGGCTCCGCCTAGTAATATTTAGAGAATCATATTTTATCTTCCTTTTTCTCAACATGAATCTCATCATCAAAATCATCGAGAAAAACGATCTTATCACAATGGCTTTTTGTTTTTTGTGGGCCATTAGCTTTTATAATCCCCACTATTTCAAAAAATGCATTTAAGACACTATACTTTCAAAATATTATTATGGGGAATCCCCAAATACTCAAGAATTCAATTGGGTATGAGGATAGCCTGACTTGGCCTCCTAAAACACCAAACATATCATAAATTCTAAAAAAATACAAACTGCCAATAATAGCAGCCTATATTTTAGGTTGATATAAATCCTTTAATTAGAAGTGTTATGTTAGTTATCTGGCTGTATTATAAGAGCCTGTAAATATTTTTGTGTAAACAGCCGCATCATAGGGGAAGGCGGTCCCCATAGATGATAGCGAATTGATTGAGAGCAGCGCCCCAATCCCGTATCGGCATTGTCCATTTTTTAGAGATCCGTTGCAAGGCCATATATAT
>BNUT01000194.1 GCA_025997555.1 Spirochaetia bacterium
CCTGGCCGAACATATCATCCGGCCCCCGGTAGTTCTTCAACAGTTCATCCAGCGTTTCTTTCGAAAAGGCCATACTTGCTCCTTCCGGTAGTATTGCCGTTTACACATTATTTTTTACAGGCTCGTTGGGCTATTTTACAATGTCTCTTTTTTATTATTTTTATCGTTAATTTTTATTATTTCGATTATTGGTTTTATATTTCTAATTGTTTCAACAGCATTAATAGAAAATTTATATCATTTTCAGTTACTTCATATTTATGCGGATAACGTATATCATTAGCAAACCTATTGAGAAAATCACATAAGGTATTTATTTTTTGAAATTCATTATCCTTTTCTATGCATAATTTATTCAAAAACAACAAATTATGAGTTTTTTCCGGTACAATATCTTTCCAAGTCAAATAAGCCTTCAAATATTTTTCTGTTGACTGAGCACAATGATAACATATAATTTCATTATGTTTTCGAATTGCTTCATTCAATATTTTTGCGGAATCAAGATCATCATCCGCAAGCTGCATCCATTCCATTACATCTTCAATTTCCATAAATAATTTTCCCTTTTTGCAGAATGGTCTTTTCAAAAATATTTTTTACCTTTCTTGCATTAAAAACACTTTCCCTACCAAATAATAAATCAATAAAAAATATTTCCTTCTCTCTTAAATCCCCAACAATTTTTGCGTATAGTTCCGAAAAATTGTTTATATTATCCGGCGTTACTACATAAATATCTATATCACTTTTTTCCGTTGGGTTGCCGTAGGCATAAGAACCAAACAAAAAAATATACCTAGCCGGTACAAATTTGAGGATGGATTCCCTTATATAGCTTACTTTTTCTTGCAAATTATCCATTTTTTTATTATAAATCCCCAAGTTTTTTTTGTCAAGTGCGTCATTTTTACCCATTTTAGCCCAATTTCGCATAGCGTATGTTATGCGAAATGTGCCCTAAACTTTTTTGAAATAATAATAAAAAAACACAAAACCATTGACAAAATATTAATTTTATGGAAATATTAACTATAGTATGATTTGTGACAGAAATAAATTGGAAAAAATGATTGATTTAACTCAAATAATTAATGATGCTTTTTTTCATCGTTCTGTTTGGTCAAAAACTATGGCTCTTGATGTAGCTTACCATCTTAAAGATATTGACTCGTCAATAGTAATAGATTTTGATGATGGAGTAGGAGAAAATTGGATATCTTTTGTAGTCAATAGAACTAGAGTTGGTTATTTACATATAATGATGCCATTGTTCTTCCACCTTAAAAAATATATTTTCAAAGATCATACAAATTTACTTAAAATTGTCACAGTGGAAGATTTTGAATCAGAATCATTTTCGTTAAGTACGGAAACATTCAAAGAAGTTTTCCAAGAACAGCCTAGAGAGATTATATGCCTTGAAAGTTTTTCTATAGATACACTCTGGTATATGACCATTACTTAAATAAAAAAAGGATGACATAAGGAAATAATAATAAATGGGGTACGGGCACACTTCGCATAACATACGCTATACGCTGCGCCGCAGTAGCGGCTTGACCTACGAAAAACCCCAGTCGGCGCAGTAGCGCCTTTATGGGGTTTTTCTCCGGTACATTTTTGTGCCCCTGGAAACCTACGGTTTCCTTATTCGGGGCACAAAAACGTCGTATAGCTTTCACGTTATGCGAAATACGGGCTAAACGTAATTGACATAATTGTAAATATTTGGTAAAATATAATTACAAGGAGTTTTAAATGAAAATACTTAGTTGGAATACGCATTATGGTTTTACAGATAAACAATATTCTGCCATTATGGAAAGATTTAATGATATAGACTTATTTGTAATACAAGAAATAAAAAGAACTGATTTTGAGTATTTTCAAAATAAGTGGAAATACAAAAATTGGTATGGTGACGATCTTGAAAATTCAAGAGGTCTTGGTGTTTCTGTCTTTTCTAATACTTGTAAAATTGAATTTACTGACGAATTTAATCGAAATTATAGGTATGTTGTACCTTATAAAATAACGACTGCAGATAATAATATATTCGTATTGTTTGCCGTTTGGACAAAATCTATTCCTTATGATTATGTAAAAAATATTACAAATGCAATTTCATCGCCGATATACAAAAATTTATTATTAGAAAATGATATTGTCATTATTGGTGATTATAATGTTCCATACTCAGAAAAAAATAAAGAACCTTATGATAAATTAATCCAAAATATGGAAGGGTTTAAAAATTATTTTGAAGGGACTGAAGAAGAAAAAAAATATACATTATGTTGGGAAACAACAAAAGAATTATTTCTTGCAGATTATTGTTTTATTAAAGGTAGTATAATATCAAAAATTAAAATGTCAGAAAAGACGTATGATCATATAGATGTAATAAATAAATGTATGACAGAAGATGAAAAAAGTCAAAAAAATTGGTTTGCATCGGATCATAAACCAATTATTATTGAATTGGAAATATAATGGTGTACGCCCGTACTTCGCATAACATACGCTATACGCTGCGCCGCAGTAGCGGCTCGGCCTACGAAAAAACGCAGTCGGCCTTTGGCCTTAGTGCGTTTTTTCTCCGGCACATTTTTGCGGTTGCTGGAAACCTACGGTTTCCTTTATCGCAACCGCAAAAACGTCGTATAGCTTTCACGTTAAATGCAGTACTTCCGTATCCCATTTTTTATATCCTATTATTATAAAATAAGTTATGATTTCTTGCCACTACATGCGGCGGCTTAGCCGCCGGGTGCTGCCTCTAGCAGCGTCGAAACAATAATAGTTTTAAACCATTTATTCCATAGGTTTTATACCATAATGCGGCGGCCAAGCCGCCGGGGTCCGCCTCTAGCGGACCCAAAATAGTATATTCTTTATTCTTCTTTTCTTATTCCTTTATAGTATTGATTTTATACCATTCTTCTCTTCTGACGTTTAGGAAGTATTGCATTTAACGTGAAAGGTTTGCGACGTTTTGGCGGCCCGAATAACAAGACCAGGGCCGCCAAAATGTGGGTGGAGTGAGCCGTGGGAAGGAGCGTAGCGACTGACCTAGGCGAACGCAACCCGGAGGGGCTTTAGCCCCGAACCGCAAACCGCATGTTATGCGATGCGCCCGAACCTACGAAGCGCCCAAACACGGATGTTTGGGCGGGCTTATTTCCCTGTTTTTGAAGAAAAATTCAAAGAAATGTCATTTTTTAGTCTTGACAAAACTATTTTTAAGAATTATCTTATTATTAACAAGTATTTTTAGGGGATAAAATGACTGTATTAAGCGTCTCAAGGATAAAAGAAAATTTAGACACGGTTTTAGATAATGTCCAAAATACATTTGAACCGATAACTATTGCCGGTACAAATTCATCGGCGGTATTAATTTCCGAGGATGTATGGCGTTCCATTGAAGAAACACTTTATCTAAACTCTATACTAGGAATGAAAGAGTCAATTATTGCTGGTATGCAAGAAAAACTCGAAAATTGTTCCAGAGAGATAGAATGGTAAAATGTACCAAATAATATATTCCTCTCAGATAAAGAAGGATGCAAAAAAGATAAACAGATCTGGTCTCAAAAATAATGTAATGAAACTTATTGAAATACTACATAATAATCCTTATCAAAATCCGCCACCGTATGAAAAATTGCTGGGCGATTTACTTGGTTCCTATTCCAGAAGAATTAATATACAGCACAGATTAATTTACCAAATTTATGAAGATGAAAAAACTGTAAAGATTATCAGAATGTGGACACATTACGAATAAACCTAATTTGCAATTATTCTATTTGCGCCACATGGATGCGGTGCGTTCCATAAATCCGTTCGGGCGTTTCGCAAACCGTATGTTATGCGAAATTGGGCTAAGCTTATAAAAAAAATAAAAAACCATTGCAAAAATAAATAAAACAAGATATAATATAAAATAGGAGTTTATATGGAAATAAAATCAACTGAAGAAATAAAAGAATGGTTGGATAAAAACTATACAAATAAAATATTTCAAAACTATAAAAAAATAATATCAAAAAGTATTCCCGTTGATGCTGGTATAAAAAATTATATTTCAAAATCGATTTCATCTTTATTAAACAACGAGGAATGTATGTTATATATACATGAACATGGAATATGGCCCTCTTGTGAAAACATGGAATTGTTTGATGGATATAGAAAATCTATTGGAATAAATGAAGAATTATATGAAAAACCTGTTCATATCATAGCAACAAATGAAAACATTGAATTATATTGTTTATTAACTATGGTGTTATATTTCTTTTGGGGTTGTATAATAATGTCAAATAATGAAAATATAATAATAGAAATTTCTCATGATGAATGTATAGATATATATTTTAAAAATGGTTATAATAATGAAGAATTCATTACAAAAATAAATGAAATAATGAAAGAAGAATAGATATAAAGTACGCCCAACTTCGCATAACGTGAAAGCTATACGACGTTTTTGCAGTTGCGATAAAGGAAACCGCAGGTTTCCAGCAACCGCAAAAATGTGCCGGAGAAAAAACGAGCCTGTAAAAAATAATGTGTAAACGGCAATACTACCGGAAGGAGCAAGTATGGCCTTTTCGAAAGAAACGCTGGATGAACTGTTGAAGAACTACCGGGGGCCGGATGATATGTTCGGCCAGG
>BNUT01000195.1 GCA_025997555.1 Spirochaetia bacterium
GATGGGGCGATGGAATCCAGACTTGAAAGGTGGAGTACTTCCAGATCAGCCTTTCCTGCGGGGCCGTAAGCCAGGGCAAGGAGTAAGGGCTTTTTACTGCCGGATTTTGCTCCCGGAGCAGGTTCCAGTTCCACGCAGAGTCCCCAGCCTTCCCGTGCCGCGCCTCCTTCGGAAAATTTCAGCTCCATCAGCGCTGCTTTCCGGGTGCGGTAATCAAAAAAACTGAGCTTCCCCCGGTTCCCGATACGCCGGGATGCATCATTTACCAGCTCTTCCACCGATTGATAAGTCCCGGGGTACACCACCAGGTCAAAGGCCGCGCCGTCACCGGTCCGGAAGGTAAAGCGGTCCTTCAGATCGCCCCCGGCGTATTCATAGTCTTCGGGCAAGTCAAGGGCGAAACCCCAGGCGGGAGAATAGAGGGGCTCTGCAAAAAGGCTCAAGGGAAGGGTAATTAATAGAACAATATATTTAAGAAGTTTCATGGTATATATTATTATCGGCATAACAGGTGGATTAATATGAAACGTATTACGGTTCTTTTTGAAAATGATGAATGTATCGTCCTGGACAAACCTGCGGGCCTTGCGGTGCAGGGCGGGGAAGGGGTGGGGGCATCCCTGGACAGGCTCCTTGCGGAAGACCGGAATCCCCGGCCCCTGCTGGTCCACCGCCTGGACAAGGATACTTCAGGCCTCATTCTCGTTGCCAAAAGCCGGGAGGCCGCCGCCAAATTTTCCGCGATTTTTGCCGGAAATAAAACCGGGGACCGGGGGGTGATCAAACAATACCTTGCGATCTGTAGAGGCCGTCCGGAAAAGGAAACAGGGCTTATCCGGCTGGACCTCGATATCCGGGGTTCAATAAAAAAATCCGAAACCGCCTTTACCCTGAAATCCCAAAGGGGTGATTTTTCCCTGCTGGAACTGGAACTGGGCACCGGCCGGATGCACCAGATCCGCCGCCACCTGGCCCAAATCAAGAACCCCGTTCTGGGGGATGACAAATACGGTGATTTTGCCCTGAACAAGGAACTCCGTAAAACCATGGGACTCAGACGGCTCCTGCTCCACTCCGCCCGGCTGGTCATCCCCGAAGCCCCGGCGGGCTTTCCCGGCGGCATTGATGTGAGTGCTCCTTTGCCGGAGTACTTTTTGCCCTTTGTGTGAGTTGGTATCAGGCGCCATTTTAGCCTTTGCGTGCCCGTAGGTCGGCCACGGTTGCAGGGGGCTGTGGACTTATATATAATCCCTGTTATGGATGAGCAGTTAAAAAGACCTTACCTTGAAAGCCTGACCACCGGTGAACTGGTACGGATAGCAGATTCTTTTGGGATCGATATCCCCCCCAGCCTGGAACGGGTTTTTATTATCGGGGAACTGCTGGATGTCGCCTCCGGTGAGGATGCGGGGGAAAGGGCGGCGGATGTCCTTGAAGCGGCGGATTTCCGTGATTCTGCGCCCCTGCCAATGCAGTATAACATCACCTTTATTGAAGTTATGATTCGGGACCCCCTTTGGGCCTTTGTGTTTTGGGAAATAAAGGGTTCGGATAAGGATTTTTTTGAAAAGGAGGCGGATTTTGGGGGCTACTGTCTGCGGGTAAATCCTATTGGGAACGGGGGAGCGGTTCACCGGGAGAATTCTTTTACCGTTTCAGTGGGAAATGATGATACTGCCTGGTATTTGGGATTTCCACCGGGGCAGTTTGAGACAAATGCTCATGTCTTTGCCGAGGTCAGATACCAGGTGGAACTTTGCGTCCTCCGGAAGTTTGAAAAAGTGGTGCTGGCGGTATCCCCTTTGTTTTCTATGCCAAAACTCCTCAATCCTCCCAGGAACGGTGAACCGGGGTGGTTTAATCCCCTGGCCCGTTTATCCGGGGCGGAAGATTTCCGGGTAATCAGGAACGCGGACCGGTTACACCGGCTCAAGTATGGGGAATATGCCTAAACAACCGGTTATTTCGGTGGTCCTGGAGGCCCATCTCCCGTTTATCAGACACAGTGATCCCATTACCGCCAGCGCCGGGGAAATCTGGTTTTTCCAGGCCCTCTCCGAAACATACATCCCCCTGTTGCAGGTCATGGACCGGCTGGACGGGGATCATATCCCCTTCCGGCTTGGCATCTCCCTTTCGCCCATCCTCTGTCATCTTCTGGAAGACGAACTCCTCCTGCAAAAGTACCTTGAATATACGGACAAACTGATCGAATTCGGAAAAAACGAGCTGGAACGGACCGCAGGGGATGGGGAACTGCAAAAACTGGTTCGGCTGTATTATGACAGGGCGGTGGAAAGGCAGATTACCTTTACCGAACGGTACGGGGGAAATATTCTTAAGATTTTTGATCATTACCAGCGGAAGGGTAAACTCGAAATCCTTGCCGCCACCGCGACCCACGCCTTTCTCCCCTTTTACACATCCTTCCCCGAGGCGATCCAGGCCCAGGTAGAGGTGGGCATTTCCTGCTACCGGAATCATTTTGGAAAATACCCCCAGGGCTTCGCCCTGCCCGAGCTGGGCTGGACCGCCGAACTGGATAATATTCTCCGTTCCTATAATTTCGGATATACCATTGCGGAAACCCACAGCCTTGTCTTTGGAAATCCCCCTGCCGCAAAGGGGAGTTTTTACCCCGTTAAAACCCCTTCGGCATTTTTTGTGATGGCCAGGGATCACTATGCGGAGGGGGACATCTCCGCTTTGATGCAGGCTTCGGTTTACCGGGATAACCACGAGGATGTCGGCTACGAACTTTCTGCAGAACTGGTAAGCCCCTTTCTGGGCCTGAACGCTTTCCGCCATCCCACGGGTTACAAATACCGGTGTATAGAGAAACAGCTCTACGATCCCCAAAAGGCCGCAGAAGCCGCTGCGGAGGATGCCCACCGCTTCCTCGATCAGCGGATAAACCGTCTCGTCTCCGCCTCCCAATATATGGAGGAGCCTCCCCTCTGCCTCTGCGCCCTTGACGCGGATATGCTTGGCCGTTACTGGTACGAGGGACATCAGTTCCTCGAAGCCCTGTTCCGGGAAGGGTCTTTACGAAATGAATTTCGGTTCATGAACCCTGCGGAATATCTTTACAAGCAGGACAGCGCCACCTTTGAAACGGTTATTCCCGAATATTCTTCCTGCGGCGTTAACGGTTATGCCGAAATGTGGCTGGACGCATCCAATGACTGGATATACCGCCACGGAATTCGTGCCCTGGACCGGATGATAGAACTGGCGGAACGCTTTCCCGATGATACGGGCCTCAAAGAACGGTCCCTGAACCAGGCTGCCCGGGAAATCCTCCTGCTCCAAAGCTCTGACTGGCCCAGGATGCTCTACAAACAGGAATACGCCGATTTTGCCCGCGCCCAAATCGAGGACGCCCTGCGGAATTTCACCACTATCTATGAAGCCCTGGGCAGTAATTACATCAGTACCGAATGGCTCACCAACCTGGAACGCCGCCACAATATTTTCCCCAATATCAACTACCGTGTCTTCCGGCGGAAGAAGTGATATAATGACCTCACATTTGAATTTACCAATTGCAGGGCCGGGGTAGAGAATGCGGGAAAACTGTATTATACTCATGTCAGGGAAGATGAGCAGTACGACGATTAGCAACCATGGAGGTGTATGATGGCGTTTAGTGACAGGATGAAGGAGCTTTTGGAGCAGGGTGTTTCGGTTTCCAGGGAGTTGGCCGCCAAGGCCGGGGAAAAAGCCCAGGATTGGGGTGAAAAGGGCTATCGGGTATCAAAGGAATTTGCGGCCAAAGCCGGGGCAAAGGCCCAGGATCTGGGGGAACGGGGAGTCCTGACACTGGAAATCAAACAGCTTGAAAACCAGGCCAGGAAGCTCACCGGCCGCCTGGGCGCCGAGGCCTACCATGCTTTTGTGGAAAAAGGCGCCAAGACTATCTCCGTTGATACCCCCGCGATAAAGGCGCTTCTTGCGGAACTCGCCTCCGTCAAAGAGGCCATCGAAAAGCGGGAATCGGAACTTCAAAACCGAAGGGAGTAATATTTTTAGAAAAAACACCCGAAACCTCTTGAATTTATTTTTTCAAAATAGTATATTAGATTATATCTTCTTGAGGAAGATAAGTTCTTTGTAAGTTTCGATGTGCCGGTGAATGCGGGGATTTTAATCCCGCTACTTTTTTCTGCATATTTGTTTGTCGTTAATTTGATAAATTTGGATGAAAAAGCCGGATTGTCAGATTTATTGATGAATCAGAAAAGAATCTTTCAAAAGACAGCAAAACATCTTAATTCGCGGTCTAAAAGACTTGACAGAATTATAGAGGTGTAGTATCGTCTGCAAATCGCCCCATTAGGGGGCAGTAACAGGTTAGGGGTGACTGAAAGGTCGGTCCAAACCGTGATTTTTGGCAATATAGGGAAGGGGAGAAGGGACGAAGCTGCGCTTGGTCTTGGGAGGATTGGCCTTGGTCAATCCTGCGAGGGCGTAGTGCGGCAGAGTTAAGGAAAGAGGAAGATACGCAAGCGTATTAAGAGGAAGGATGACGAAGCTGCGCTTCGTCTTGGGGGAATTGGCTATGCCAATCCTGCAGGGCGGGGAGTGGGTAAGTCGCTCAAATTGGTATATCTACCTGCCTTCGGGCAGATAGAAAACATATCATGGAGAGTTTGATCCTGGCTCAGAACGAACGCT
>BNUT01000196.1 GCA_025997555.1 Spirochaetia bacterium
AGGAAACCGTAGGTTTCCAGGGGCACAAAAATGTACCGGAGAAAAACCCCACAAAGGCGCTACTGCGCCGACTGGGGTTTTTCGTAGGTCAAGCCGCTACTGCGGCGCAGCGTATAGCGTATGTTATACGCAGTGTGCCCGTACCCCATTATTTTTATTCTTCTTTTGTTATTCATTTATATCTCCAAACAGCCAGCCGAAACCCTCAAGAAATACATTGTATTCAGCAAGACAAGTATCATTGTATTTATCTCCTTTATACAAATTCCTCACACTTAAAACTTCATTTTCAGTTTCAATAATTTGATATATAAGTGTATTATCCGATAATATTATCATTCGATCATTATTATGGTATATACTTTTTATCCGGTTATTATTTCTATACAGGACTTCGTTTTGTGCATACCCGTTTATTATTGCAATCCGCCTGCAACCATTCCCAACCCCTGATATTACAATCTGCATATTATCATCCTCGGTATTTTCCACATAACTGGTAGCGGGGTCGCCGTCAAAGGCGTTCTGCAACCCGTACCTCAGCGGTATTTTTTCATCGACCAGACAATTGCTCGCTTCTATTTTTATCCAAATATAGCTGTGCACCTCTTCAAAATAAAAGTATGTAGGCCCGCTATAATAAGGCACCTCTGTTTCATTGGAAATAAGTGGGGCATCTGTCCATGGAAGGTAGGCGGCACTGGAGCCTCCTACAGTTTGACCCTTGACAATTCTTGAGGATCCATACTTCTCCCCCTCAAATTCACGTATACCGGACACAAGAATACCTTTAACTTTGCCAATTCCTTCGATAATATCTATGCTGCTAAATATCTTGAAATAAGCGGTCTGTGTTGCAAAACCACCATTATAGGGAGCCATACATAGTAAAATATTTTCCTCATTTCTGCTGTGTAAAAGTGACTGGAAAAATACGATATTTCGGGAATCAGAAAAATCAGGTGTCTTTGTTTCGGTGGTTATCAGGCGGTAAAACACCTCATTTCCCGCTCGTTGCCTGTATACTCGCGTTGTCTCATGTATTTTTTCTTCAAGTAGAAATGTGCCACCAAAATAGGCGGTTTCCACTATCCTTTGTAAAACAGATTCACTTTCCTGTAGAAAAACTATTTCCTCCGATGTGCTGAGTCTAGTTATTTTCTTCCAGCTATTGGGCATAACATATTGAAGTTCTGGTGCTTCGGCAAAGAGTGGTATGTAAAGACCTAAAAAAACAAAAAAAACGACAAATCTTCGAAAAAAATATTGTTTATCCATAAAGGGTCTCCATACTCATCTTCTTATATAATTATTATTTTGTCAATATTTTTATAACATAATTTTAAAACAAAGTTTAGGGCACATTGCGTATAACGTGAAAGCTATACGACGTTTTTGCGGTTGCGATAAAGGAAACCGCAGGTTTCCAGCAACCGCAAAAATGTGCCGGAGAAAAAACGCACAAAGGCCATAGGCCGACTGCGTTTTTTCGTAGGCCAAGCCGCTACTGCGGCGTAGCGTATAGCGTATGTTATATGCCGTTTGCCCGTACTCCATTATTTTTATTTCCTAATTATTATAAAATTTTATTTTTTTTCGGTTTTTATACATAATAACACCAGTACAAGGATAAATAATTATATACAAATAACCTATAACATTAATTGCAGTAAAATTCATTGACTGCATAAAATTAGGCAATCTGCTTACTTTATCACAAATCATATAAACCATGAAATCAAATAGAAACAATGATATAATTAGCCAAATATATTTTTTTATATAAATCAAAAGAAAATGAAAAAAATGTTTAAGCCTTATGACACAGAATGGATATATAAAAAATAAAAAGAAAAATTCAATATATGTTCCAAAATCTGAATTACTTAATTTTTTATGAAAATAATGGTCATCCAATAAATAATAGATAGCAAAAAATATTATTTCAATTATAAGCATTGAAAAAAATGTAAATTTAATTATTTTTAATTTAAAACGTAACTGACAATAATACAATGTTTCAATAAAAAAGAGAATTACCCAATATAAATACAAAATACCTTTTATAATAATAGAAGGAATATGGAAAAGTTCAGATATTTCAGGTGGGATTGGTATTTCGTGATAGATGTATAAAAAAATAGAGAGACATATTGGGATCAAAATACTTACCCATGTTTTTTTAAAAACTGTAACAAAATATTTTATTTCATAAATAATCATTTTCATATACAGTTAATGCTCCTACACTGATTATATAAGTATTATACAACATTTATTATTTTTGTCAATATATTTTTTCATAAATTTAAACTAATTTTAGGGCAAATGGCATATAACGTGAAAGCTATACGACGTTTTTGTGCCCCGAATAAGGAAACCGTAGGTTTCCAGGGGCACAAAAATGTACCGGAGAAAAACCCCATAAAGGCGCTACTGCGCCGACTGGGGTTTTTCGTAGGTCAAGCCGCTACTGCGGCGCAGCGTATAGCGTATGTTATGTGCAGTTGGGGCGTACCCCATTATTATTCTTTTTTTATATTCAAACATAATTTTTTTGTTATTTCTGCAATTTCTGTCCACCAATACCATTCTTCACCATATAATTGTTCATTTTTTCCTATATATTCTAATGCTTTATTATATTTATCCCATCCCTTCCTTTTATTTATGAAATTTACTAATGTCCTTTCCAATCTTTCTTTAGTCGAAAAATATAAAAAAAACTGTGCAAGTCTATCCATATCAAATGCTTGAATTCCAAAATAATCTCCATCTTTTTCTATTTCATCAATTAGTTTATTAATATCTTTAAAACTAATGAACCTCCTCGCCCTAAAGGGCGAGGTATCTGAAGATTTCTCGTTGAGATCTTTACGTACGTGGGGGAACAAATCCCCCACACCCCCAGTTGAATCGCCCTAAAGGGCGGGGAATTAAACCCCAAGAGATTAAAAAATGGTATCGCCAGTCTGTTTATAGTTTCTATTATATTTTCAATTTCCTTTTCTCTTGTTTCTGATAATCCAACATTCCATATAATATTTTTACTATCTCTTTGTAAATGTCCAATTGTAGTACCACACATATATCCATTTGTAATTTCATTAAATAGTTCGTTTTCTTTTTGCCATTTTTTAAACTTGTTTGAAAGAACAGTTACAACAACCTCTACTTCAACAAACTTCCCCATCATATTAGAATGGCTGCTGTTGAATCTTATTTCAAAAATAAATTCATTATGTTTTAACCTAAGGCGGTGATTGCTTTTTGAATATTTGAATCCATAAGGTTCATAATATGATGCCATTCTTTCACAAACAGATAAAAAAACCTCACGGGGTATTTCACTAAACAAAAGTTCTGCCATTTATTTCTCCTTTTATTTAGTGTATTTTAATTTTATTATTATGTCAACCAGTTTAGCCCCAATTGCACATAACTCTGTTTATGTGAAGTGGGGGCGTACACCATTATTTATTTTCCTTATAATATTTTTTATGTATAATCGTTTTACATTTAATATTTTTATTTATCTCATTCCATTTTCGATTTTCAAATCCTCTAAAACAAAAACCAATAATATCATTGAGACTATTTAATAATAAATCTAAATGCCGAAATCTTATTCGTCTTTCAACTTTGTTGTTAATATCTGTAAAATATAAATTGTTATTTGCTTTTAAGAATTTATAATTACAGTTATACGAAATGTAAAATGGTTCTTCGATAAAATCATCCAAATTCAAAATCGGATTTCCATACTGAACCGGCATATCCAGTTCAGTAGATTGCTTCTTAGTCAATTCATCAATATCATTAATTGAGATAGTAATAACATTAATAATTTTCCCATTTAAAGAATTGATAGCTATTTCTATAAATGAATAATTTTCATTTATATATCTATAATAAAATTTTCCAGGAATGTTATCACCATTATTCAAAAAGATTACCGAAACAGGAGTATAATAATCTAACTCTAGTTTGGTGTCTATAGATTCCTGGACAATATTCTCAATTTTAAGCATAAAAAGATTATACATTATCTTTATTTTTTTGTCAATATTATTTTGTTTTTCTTCAACAAATTTTAGCCCCCATTTCACATAACGTGAAAGCTATACGACGTTTTTGCGGTTGCGATAAAGGAAACCGCAGGTTTCTAGCAACCGCAAAAATGTGCCGGAGAAAAAACGCACAAAGGCCAAAGGCCGACTGCGTTTTTTCGGAGGCCAAGCCGCTACTGCGGCGCAGCGTATAGCGTATGTTATGTGCCGTTTGGACTGCTTTAATGATTATTATTCATTTTATAAGCATATACACAGTCTGTCCAGTTCTGCTTGCAATAAAGCCGTGGCCGATGGTCATAAGCCATGCCTTTCTTTGGCTGGCCGTGGCATTGTCAAAACCTCGACCAATAAACCAATCGTATATTTGGCTTTCAGTCCAGACGTGTTTACCGTCATTCCCCAACGACATTCCACTAAACTGGGAATTTGTAAGCTCTAGATAGAGATATTGCCCATCATTCAAAGTTCCAAAAGTAGCGAAAAAATCAGCATAGGTGGCAGAATCTGTCCAAACATTATATGTGGGATCAGGATCGGGTTCCTGTTTACAGCCGCTCAACGTTATTCCACACACCAATGTTATTGCCAACATTCCTAAC
>BNUT01000197.1 GCA_025997555.1 Spirochaetia bacterium
GATTGTCGCGGAAGGTCCGGTCCCAAGCCGGGAGGCCCTTGAAAAAGCGCTGCCCCTTTTCCGGGGGAATATTCTACAGGCGCCCCCCCTCTATTCGGCCATCCATGTTGACGGGAAGCGGGCCAGCGAACGGGCCCGGTCCGGGGAATTGCTTGAAATGAAACAGCGGCCCGTCACGATTCACGCACTGGAACTGCTTTCCTGGGAGCCGCCATTGGCCCGTGTCCGGGTCCGTTGTTCAAGCGGTACCTATATCCGTTCATTGGCGCGGGATATTGCCCTTGCCGCAGGTTCACGGGCGCACCTAGTTGTCCTTAAACGGACACAGGTTGCAGGGTTTCACCTTACTCAGGAAATGGAAGAAGCTCCGGGAACCCCGGAGGCTATTACTGCGGCCTTACAACCCATCAATAAAGTAGTTTTCGAGTCTCTGAATCTCCCCTTTTTTGAAATTAATGAAGAAAATGTGCATAAAATCATACAGGGCAAAGCGCTTTCTCAAATATTGAGAGAAAATATTAACCACGGAGGACACAGAGAAGAACATGGAGAAACACAGAGTTGTGATCAGAAGAATCCCTCCGTGTCTCCCTTCCGTGGCCGCGAACCAGAGGTTCGATGTGGTTCAAATTCTTCTGATTCGTATTCTGCCGGGATATTCTGCGGTGATGAATTTATCGCCATGGTCGAAAGACAGGGGACCGACTGGAAATACGGCTATGTCTATGCAGCCGGGGTAAATCATGCACATCCTTGATTGGGAAGAATTTACTTCCCCGAAAATACCGGAAGCGGAAACAGCGGGGCAGGGCGGCCTTGCAGTAAGCATCGGGGTTTTTGACGGGGTGCACCGGGGTCACCAAAGGCTCATCGAAAAGATAGTCCGCCATGGCGCTGAGTATGGGAGCATCCCTACGGTGGTAACCTTTAAACAGAGTCCCCGGCGGCTCCTTCACCCTGATTCCTGGCACGGGGACATCTACAGCCTTAAGCAAAAGCTTTCAGTTTTTGAAACTTTAGGGGTGAAGCAGGCGGTACTCATTGACTTTTCCGGAAATTTCAGTAAGATAACAGGAAGAGAATTTGTTGATCTGCTGAAAAGTCGGCGCCGCCTTGATTTTTTGACCGTTGGCGCCAATTTTCGCTGCGGATACCGTCTGGACACCGATGCGGCGGCTATTCAGGCTATGAATCGGGATGCGGGAATCAGTACCGAGGTGCTAAGCCAGGTTCTGGAAGACGGCCATCCGGTAAGTTCCAGCAGGATTCGCCGGGCCGTTTTGGCCGGGGACCTTTCTGAGGCGGCGGGTTTGCTGGGGCGGCGGCTCAGGATAGACCTGGAAGGGATTCCGGCCGTTAAAACCGGAACAGGGGTTTTGTATGACGCCGCAGCGGCAGGAAGGATTGTTCCTCCCGCAGGGCTTTATCCGGCCCGGATCTTTCAGATAGATTCGGCGGGGTTGGCAGGTTCATCAGATTTAAAAAAAGGGGTAAAAACGGAAATTTCCATCAATAATGATGGGAAAATCCTTATCCCGCAAATCCTTGGCGGATCAGCCGTCGAGTTTTAACGAGTGCCCAAGGAGTGTAATATATATGGCATTAAACAAGGAAGAAGTGACATCCATCGTGACCAAGTTCGGAAAGAACGAAAAAGATTCTGGCGCGTCTGATGTCCAGATTGCCCTGCTCACCGAAAGGATCAACCAATTGACCGAGCACTGCAAACAGTTCAAGAAGGACAAGTCAAGCCAGCGGGGTTTGCTGATCCTCGTCGGCCAACGTCGGCGCATGCTGAAGTATGTCCAGCGTACTAACCTGGAAGGATACCGCTCAATCATCAAAGAATTGGGTCTCCGCAAATAGGCGCTTGTTCGGCAACCCGGTTGGCTGCCGAACAAGCTCTGCAAAATACGCTGTATTTTGCGTTTTTCAATGGTTGTTGTTCAATAATTTCAATTATTGAACAACTCTAATAAAGGAAACAATGGTTCAGAAAGTAACACTACAAATCGGCGGAAAGGATCTTATCCTTGAAACCGGCAGGATCGCGAAACAGGCCAACGGCTCTGTTTTCGCCCAATACGCGGGATCGGCGGTTATTGCCACGGTCTGCGCATCGTCGGATGCGGTGGAGGGCCTCGACTATGTGCCCGTCACCGTCGATTATAACGAAAAGTACTACGCTGCGGGGAAGATCCCCGGCGGGTTCATCAAGCGGGAAAGCCGGCCCAAGGACAAGGAAATCCTCGTCTCCCGGCTCATCGACCGGCCCATGCGGCCCCTTTTTGAAAAGAGCTTCGGCCGGGAAATCCAGATAGTGCCCACCGTGGTGAGCACCGATCAGGTAAACCCCCCGGACATTCTGGCGATCATCGCTGCCTCCGCGGCGGTGCACATCTCGGACATCCCCTTTAACGGGCCCATCGCCGGGGTGCGGGTCTGCCAGGTGAACGGCGAACTCATCGTCAACCCCACCTACGAGCAGATCGAAAAGTCCACCCTGGAAATCACCGTGGCCGGCACCAAAGACGGCATCACTATGGTTGAGGGGGGGGCAAAAGAGGTCGGCGAAGACCTGATGATCGAGGCTCTGGAAAAGGCCCACAAGGTGATCATCGAATTTTGCGCCTTACAGGATAAACTGCGGGAGCTTACCGGGAAGCAAAAGCTTCCCCTGGTTCCCCAAACCCATGTACTGGAAAACAGGGACGCCATCCATTCCGCCGCCTATAGTCGGCTGGAAGAAGCCTGTTTCGTCAAGGGCAAGCAGGAGCGGCATGAGGCTATTCACGCGGTAAAGGCGGATATCGCCGCCCAGTATGCCGCCCAGCTTGAGGACGAAACCCAGAAGAAGCTCTTCGATGCCCTCTTTGAAGAAATGGAATACAACATCCTCCGCCTGTCTATCCTGGACAAGGGTAAGCGGGTGGACGGACGGGGAACCGAGGACATCCGGGACATTACCTGCGAGGTGGGGCTTCTGGCCCGCACCCACGGTTCGGCCCTGTTTACCCGCGGCGAAACCCAGGCCCTGGCGGTTACCACCCTGGGCACCGTTTTTGACGAGCAGATCTTTGACGACATCGACGGGGACAAGCGGGAAAACTTCATTCTCCATTATAACTTCCCCCCCTATTCGGTGGGCGAAGTGGGGCGCATGGGGACCGGCCGCCGGGAAATCGGCCACGGCAACCTTGCCCGTCGTTCCCTTGAGGCGATGGTTCCCACCAAGGCCGAATTCCCCTATACCATCCGGGTGGTTTCCGAGATCATGGAATCCAACGGCTCCTCTTCGATGGCTTCGGTCTGCGGGGGCACCCTTTCCATGCTCCACGCCGGGGTTCCCATGAAGAAACCCGTGGCGGGTATCGCCATGGGGCTTATCACCGAAGGCAAGGGCGGAACCGGCGACCGTTTCGCCGTGCTTTCCGACATCCTGGGTGAGGAAGATCATCTGGGGGACATGGACTTTAAAGTTGCCGGAACCGAAGAGGGTATCACTGGCTTCCAGATGGACATAAAGATCGCCGGGGTGAGCCCGGAGATCATGCGGAAGGCCCTGGACCAGGCCAAACGGGGCCGACTCCACATCCTTTCGATCATGAACAAGACCATCAGCAAGCCGACCACCGAGATCAGCGAGTACGCGCCGAAGATCGTTACCATGCGGATCGAGATTGACAAGATCGGCGCTTTGATCGGCCCCGGCGGCAAAAACGTCAAGGCCCTCTGTGAGCAGTACTCGGTTACGATCAACACCGACAACGATGGCACGGTCACTATTTACGGGAAAAATGCCAAGGATGCCGAGGAAGCAAAGGCGGCGATTCTGGGCATCGTCCAGGACCCCGAGACCGGGCGGATCTACAACGGCGTGGTAAAGCGGATCATGGACTTCGGCGCTTTTGTGGAAATTCTCCCCGGCAAGGAAGGGCTGGTGCACATTTCCAAGCTTTCCCGCCAGCGGATCAACACGGTTACCGAGGTGCTCAAGGAAGGGCAGGAAATCCCCGTCAAGTTGCTTGAGGTGGATAAAATGGGTCGGCTCAACCTTTCCTATATCGATGCCATAGACCCGGATGGGGCCTCTGATGAGAGTATCGGTGGCGGTGGACGTGATGGTGGCGGCAGGAATGGCGGACGCGATGGCGGCTACCGTGACGATCGGGGCAGAGGTCCCCGTGAACCCCGCCGTTACTAATCAGGCGGCAGGTATACCGCAGATAGTATGAATCAAAACCCTGTGGTAAAAATTGTAAAAAAGGACCCCAGCCTGTCCCTTCCTCAATACGAGAGTGAGGGTGCGGCGGGGTTGGATATTCACGCCTATATTGAAGGGCCGGAGCTGGTTATACCCCCTCTGGGCCGTTCAATTATCCCTACCGCCCTTATATCCCCGTGGAACCGAAGCCGCCGGACCCCCGTTTCGTTTCCTCCAGGATTTCGGCCTCCTCAATAATGGCCCGGCTTACCGGGGCAATGACCATCTGGGCAATCCGGTCGCCGTTATGTACGGTAAAAGTTTCTGAGCCCAGGTTAATAAGGATAATACAAACTTCTCCCCGGTAGTCGCTGTCGATGGTACCAGGGGAGTTGAGCGTCGTAACACCGTACTTGGCCGGGTTACGAAGCCCAGATCCGGCCCCGTTCGGGACTTTCGGCC
>BNUT01000198.1 GCA_025997555.1 Spirochaetia bacterium
AAATGGGCCCAAATTATGGGAAACTATGAGAAGAGGATAAATACATGGGCAATATTCTGGCATGTTACGGTATTTTTACATGACGGACTGTGTCTTGCGCCATGTTCTTCACTGGTTAAGAATATAGGGCTGGATAATACCGGTGTTCATTGTAAAAATGATAAAGCCCAAATAATAACAGATAGTATAGATAATAAAATAAAAATATTCCCTTTAAAGGCAGAAATAAATGTTGCTGAATATAATATTATAAAAAGGGATTATAGAAAACGATTTAGAAAACAGCGATTTGTTATTTTTCTTAAAACACATGATATTTTATATGTTTATAGATTATATAAATATTTTAAAAATAGGTCTTCAAAATCAACGGGTGAATAAAGGATTGATATAATTGAATATTTTACACATAATTGCAGGCGATTTGACAGGAGGTGCGGCAAGAGGGGCGTATTGGCTGCATTTGGGATTGTTGAATTGTAAAATTAATTCAAAAATACTTACAAATAGCAAAATATTAAATGATGACGATACGATAATTAGTATTAATAAATCAAAAAAAGACAGGATTATGAATATACTACGCGCTAAGTTTGATTCATTTCCTGCTTTGTTATATAAGAAAAGAAAAAAAATAATTTTCAGTACTGGTTTAACAGGTACTAATTTTAAAAAAACAAAGTCTTTTAAAGAGGCGGACATTATTCACCTTCACTGGATTTGTGGAGGATTTGTTAATATAAAACATTTAAAGAATATAAATAAACCAATTATTTGGACATTGCGTGATATGTGGCCAATGACCGGCGGATGTCATGTTGCAATGAATTGTAATTATTATGAGACAGGGTGTGGAAAGTGTCGGCAGCTAGGCAGTAATACATATCTTGATTTATCAAGATGGGTTCTTTATAGGAAAAATAAGTATCTTCCCAGGAATATTCATGTTGTCGGTATTAGTAACTGGATCAGTGATGTGGCCAGAACAAGTAAACTATTTAAAGATTCAAATATTTGTACTATATTTAATAATATTAATACGGATGAATTTTTTCCAATAAGAAAAACTGTTGCCAGGGTTATAATAGATATAAAGACAGAAAAAAAGATAGTTCTTTTGGGGGCAATAGACATAAATGATTTTTATAAAGGGTTCAATAAATATCTTGAGGCATTGTCAATTATAGATAGTGATAAATATTTTTTGTTATTCTTCGGGAATTTTGATGCGAATATAATCAAAAAATTTAAGTTTGAATATAGAAATTTTGGATACATATATGATGCCATTTCACTTAGGCTAATATATAATTGTGCAGATGTACTTGTTGCGCCAAGTTTGATAGAACCATTTGGAAAAACAATCGCTGAATCTATGGCATGCGGTACACCGGTAGTTTGTTTTGATGCAACAGGGCCAAAAGATATTATTTCTCATAAAATTGACGGGTATAAAGCAGAAGCATTTAATAGTGAAGACTTGGCAAAAGGAATAGAATGGATTGTGAATTATTCAAATTACGATGTGTTATGCAAAAATGCAAGGGAGAAAATAGTTGAAAATTTTGATAAAAATGCGATTGCGGAAAAATATATAGAGTTATATAAAAAAATATTAGTATGATCCGGGGAACGAAGCCTTTTACGGGGGCCTTTCCTTTTACACCTACGTACACTCGGTGGCAAAACTGGACATTCCGGGAGCAAAGGCCATGTACGACGATCTAAAAGATCGTTTCCCCGGAAGGCCCCGACGGCACGCAAGCAGCGCTGTCGGCACGGGCGCGGGAGCAGAGTAAACCGCAGGGCGCTCTCAAAGCCGCTCCGCAGGGGCTTTGAGAGCGCTTGTTCTCTTTGCGAAAGCTTCGGGACAGCTCCGTGGAATTTCGAAAGACACTAAAAGAGTCTCAATAGACTCTTTGGAACCTTGAAAGATACTCGGAGTGTATAATCAGAGTCTTTTAGTATTTAATGAGACTCATCGGGAGTCTTTCGTGTTTTCAAGAGAATCCCAATTATTTGCGCTGCACTCATGCGGCGTTGCTTTGGCGGTTTTGTTTTTAAAGTGTAAAATATATGATTGATGGCGGTCTCTGTACAAAAGGCATCACAAAACATTCTCAGGAAAATATGCCCCTTATCACAGTTGTAACGGTTGTGTGTAATGGAGAAAATATCCTGGAAGAAACCATACTAAGCGTAATAAACCAGACTTACACAAATATCGAATATATCATTATTGACGGAGCGAGTACCGATAGAACGCTTGATATTATCAGAAAATATGAAGACCGGATTGATTACTGGATGAGCGAACCGGATGAGGGGATTTATAATGCGATGAATAAGGGGATTGATCTGGCAACGGGAGACTGGATTAACTTTATGAATAGCGGAGATGTACTTTACGGGCAATCAACTGTAGAAGAGTTGGTTTCTAACACCAATAGATATGATATTGTTTATGGCGATACTATAAAAAGCAATGGGAAGTACGAGAAAGCCCGGAAATTAATTATTATGAATTTCGGAATGTGTTTTTGTCATCAATCATGCATAGTAAGGGCCGCGATAATGAAAGAGCAGTGTTTTAATTTAAAATATAGAATAGGCGCTGATTATTATTTTTTTTTATGGTGTAGATTAAATAATAAGAATTTCTTTTATCTGGCGAAACCTATTTCTATTTATGATATCAATGGATTTTCTGCGCGGAAACGGGTAGAGCTTGTGAAAGAAGCAATGTTAACTGTAAATGAATTGTGGCCGAAGAGAATAGGCGTTTTTTACTTATATCAAATAACGCGGCTTTTTCGCGATTTGCTAATTAGAGATAATAAAATTGATACTATACAAACAATAAAAATATTATTTTGCAGAAAAAAAGAAGTGTGAATGTATATGGCGTATTTCTTGTGTGCAATAATAAGTGTGTTCATGTTTGCATATATTGAAACAAATCAGTTCAAATGTGTTTCGGCACAATATAAGTTTTCTATCAATAAATCGGTAGTTTACAGCGTATTGATTGTATTATTGCTTTATTGGACACTTTTGCTGGGACTACAGTATGAAGTAGGAGCAGATTATAATTCATATATTGATATATTTTCAAAATTATTAAGAGTAGATACTTATAGAACCCAGAAAGAATACTTCTTTTATTATATCGCTTATTTTATAGTAAACAATCATATCCCTCCGCAGCTTGGTTTTGTTGTTATTGCTTTTATTCAATGTTTATTTTTTTTTATATTCATTAGAAAACTTGGGCTAAAATATAATTTTATATTTATATTCTTATATTTCTTTGTTTGTACTGCTTTTTATAATCAAACAAATGGAATAAGACAATTTGTTTCAGCAAATATTTTTCTTGTTGCTGTATATTATGCATATAAAAAAAATATAGCATTTTATATGTTAAGTATTATACTGGCTGCTATGTTTCACCGGTCTGCATGGTTTTTGATGCCGTTTTATTTTATATTTAATATTTCATATAATAAAACAGTATTGTTTATATTTTTATCTGTTTCTATTGTTATATCATTAATAAGTCTGGACTCGTTGCTGGAATCATTATACAATTTAGCTGGAATAAAAATGTATGCTCGTTATTTTAATTCCAGTTTTAGGGATTATCATTTTTCATTAATAAATAAACTAACAAAATATATATATATTCCTTTTTATTTTTTATCATTACTTTCATATAATAAATTATCAAATAAAGACAGATGGTTTTACAATGCGGGCTTTTTATCATATTGCTTAAAATTAATTGCATTATCATCTTTCTTTATATTCAGATTTGCGCTATTATTTGAGATATTTTTAATATTTCCTTTATATTATTTTGTATTATATTTAATAAAAAGGAAAAATTCTGGCTATTGTTTTAATCTAATTTTATTATTTCTGTTTATTGCAACTGGTTTCGGTTTACTATGTGCCAAATTATTAGTCTTCCCTACTGCCGAATATAAATACCAATCGATATTTTCTTTGTTTTTTTAGCTTGGGAAAAAATGGAAATTTCAGTAATAATCCCGACATATAAACCGCGAGATTACCTTTTTGAATGTCTTTTATCCATCAAAAAACAAACTTTTTCGAAAGATGTTTTTGAAATTATTATTATTCTGAATGGTGAAAAAGAGCCTTATTATGAGGTAATTAATGATTATATTAAGCGTGAGCTTGCTGGCTATCATGTTGAACTGCTTTATATAGATAAAGCCGGAGTATCGAAGGCCCGTAATCTTGGAATAGAGAAATCACAGGGGAAATATATAGCGTTTATTGATGATGATGATATTGTATCGGAAAATTATCTGCAAGGGATGTATAATATTGCCATACAGGGAATATTGCCATTGTCTTATATCCTGGGTTTTTATAAAACAATAGAAAATGCCACCAATTGTTATTTTACTAAAACATATGAAAAAAATCAAGACAGGAAATTAACGCTCGTTAATAGACGTTCATACTTCTCAATACCAGTCTGTAAGCTAATTGAACGTAATATTATTGCAGAAAAAAGATTTGATCCTAATTTCCAA
>BNUT01000199.1 GCA_025997555.1 Spirochaetia bacterium
GTGGATTTTGTTGATATACCTGATAAGCAAGGGTATGTGTTAGATGATGGGAAGAACCCTTTCGGCTTAGCATGGGGTAAGGAAATAAAAAACCATTTAGGGAAAAAGCTAAAAACTCTTCCCTCTGATACAACTCTTGTTGTTAAACCTTATCCCAGTAGCGAAGAAGTCATAGTAGCCCAACTAAATAAAGATGGCACTGTTTGGTGCAAAATTGCATCCACAAAGTAGGTTGATTATTGCCATAAACAAGCTGTTTGCACAGGTGACAGTCACCACTTTTGGAGAAGAATATGGTAACGCGGAAACGGCAAATGTTTTTGCGTTACCTTTTTTGGAGGAAGATTATGGCAACGGTAAACTCAATGGCGGCATTTTCCCAGTGGTTTGGCCCGCAAGCGCCTAAAGCTTATAGGAAATGGTATAACAGAAATCTTACCAGAAGATTAACAGACATCAATACTGCCTATAAGCAGTCGTTTAACCATGATTTGTTTACGGTTGATGCGGATGATTTACCCAAGGAAATCCAAAATATCAGACATAATATCGCAAACCGATCCAATGTGTCGGACAAGGCTTTTGCGGAGTACGACAAAAAAATGTCACATGGTATCCCTAAGGCAATTATCAACAACTACTACATCCCCTTTCTAAATCAATGGGACGGCGTCTCGGATGTTCCTGCACCGGTAACGCCATCTGCGATTGATTCCTCTGACGATACTGACGGGGCTAGAATTACCAACTTTACCTACGAGCGTGACTTGCAATATTCACTGAGAGACCAGGCGGAAGAACTCTTTGCCGGGTATAAAATATTCGGAGATAACGATACGGGTGTAGAATACAGCATTGGCGGAAAGCGCATTGATTTACTACTGGAAAACGAATCAGAAAATAAACTGCTGGCTATTGAATTAAAAGCCGATGTCGCGGATTATAAAGTTTTTGGGCAAATTTCAATGTATTTGAGCCTTCTGGAAGAACAATTTCCGGGTAAAGAAATTGCCGGAATAGTTATTGCCGGAGAAATTGACGATACGCTAAAAATCGCGGCAAAACGCGATAAATCCATAAAATTAAAGTCCTACAAAATGGCCTTGACTTTATCAGACGAAACGTAGAATTGGCAAATTAACAAGGATTTGTTGTATGAAAAAATTACTAGCATTTATTTTTTTAAGCGTATCGTTAAACGTGTATTCTCAATCATTCTTTAACGGCTATCAGAACCTAATGCCCTTTAACCTTGGTATGTGGATGGATGACGGTGAATTCAATGGCGTTTTAAGCGCGGATTTAAATCTGTTTTCCAAGGAATACTGGGGTGATTTTGGTTTTGGTGTTGAACTTAGAACCTATATGCCGGATGATTCCTTGAATTACGAGGAAAGCGGAAGAATAGTAGAACTAGGCGGCAGATTAGTATACGGTTATTATTTTGGAACCGGTACATTCGGCATATATCCCTATGGCGGATTAACACTGGGATATTTATTTGGTAACGGTGGGATAAATACAACGGCAATTCTCGGTGCAAGACTAAACATCTGGAAAGGATGGGGACTCTACTCCGAATACGTATTTAGTCTTGTTGATCGTAAATCATACATAACGGCCGGCGTATCATTGATGGGTATACTTAAGCGTAATCCCCCTCTGCCGCCCGCTCCCCGGCCCGCACCTGTTCCCGCACCCAAACCCAAGATACATCCAACAATAACTTCGGAAGAACTGCAAAGAGTTGAACTGGCGTATGCTGAAACCGTTCGGGACATTGAAAATCGCGGAAAAAGGCTGCGCATTGGGAATTCATCTGAACGATCCGCCTTTATACAGCGTTACCAGGGAAGTCCGAACACAAGGCTGGTTAATGAGGCCGGAAATACGAAACTTCCTTATTACAGCATCAGCACAACATCCGAAAGGGATATTGTCACCCTTGCACGGCAGGAGCCGAACGATTTTATGAAAGTACGAATGATACATGACTGGGTGTCCGATGTTTTTGCCTATGATAATGACCTCTTATGGTGGATGGATAATGTAAGCGGACGAAACGCTGAGTTTACACTTGGAAAAATAGTCGAAAGACAACGAGGCGTTTGTCTTGAATATGCCATACTGTTCTGGTTTTTATTGGATGCGGCTGGGATTGACACGTATTTGATTAGTGATCATTCTGAACCCGATATAGGACACGCTTACAACATGGTGATAATCAATGGCGCGGGATATATTATCGATACCACTTGGGATTCTGGTAATCGATTTGAAAATGGCCGGATTACCAAGTTTGACCGGATGATTTCGAAAGATTACTTTATGCCTGGTGTTTCTCAATCGTACCGGTTGAGGGGATGGTAAAACAGTAGTCATACCGTATAACCCCGGGCAATTAACAGGAAAAATCTATCGGTATCAAGATCAGCAATTGTATGCTGAAACAGCCGCACAGTATCATGAGTTCCCGAATGAGGCAAGTTACTACGATTGTCTTGTAACGGACACGACCGAAGTCTGAAAGGATTATACCTGAAAAAGAACACCCAACGCAGTGAGTGACAGGCACCGGTAAACATGCAGCAGAAATAAATCATCATATAAGACCCATGATTCAACCGAATGATTTGATTTTGTTTTTAATCATGACTCTCAAACATATGATAAAGAAAACAGGGTCTTTCACATACAAAACACCGCATACAGCGGCACGCTTTTTATCCTGTTTTCAAACCCGAAGTTCCTGGCAGAAATACGGATCGCATAATCATAGCCATATTGTACACCAAAGACCGAAAGGCTCCTTGATTTGACATGGGTTCCCGCCTTAACCTCACCGGAATGACCGGCTCATCCCTAGCCCAGAAACAATTCCGTCGGCAGACTCTGTTCCCCGCTGTGGTCAATGATGTTGATATAGGTGGCATATTTTTTGTCGATCAGGGTTATATGGACGATGATCCTGCTCCGCAGATGACCGGGAAGATTTTGGGGGATGGGCTTTTCAGAGGCAAATCTTTGAAATTTGCGGAACTTGCCGCCGAGATTGAACGTAACGTCAATATGTTGCGGACTTCCCATTCACAGCCTTACTCCCACAGCGCCGAAAGCGGCGCCGCATACAGATCCTTATCAAAGCGGATCGCCCTGTCCCCTTGGTACAGAACCACACCCCGGACAAATTCACCCCCCAGGGCGTTCTGCAAAAAGCGGATATGCTTAAAGTCTTCGCTCACCACGGAAGTTGATGCCTTCACTTCCACCGCAAGGATTCTACCATCACGGGCCTCAACAATAAAATCAACTTCCTTTTTATCACTGGTTCTGAAATGGAAGAGTTTACCGTTGTTCATAAGGGAGAGCTCCTTATTCAATTCTGAGGCGACAAAATTTTCCAGCACAAACCCGTAAAGCTCAGGCCGCATTTTCCTGATCTCGCCGGGGGTTAGGCCCAGAATGTGGCAGAGCAGCAGGGTGTCGGTAAAGTATATCTTGGGGGATTTTACGAGGCGTTTTTCCATGTTTTTAAACCAGGGGGGCAACAGGTAGGTTAAAAACACCCCGTTCAGCAAAGTGTGGTAGCGCTTTACCGTGGGCTGGCTCACCTTGAGGGCCAGGGCCATATCGGTGTCGTTCACCAGCCCCCCTACCCTGTTTGCAAGGATCGAAAGCATCCGGGGAAAAATTTCGATCCGGTCGATGTCGGAAAAATTTTTAACATCCCGTTCCAGCAGGGTGGTGATATAATTTCTGAACCATGGCTCCTTGTTCTTAACCTCCAGGAAAACCTGGGGAAAGGTAGCTTTGGTAATAACTTTGGCGATATCAGGTTTCGTAAACTGGCGGCCGGTATCAGGCGGTCCCTTAAATAATTTTTTGATAAAACCGCCGGGACCATTTAACACCTCCACCGCGGAAAAAGGGTACATGGTTCTGACGTACATTCGCCCTACCAGCGCCTCCGCCAGTTTTGGTAACAGCATAATATCCGCAGAACCGGTCAAAAGAAATTTCACCTTCTTTTTTTTGCGGCGCATATCATCAATTTTTGATTTTAAGGCGAGAAACGAAAGGGGCACATGCTGAATTTCATCGAGGATGACCAGCCCTTCTTCGATATCCGCGAAGGTCTGCCCCGGAGAAGCCATCTCCGCCGAGCGCAGGCTGACATCATCAAAGGAAGCGTAAATTACCTTTTTATAGTCCCCGCCAAAGGCTTCCGCAAAGGTACTCTTGCCGGTCTGCCGTCCTCCGTTGATAAATACGGCCTCTATATCCTCAAAATCACGGGCGACCAGTTCAGTAATTCTTCTTTCAATCACCGCCATCGTAAACACCTTCTTGCAAATCTAACACCAGTCTTTAAGAAAATATAACATCATACATCAATATTTACAAGAGATACTTAAGGCTTTTTCACCGTAAAAGTCATCCGTTGGATCGGCGAGGGGCCGTGTTTAATAACCGCCTCCCGGTGGGCTTTGGTGGGATAGCCCTTGTGCTTTTCGTAGCCGTATTCGGGATAGAACCAGGAGTAACGTTCCATCATGCGG
>BNUT01000200.1 GCA_025997555.1 Spirochaetia bacterium
AACACTACCAGGTAGTGTTCCGCGGAAGTATGTAGCTGTAGCTGTATTTGCATCTGTTGTAACTACTACTACATCATTCCCATTCTGCCTCACCGTGTAATCAGTACCAGTTAAACCAACATTTTCATTAACGTTCACGATCAAGGTTCCAGTCGTAGTGTCCTCGCCACCGCCGGGGGGGGCATGCGGTAAACACCAACATCAACCCCAATACCGCCGTTACAAACAATAGCCTTTTAAATTGCAGCTTTTTCATAAACCGACTCCTTTTATCGTCCTACAGACTTTTTCGCTATCCAATGGGCAACGCCCGCCATCTTTAAGTCATCCATACGTTTTTTTCCGTAATTTGTTTAATATTACGGAAATGTTCGTATTCTATTGATCTAATATCTATATTAACGATTATTTCCGTTTTGTCAATCCTAAATTACGAATTTCTTGGTATTTTCACGTTATGGGATTCAGGGAGAATCTGAAAGAAGAACTGGCTTATTCCGGCATATTGGTAAAAGAATTATCCACCCAATCGGGGGTAAATAAACGCACCATTGACAGTTATCTTATGGACGGCGGATCTGTGCCCTCGGTGGAGGCTGCAGTCAAAATCGCTGCCGCCCTGAGAGTTTCAGTGGAATATCTGGTAACGGGGAGGCAGAATGGGAATGATGTAGTAGTAGTTACAACAGATGCAAATACAGCTACAGCTACATACTTCCGCGGAACACTACCTGGTAGTGTTACCGTTCAGTTGCCTGCGGGATCTTACGCCTTCCGTTATAAGGTTTCTGGTGATGATGGATGGAAAGAATCGCCAAATGCTACTGTTTCTGTTGGAAATATAACAACACTTAACATAACGAAGGAAAGTGGGATTATTACTTATAGGATTGAATAATCGAAGGGTAATCTCCCCGGTGAGTCCGGACCGCAGCCCCCTGCCCGTTTTAACTTCCGGGCAGGGGGCTTTTTTTACGGTGCAGGCGCGTTTTGTTTTATGCTTTGACGAGTTCCTTGTCGTTTTCAACTATCTTTTGCATTTGGCGGACGATAGCGCTGAAGGCGGGTGGGCACGCAGAGGCGCCCGGCACCATTTACCGCCCCGCCGGGACCTGATAAACTGTTTCCATGAACGCCGTCATTGCCCCGCACCGCTTTACCGGAACCTTTAGGGTTCCCGCCTCCAAGTCCCATACCATCCGTCGGCTCCTTATCGCCGCCCTTGCGGACGGCGTTTCTGAAATTGAGTATCCCCTGGACAGTCTGGACGCCCGCTCCTGTGTTGCCGCCTGCCGCGCCCTTGGCGCAGAGATTACCGAACACCGTTCGGCCGATCCGCAATGCGCCAATCCCCCCGATGAACGCGGTGAAAAACTTGCCGGGTATACGGTACGCGGCATCGGCTTTGGAGTGAACGGAGGAAAACTGAAAGCCCCGGCCCGGCCAATTGATGTGGGCAATTCCGGCACCACTCTTTTTCTTGCGCTGGCAGTGGCGGCCTTGGGATCATCGCCCATCGAATTTGACGGGGACGAGCAGATCAGGCGGCGCAGCGCAGCGCCCTTGCTGGAAGCCCTTACCGGTTTGGGCATACGGACAGAATCAAAAAACGGGGACGGCTGCGCGCCCATAAGCATCCGGGGCCCATGGAAGGGCGGCCGGGTCAGCCTCCCCTGCCCCACGAGCCAGTACCTTTCAGCAATACTGCTTGCCGCGCCCTTGGCCCCGGCGGGAACCGTCACAGAAATTGACGTGCCCCTCCTCAACGAAAGGCCCTACATCGAAATGACCCTTTCCTATCTGGACGCCCAAAACATTCACTATGAGACTGACGATAACTTTTCCCATTTCCGCATTTCAGGCGGCGCATCATACAAAAGCACGAAGGGCCCCGTACCCGGCGATTTTTCCTCCGCCGCATTTCCCGGCGCTGCCGCTATTATCGGCGGCGGCCCCGTCACCCTCCTGGGCCTGGACCCCAATGACCCGCAGGGCGACAAGGCGATCTTCGACATGCTGAAAAAAATGGGCGCTTCAGTGAAGTGGGAAAAAGTTGAAAGCGCCGGTTCTGCCCGTCCTGAATGGAAACTCACGGTGTCCCGCTCCGGTCCTCTCAAGGGCGGCGAATTCGATTTGAACGATACGCCGGATCTGCTCCCCATCATGGCAGTCCTTGGCTGTTACGCCGAAGGGACCACTGCACTGGTCAACGTTGCCCACGCACGGATAAAAGAAACCGACCGCATCGCGGCGATGGCTTCTGTGCTGGGAAAACTCGGCGCGGATATTCAAGAACGGCCCGATGGTATCATCATTTACGGCAACAGTAATACTGCGGCTGCGCAACGGTGTGCCTTACACGGCGGAACCGTGGACGGGCACGGGGATCACCGGGTGGTAATGGCCTTGGCTGCGGCTGCCTTGGGCGCGTCAGGTCCGGTGGAGATTACCGGGGCTGAGAGTGCGGCGGTTACCTATCCGGGTTTTCTGGAATTGCTGGAGGCGAAAATAAAATGATGAAGCCGCAAACATGGCCCATTGTTGGGATTACATCAACCATAGAAAATGAAGGGAAGCGCAGGCACTACCTCTTCGACAGTTACACCAGCGCCCTGCACCGCGCCCATTGCGCGCCCCTTATCATCCCCTCGCCCGATCTTCTGTTAAAAGATACATACGAAGCGCTTGCGGAAAAGAGCATTACCGGCATTGACGGACTTGTTTTAAGCGGCGGGGAGGATATTAACGCCCACCTGTACAACGAAGAGAATTACCCATTTAACGGCGCTTTTACGGAAGAGCGGGACCTCTTTGAAATATATCTTTGCCGGAGCGCAGTACGGCATGGCAAACCCATCCTTGGAATTTGCCGGGGCCACCAGTTGCTGAACATCGCCATGGGCGGCTCCCTGTTTCAGGACATAGCTGCCCGGCACCCGGAAAAACAAATGCTGATGCATTTCCAAAAAGCCCCGAACTATTCCGCCGTGCACGATGTAGATATCACGCGGCCTTCTCTGCTTGCCCACGTTATTAACAGTAACACTGCGACTCCGGTTCCCGTCAACTCATTTCATCATCAGGCGATAAATATCTGTGCCCCCGGTTTTATCGTAACCGCCCGTGCCCATGACGGCATCATCGAAGCGATAGAACCCGGCGGCGATACGCCCTGTTTGTATGGCAAGCCCCACCCCTTTACCATCGGCACCCAGTGGCACCCGGAGCGGATGGACCGCCACCACACCCATGCGGCGCGGCTCTTTTCAGGATTCGCTGCAGCCTGCGCAGGGGGTCCGGCGGAGATGAGGTAAAAATATTACTTTGAAATATTATGTATCATATTTTACTTCCAAATAAGTGATACCATATCAAACAAAAGTTTATGTCTCTCTTCCAATTCGGAAGGACCAAACTCATCCATAGGCCTAAAACCGAGTTTATATGTCTGTATCATATTAGTAAAATCTTTTTTTGATTTATAGGTATCAGCTCGTAATGTTTCATTCCAATATAATGTATTGGAATAGGTTTTTAACTTGTTCTTATATTGCTCATTATTACTGGAAATATTATCTTTTCCCTTTAATAACAATAAGCCGCCCAATCGGTTTCGTTCACTTTTGAATTTCTCTTCATCCCCATCGAACAATTGAAGATTTTCACTATTATCTGCGAGTATGTGTTCAATATGAAAACCATTTGCAATTCCGGTATTTTGCACCAAGTCATACAAAGTATGTTTCATGTTTAACTTCATGTTTTCAGCGATAAATTTTTCTATTCGTGCAAAGAAATAGCGTTTAAACCTCTTATCTAGTTCTATTCCTGTATCTTTAAACAAACCATAGGAAAGGGGTGATGAAGCCGGCACTCCTCTTGCCTCGGTTAATAATTCGATCAAGGTATCATCAAACGCCGCCCGGATAGAAGAAATATCTTTCCCGCGAATTAAAGCACTCAGTTTATAAATTGCAACTGTAAAATCATTACTATTATAGCTACGTTGAAGCTGTAACAAACAAAACAAACGATCAATTTCATATGAAATTATTTTTATCTTATCATCTTCCTGTGGATCATTATAATTACAGGATGATAATATTAACAAAAACTGGCTGTCCATTTCGGTTAAATTATTATAATAAACATGAAAACACGCATTTGTCATGGAATTATCATTATAAAATTTGAGTACCTTGGCATAAAGGTTGGTATAATAGGAAAAATCATTCAAAAGAAATGTTTTTACCGATTGTGTATTGTGATCAAGATCCAATTTTTTTTCAGAAAATATTATCCTGTGGTAATCCTTGTCATAACGTCGGCCTTCGCCAACTGTATCGGCAAATTTAGATCGCAGAAAATACACAAAGAATTGGTCAATTTCATCTTCTTTAAAGGCATTTATTTTTGCAATCTGGGCATCCCATAATTCATTAAATTTAAGTGCCTCCAGTTCGTCTTTGGGTATTTGACCCAATAGTTTACCCTTTAATATTTCATAGGGCTTTAATCTTACACCC
>BNUT01000201.1 GCA_025997555.1 Spirochaetia bacterium
CTGGCCGAACATATCATCCGGCCCCCGGTAATCTTTCAACAGTTCATCCAGCGTTTCTTTCGAAAAGGCCATACTTGCTCCTTCCGGTAGTATTGCCGTTTACACATTATTTTTTACAGGCTCGAATAATGGGTTTTAGTATATCCATATTAATTGACAATTCTATATAATCATTATCTTTTGTATAATCTATACCCTTATAGGTAAAATAATTTTCATAAAATTTAATTTGCTGACTACTGTAAAATTTAATGCAAATACTTCCGTTATCTGCAAAACAAAATGAGAAACGGCGCTTGGAAATTCCTGGCGCAAAAGAGAGAATACTTCTTTGGGTGTTTTAAAGTCAAGTGTCTGCCGCGGACGTTCGTTGAGTAATCTTGCTATCCTTGAAACATCCCGCTGAGTTAATTCCCTGAAATCATTAATGGGGTACAGCATATCCAGAATTAAATAATTGGTGTTTTCACACGTAGCCTTTTCCCAGGGTGAATGGGGATGACAAAAATAAACATCTATACCCCAGATTTTCTGTCAAGGTCCGGTGTTCGCTGTTTTCATGTCCCTGGTCCAGGGTCAGCGATTTTCGTAATGCCGGTTTCAGTTTCTTAAACCGTCTTTCTATGGTTTTTCGTACCGTCCGCGCATCATACTGCCTTAATAAATCAAGCTGGATAAACCGGGTCTTCCGCTCCACCGTAACACATATAGCCGATTTGTGGTTCTTGCCAATGATGAGATCCCCTTCCCAATGCCCGGCTACGGTGCGGGCGTTTATTTCTGCCGGATGGGTATCTATAGGGTCATTTCAGGTATTTTACCCCGCTTTTCCGCCGTATTCCCGCTCTTCCTCGGTTTCCCCCGCTGCCGCAAATCTTCCAGGGCAAGCTTTTTCAATTCCCCCTTCATGTGGAGCTGGACATAATTATATATCGTTTTACCGCTCATGGTATGCTCAGGATAGTCCGCTTCCCGGCTTATGGTTGACGGTTTGCGGCCCAACAATGCCGCTGTTTTTGACTGGGTCTGTTTTTCAACGTACAGCAACTTGAACATATCCATCCGTTCTACAAAGCTCATCCACTTGTAACTCATTTCCTTCTCCTAACGCATTATATCACATTTGCCTTATGAATTTCCGAGTGCCTTATACCATAATTTTCATAAAATATTCAATAAAATTTTAATAAATTTGCGCATCCACATTAGGCAAGAGCCGCATAGCGGATTTTGCCTAGCTGAGATGTTTCTGAAAAAAAGAACAACCACGAAGGCGAAAAAGATGCAGAAGGAAGGAAAACGACACGAAACGGGGTATTTCCTTATTCGACTTCTGCGCCTTTGCGGTTAAATTTTTTCAAATTCCGGTAATTTTTCAAACCCTGAAAGTAAATGCAATGGCCCTGCTTCTATCCGGGTTTCTCCTTGACAACCCTTCCGACACGGTCGTACCATGATTCAAGGTTGGTAAATCGGTGTTTTATGGGATTTTCGCCCTGCTCATTTTCTCGATCGTTCTGGTAGTTAAGGAATATCAGAACCGCTTTTGCTGGTTCTTTCTGATGATGATAGCGGGGATGATCCTCTCGTTTTTTTCCATCGCCATGTACCTGAATATGTTTGGCAACTACTCCAACCTCCATCTTATTTTCAGCGCGGACTATCGGGTTTTTTCTCTGATAAACAATGTGGTCAGGCTGCCCATTTCCACCCTGAACCGGATGATAAACGCCGGTATAGCCCTGTATCTTCTGGCGGTCCCCATTTTTGTTTACGATTTCATCCAAAGCTCAGGGAGCGGTTATAAACGGCTGCTTCTGTTTGCCCTGTTGATCCTCTGGAATCTCTGGTTCTACGACCCTTCCACCGCATACCGGATATATGTCAGCAGCCATACCCTCGCCAACCCTGCCCCCTATACCCGGCTTATTTCCCTGCTGCACCTCTTTAACCGGGCACTGATCTTCATTTTTCTTTTTTACCCCGTATGGATCCTGGTCCGTTACCGGGCGCAGAACCGCATTCACTTTATCCGGCAGCAAATATCCCTGTTCGCATGGTGCCTGGGGGTCCAGCACATCCTCTTTTACGGCATTTTCTTCATCGGCCCTTCCCTGATGTCCGTCAATAAGGCCCTGAGTTCCGGTTTTTGGATCTTCGAAAATATCTATACCGTATATGCCTGGTGCTATCTGATTATTCCCGCCACCGTCGCGGGGATCCTTCTGGAAACTATTTTGCTGCTTAATTACCGTCTGGGGAGCATGGTTCATATCTTTGTGGACCGGAAGATACACCGGGACCTTCTCAGAATGAACGATGTCCTGAGCGATATCCTCCATTCGGAGAAAAACCTCCTGTTCAGCATCCACATACTGGCGGAGCAGGCGGTCCGGGAAGAAGGGGGCCGGGAGGGGACGCTGAAAACGGTGGAAAAAATCAGGGAAATTATCGACCTGTCCCTGCAAAAAACATCCGGGACCCTGGATGCCCTCCGGGACATACGTTATCGGTTTATGGAAAATAATCTGATAGCGGCCCTTGAAGAAGCGGCGGACAAGGCAAACCTAGATAAAAACATTGAAATTGCCTGGGCCAAAGACCAGTGGGATCCCCGGCTGACCAAGTGCCGGTTCGATTACTATCATATAAGCCAGGTATTGATTAACATTCTTAACAATGCGGCGGAGGCCATCAGGAGCGCAGGCAGGGAGAAGGGAACTATCCTGATAGATACGGCGATCCAGTTTCAGTGGATCTTTATTATCATCCAGGATAACGGAATCGGCATAAAAAAGCCCGATTTAAAGCGTATCTTCGAGCCCTATTATTCAGCAAAATCCGGGGCCTATCATTGGGGCCTGGGTATGTCATACGCTTACCGGGTGGTAAAATCCCATTGGGGACAGATACGGGTGGAGAGCAAATGGGGGGAAGGTACCAGTGTGCAGATCATACTTCCCCTGACGGCACAAAGAGGTTAGCGTGGAAAAAATCCGGGTCCTTATCGCCGACGATACGGCGGAGATCGTCAATTATTTTGCCCATATTATCCGTCAGGAAGAAGATATTGAAGTGGCGGGTCTGGCCTTTAGCGGGGAGGAAGCGGTCGCAAAAGTGCGGGAACTGAACCCCCACATCGTCCTTATGGACATCCAGATGGAGACCAAAACTGCCGGGATAGACGCCATTGAAAAAATCCGGGAATTCAACCCCGCCATAAAGACCATCATCCTTACCATCCACAGCCGGGACGATCTGATCTTTAAAGCCTATACCGTGGGGGCCATGGACTACATCATCAAGACCAGCCCCGTGGAGGAAATTCTCTCTTCCATTCGGGCGGTGGCCTCCAACACCCTTATGCTCCGGCCCGAAATTGCCAACCGGATCCTTGGGGAATCACGGCGGATCAGCGAAACCCAGAGCAAGGTGAAGGAAGTGCTCAAGGTGATGATGAAGATATCCAACACGGAATACGAGATCATCAAGATGGCCTATGACGGTTACCCCTACAAGAAAATCGCCGAACAGCGGTTTGTGGAGGAAACCACCATCCGTTCGGAAATTTACTGGATCCTTAAAAAATTCAACAAGAAAAAGATGAAGGATGTAATCACTCTCCTCAAGGAAATAAATTTTTTCGCCCTTCTGGAGTCCTGAGGCGATATTCGATATAGACAAGTATACTAACATGCCATAAAATAATGAAACGAGGTGACCCATGAAAACCCTGTGTGGAATCGATCTTGGAACCCAGAGCTGCAAGGTCGTTTTGTACGATTATGAGAAGAAGGCCATCGTTGCCAAGGCCCAGGTGCCGGTGGACATGATAGCCGAAAACGATGGCAGCCGGGAGCAAAAGGCTGAATGGTACGATACGGCCCTCAAGGCCGCTTTTGACAAACTCGACGGGGCCCTGAAAAAGACCGTTGCGGCGGTCGGCGTTTCCGGGCATCAGCATAGTTTTGTGCCCCTAGATGTGGCGGGGAAGGCCCTCTACAACGTCAAGCTCTGGTGCGATACGTCCACCCAGAATGAATGTGATGATTTAACCAAGGCCGCGGGGGGCGAGGCCGCCCTTATCAAACTGACCGGCCTCCCCATGCGGACGGGCTATACCGCCCCAAAGGTGCTCTGGCTCAAAAAGCATAAACCGGAAGCTTTTGCCAAACTCGCCCACATCCTCCTTCCCCACGATTACCTTAACTGGCTCCTTACCGGGGAATACACCGCTGAATACGGGGATGCCTCCGGCACCGCCCTGTTTGATGTTCGGGAGCGGAAATGGTCCGAAAAGGTCTGCTCCTATATCGACCCCAAGGTGATTGGCTGCCTTCCCCGGCTGGTAAAGCCCGGTGAGTCCGCAGGTGCGGTTTCCGCCACTGCTGCGAATCTCTACGGAATCCCCGCAGGGATACCCGTTGCCGCAGGCGGCGGGGACAACATGATGGGAGCCAT
>BNUT01000202.1 GCA_025997555.1 Spirochaetia bacterium
CCCCCCCCCCCCCCATAATATTTAGGGGATATTTACAAAGAAGTAGTGTTCCGCTATCCAGCCGGGAATGTGCATAAGGGATAGCGGTTATGAAAATTTTATTTATAGCTCCCGCTAATTCAAACCATACCAAAAAATGGGTAAATGCTTTCCGTGTGAATAATAAAGTGTTTTTGTGTTCAATGCACATTGATATTTCTGTGGGAAAGGAAAATGTTTTCTATCTGCCAATAAAAAATAAATTGGGATATTATCTTAACGCATTATTTCTGAAGTGGATAGTCAGGAAAATAAAACCCGATATTATACATGTACACTATGCATCCGGTTATGGTACGTTAGCAAGAATGGCAGGGCTAAAAAATTATATTTTGAATGTATGGGGTAGTGACGTATATGATTTTCCGTATGAATCAAAATTAAAAATGGGAATAATTAAAAGAAATCTTGGCAATGCCTTCCAGATTGCATCAACAAGTGAGGTAATGAAAAAACAGGTTCTTAAACTGGTTAATCCTTTAAGAGAGATAGTTGTTACTCCTTTTGGCGTTGATACTCAAATATTTGTGTCATTAGAAAAAGCGGTGGCCGGTAATTTCACTATTGGGACAGTTAAAACTTTATCCCCTAAATATGGAATCGCAACATTGATACGCGCTTTTGATTATGCGGTAAAATTGGGGGTTAATGATGCGCAGCTTGTTATCGTCGGCGGCGGTGAACAGGAAAGAGAGTTGAAGGAATTTGCGGCATCCCTTGGCTCAGGGGATAAAATTCGATTTATCGGCGTAGTTAATCATACCGAAGTACCAGGGTGGTTGACAAGATTTGATGTTTATGCAGCATTGAGCGAGAGCGAGAGCTTTGGGGTCGCTGTCGTTGAAGCTGAATCTTGTGGAATACCGGTCATTGTAAGTTCCGCCGGTGGATTGCCTGAGGTTGTAAAGGAAAATATTTCAGGATTTATCGTGCCGGTAGGCGATTGGGAAACGGCGGGTGAAAAAATATTCTGCCTATATAATGATGAGGAGTTGCGCAGAGGGATGGGGAAAGCAGGACGAGAATTAGTATTAGAAAAGTATGATTGGAATAAATCTGTAGAGATAATGAATAGACTATATCAGCAAGTCTATGAAACCATAAAACAATGCGCATCATAATTCTTAACCACTATGCCGGCTCCTCTTATCACGGTATGGAATACCGTCCCTATTATCTGGCAAAAGAATGGATAAAACTGGGGCATACGGTAACGATAATAGCCGCAAGCCAATCGCATATTCGGACAAAAAACCCTGAATTTTCCGCAAAAGCCGCCAAAGAAAATATCGACGGGATCAATTATATTTGGATAAAAACACGGAAATATGATGGGAACGGAATCAAACGTATCTTGAATATGTTTGATTATCTCTGCGGGCTATATCGGCTTATACCAGAGTTGGTAAAAACAAAACCAAATGCAGTGATAGCTTCTTCAACCTATCCACTTGATAATTATCCGGCTTATAAAATAGCGAAAAAATCCGACGCAAAGTACATTTATGAGGTGCATGATCTATGGCCACTTTCGCCCATGGAAATAGGGGAGTATTCAAAATATCATCCCTTCATAATGATTATGCAATGGGCGGAGAATTTTGCGTATAGGCGTGTAGATAAAGTAGTATCAATACTGCCGTGTGCGGAAGAACACATGAAGGAGCATGGTCTTGGGGAAGGAAAGTTTGTTCACATCTCGAATGGTATTTCATTGGAAGAATTATCGAAGACGGAGCCGCTTGATGATACTATAAAACGGTTAATTCCCAAAGATAAATTTATTGTTGGATATACCGGGACTTTTGGAATGGCAAATTCGCTCAATACTATATTAGAGGCAGCGTCAATAATACAGAAGCAAAATGTTGATATATTTTTTGTACTCATAGGGAAGGGGCCGGAAAAAGATAGTTTGATAGCCTTGCAAAATAAATTGGCATTGCAAAATTGTATCATACTTGACGCGATACCAAAAAATCAGGTACAACGTGCTATCGCCTTGTTTAGTATTTGTGCTATCGCCTGGAACAATAAGCCTTCATTATATCGTTTTGGTATTTCTCCCAATAAACTATTCGATTATATGTATGCCGGTAAGCCGATTATCCAGGCAATCGAGGCAGGTAATGACATTGTTCGTGATGCTACCTGCGGGTTAACGGTTGCGCCTAAAAGCCCGCAGGTGATGGCGGATGCAATTATCCAATTATATAATATGCCTAACTCAGAACGTGATCGTTTAGGAAATAACGGCAAACAATATGTGCTAAAAAATAATACCTTTGAGGTATTGGCTAAAATCTTCTTGGAAAAAATTCAATAAAACATAGGAAAATTATCACATGTGGCGTGTACAATTATTTAAGCTGAACTATGATGAACAGGAACAGACGGCGGTCAAGGAAGTGCTTGATTCGGCCTGGCTTACCATGGGACAGAAAACCATTGATTTTGAAACGGCATTTTCTGAATATTTGGGGAATGATAGTCAGAGCCTTGCCGTGTCAAACGGTACTGCCGCCCTGCACATGGCATTGCTGGCTTGCGGTATCAAGCCCGGTGATGAGGTAATTACCTCTTCTCTTACTTTTATTGCGGATCAAAATGTTACTTATATGACAGGAGCCGTGAATATTCTCGCGGATATTACTTCAATGGAAGACTGGTCGATGGACCCTGCCGAAATAGAATCGCATATTACTTCTAAAACAAAGGCGGTGATGATTGTTCATTACGCCGGTTATGCGTGTGACATGGATCATATTGTTGACATATGCAAACGGCATAACCTCTATCTTATTGAAGACTGCGCCCACACGCCGGGGGCGGATTATAAGGGGCGGCCATTGGGTACGTTTGGTGATATAGCCGCATTTAGTTTTTTTAGTAACAAGAACCTCGCGGTAGGGGAGGGCGGTATGGTTGTAACCCGTAATCCTGAAGTTTATTCCAAACTTAAAGGCTTACGGTCTCATGGTATGACCGTGCCGTCTTTTGATCGGTATAAGGGGAGGGCGGTTTCCTATGATATTGAGACTCCTGGATTGAATTACCGGATTGATGAGATACGTTCTGCCCTGGGTTTGGTTCAGTTAAAAAAACTCGAAGAGGCAAATAATAAACGGAAAGAATTGGTGGAACACTATTTTAGACGATTAGATGATATACAATCAATTACTATTCCTTATAGGGAGTTTTCACGGGGAAAACCGAATTACCATATTATGCCTATTCTGCTTTCTGATAAAATAGATAGAAATTCGGTAATCGAATCCATGAAACAAGATGGTGTTCAAACAAGTATTCACTATCCTGCAATTCAAAACTTCACCGCCTATAAGGGCAAGGTGAATACTACGCCAAAGGCGGAATATGTCTCCGCTCATGAGCTGACCTTGCCGCTCTATCCCACAATGACCCATGAAGAAGTGGATATTGTCTGCGGCACCCTGATTAAAGGATTGTCGTGATACGTTTCTTTGATATTCTTTTTTCTTTTATCACTATTATTATTCTCTTCCCTTTTATGATTCCTGTTATGATTGGGTTAAAACTTACCGGAGAGCATTATATTTTTTATTCTCAACCAAGGGTAGGTAAAGGCGGAAAGGAATTCAATATGTTGAAGTTTGCTACTATGTTAAAGAATAGTCCTAATTTACCCGGAGGAGTATTAACTCAGAAGAACGATTCCCGTATTCTTCCAATGGGAAAGTTTCTGCGTAAAACAAAGATTAACGAACTGCCACAGCTCATAAATATATTTATTGGGCAAATGAGTTTTATAGGTCCGCGCCCGCAGGCAAGGCAGCATTATGATTTATATTCTGATGATGTAAAAAAGGCAATAGATTTAATACCGCCTGGATTATCAGGCATTGGCTCTGTTGTATTTAGAGATGAAGAAAAAATACTGGATAAGATTCAATGTGATAGAACTCAATTTCATGATACTGTTATTGCACCTTATAAAGGCGAACTTGAAGTTTGGTATAGTCAACGTAGAAATATATTGACTAATTTTTTATTAATATTAATTACTATATGGATACTCATTAAACCCCAGAGTGATATATATTTACATATCTTTAAAGATATACCTTTTATACCGGAGGAACTAAAAATTTATGTATAGAAGAAATACCCCCCTCCCCCCCTCCCCCCCCCCCACTCCCCCCCCACCCACCACCCCCCTCCCCACCCCCCATCACCCCCCACTTCTCTTACCCCCACCACATATAACCTACAACCCTCCCAATATCTAAACATCAAAACCCACCCAACTACTCCCTACGTCTCTATATTCCTCACATCATACACCCCTACCTCTTACCA
>BNUT01000203.1 GCA_025997555.1 Spirochaetia bacterium
GGGAAAAAAGGTACAGCTTCCCCTCACCGGCCGGGACATTCCCGTGGTGGCCGACACCTATGTGGATCGGGAATTCGGCACCGGGGTGGTAAAGATAACCCCTGCCCACGATCCCAACGACTGGGAAGTGGCCAGGCGCCACGATCTCCCGGTAATCAATATCCTTACCCCCGATGGCAAACTCAACAACGAGGTCCCGGAAAAGTACCGGGGCCTGACCGTGAAGGCCGCCCGCGCGGCGGTTTTGGAAGATCTTACAACGGCGGGACTTTTTATCCGGGACGAGGATATCACCCATGCGGTGGGTCACTGTTACCGCTGCCATACGGTGATAGAGCCCTTTCTTTCGGAACAGTGGTTTGTCAGGATGAAGCCTCTGGCGGAAAAGGCCCTCTCCGCATGGCGGAAAGGGGAGATCGTCTTTTATCCCAAAAAATGGGAAAACACCTACCAGCACTGGATGGAAAATATCCGGGACTGGTGCGTCAGCCGCCAGCTCTGGTGGGGCCACCGCATCCCCGCCTGGTACTGCAAGGACTGCGGTAAGATCATTGTCTCCCGGACGGATATTTCTGTCTGTCCCCATTGCGGTTCAAAAAATATCGAACAGGACCCGGACGTGCTGGACACCTGGTTCTCAAGCTGGCTCTGGCCTTTCAGCACTTTAGGATGGCCTGACGATACGGCTGACCTTAAAGCCTTTTATCCGACAACCGCATTGGTCACCGCTTATGACATCATCTTCTTCTGGGTTGCCCGGATGATCATGGCGGGGCTTGAGTTTACCGGCAAGGTCCCCTTCCGGGACATCTACCTCCACGGACTTATCCGGGACAAGCAGGGCCGTAAAATGAGCAAGAGTCTGGGAAACGGCCTTGACCCCCTGGAACTGGTGGACGAGTTCGGCGCGGACGCCCTCAAGTTCACCCTGGCCTTTATGTGCGCCCAGGGACAGGACCTTTTGGTTGATAAGGAATCCTTCAAGCTGGGCTCCAAATTCGCCAATAAAATCTGGAACGCCAGCCGTTATATATTGATGAATCTGGAAGGCCGGAATCTGGTGAAGGCCCCGGCGCTTCTTCCGGTGGACAAGTGGATCTATTCCCGGCTCAACGGCGCGGCAAAGGCCATGACCGAAGCCTTCCTCTCCTACCGCTACAACGACGCCGCCCAGTGCGCCTATGAATATTTCTGGAACGATTTTTGCGACTGGTATGTTGAGGCTACCAAGCTTTCCCTCCGTTCCGGTTCTGATGATGAAAAGGACCGGGCAGCCACGGTGCTCCTGGATGTGCTTGCCTCTTCGCTGCGGCTCCTCCACCCCCTGCTGCCCTTTGTCACCGAGGAAATCTACGGCAAACTTCCCAACATTGAAGGGGAACTCCTCATCACCGCCCCCTACCCTGAATACGATGAAAAACAGGCCAACCCCAGGGGCGAGGCGGAATTCGCCTTTTTACAGGAACTGGTCCGGGGGGTCAGAACCCTGCGGAGCGAGTGTACCATTACTTCGGACCGGAAGCTCCGGGTCCTGGTGCGGCCCGATGAGGGACAGGCTGCGATTCTTGAGGCCAACGCAGAACTGGTAAAACTCCTTGCGGGCATCGGGGAACTTGATATTGCCGGGGGGCAAAGTGCCTCCGGGCGGCCCGCCGGGTCCATCGCCGTGGTGGGCGCCGGGTTTGAGGCATTTGTGTTTATTGCCGAAGCGGCGGACCTGGGGGCCTTAAAGCAAAAATTTACCAGGGATATTGATAAGGACCGTAAGTTTATCGAGACCCTTAAATCAAAATTGGGAAATGAAAAATTTATTCAAAATGCCCCCCCCGAACTGGTGCAGGGGGAGAAGGAAAAGCTTGCGGAGGCCCTGAAAAGGGCGGAGAAACTTGAGTCCTATATCAGGGATGTGGGGCAGCCATGACCACCGATGAGATGCTCCGGCTCAAGGGAACCCATCTTGCCCCTTACATACAGCTTGCCACCGCCCTGATCGGGAAAGTGCGGGAGGGCGGGGGAAACATGTTCCGGCATCAACTGGATACCATGGCCACCCTCATCGATTACGGTTATATCGACCAGGTGCTTCTCAAGGCTTCGATCGTCCACGATGTCATTGAGGACATCCCCGACTTTAACCACAACATGCTCCTGTCCATCGACTATGAAAGCCATGCGGTATACGATCTGGTCCTTGAGGTAACCCGTCTCTCCGGGGAAACCAAGGGGGAATTTCTTACCCGCATACTGGAAACCGGCTCCCGGAATGCCAAGGTGCTGAAAGTTGCGGACCGGATCTCCAATATGATCTCATTGGGCTTTGTGGTAAATACCGGGTTTATCAGCCGTTACACCGAAGAAACGGTCCGCTATATCTTCCCCATTGCGGAGAGTGTGGACAAGGCCATGTTTGCGGAACTCCAATCCTTGGTGGAATCCCGCAGAATGTACGTCTCCGCCCTGTCCTGAAAATCAAATCAAATTTTGAAAAAATCTCACTTCTCGTTATAACTTTTCCCGGACTGGAATACCGCCCCGGTTCCTTTCTTTGCCTTTGAGGCAGCCCGGCGTTTGTTCAGTTCAGCCAGGAAGAGGTCCTCGTCAAAGGGGAGTTTAACCGTGGTGTCCAGCCAGCTGGAAAGGTGCATGGCGTTTGAAAGGGTAAGACCGTTGATCCCCTCCTGGCCGTCGGCGATAAGGGGGGTCCCGTGTACGAGCTTTCCCGCAAAGGCCTTGAGCACCCCCACATGCTGTTCGTTACTGCCGTCGGTTTCGATTTTTTCTACCGTACACTTGGGACTGTCAAAACCGCCGGTTGCGGTTTTGCAGAATTCCCGTTCGTTTTTATCCAGTTTATAAAGGGTCAGGTGGGTATTTTCGTCATTGACCAGTTTGCCCCATTCCAGGGTGATCTCGAAGCGGTTTGTTCCGGGGGCATCGGCGGTGGAGGTGATAAAGGTGCCGGTAGCGCCGTTGGGGTATTCCAGGTAGGCGGTAACATCGTCTTCAACCTCGATATTATGCCATTTGCCGTTGTGACAGAAGGCCCGTACTGCGCCGGGCATCCCGCAGATCCACTGGAAAAGGTCCAGTTGATGGGGGCACTGGTTTAAGAGCACGCCCCCCCCTTCGCCGTCCCAGGTGGCGCGCCAGTCCCCGGAATCGTAGTAAGCCTGGGTGCGGTACCAGTTGGTGATGATCCAGCTTGTCCGCTTGATGGCCCCAAGACTTCCGCCCTGGACCAGTTCCCGCATCTTCCTGAAGTAACTGTTGGTGCGCTGGTTGAACATCATGGCGAAGACAAGCCCTGAGTCAGCAGCAGCCTTGTTCATCTCCCGGACCTGTTTGGTATATACCCCGGCGGGTTTTTCGCAGAGCACGTGGAGCCCCGCCTTGAATGCCTCGATCGCCAAGGGCGGATGCTGGTAATGGGGCACCGCGATAAGCACCGCGTTGGCCTTTCCGCTCTTGATAAGCTCGCTGCCATCCTCAAAAATGGGGAATCCCGCAGGTAAAATTCCCCCGGCCCATTCCCTTCGGGCGGGAAGGCGATCCGCCACCGCCGCCAGTTCCATATCCGGTATAATACCGTCGAACACATTTTTTATATGGCTGCTTCCCATATTCCCCATACCGATAATTCCAAGCTTTACCTTATCCATAGGATGCGCCCCCAACTATAAGAATATGATAGTATTATGTAAGGTTTCGGCGGAAGGGTCAATGGGAATCCAAAAAAACAGACAGTTAAAGACCTAAAGTTTTTGACAGAATTTGCCGAAAAATGTATAGGCAGTGATCTTGTCAAGGAGGATTAAGATGACCCCAGCCTTATTTCATGTTCATGCCGGTTCTTTTAATCCCCATTATTCGTATTATTGGACATACTGAATAACTCCTTGACACCTGTTTCTGTGCATATTACAATTTAGTTAAAGATCATCTTAATGGAAGGGAATTTGATCAGAACTAGAAGTCAGGCTTTAAGTTCCCGCAGGGGAACCGAAAATATCTATACAAGGAGTTTCAGATGAAAAAGAGTTTTGTTTTATGGCTGCTTCCCCTGGCTGTCGTATTGTTTATTGGCTTTCCCTTTGATCTTTCTGCGCTGACACCCAAGGAAGAGGAGCAGTTGACCAAGCTGGAGGCAAAGAAGTACCCAACAAAACGTCAACAGAATGAGTTGGCCGAGTTGAAGGCGAAGAAGAGCGCAGAGCTTGCGGAAATTCCCCTGACTCTCGATAAGCCCTCCGACGTACCCGCTTCCATTGTTGTACCTCCGGACGAAACTCCTCAGGCGGAAATTCCCCCGGCTCTCGATAAGCAGCCCTCCGAC
>BNUT01000204.1 GCA_025997555.1 Spirochaetia bacterium
GGTGAATATCTATGGAATTTATTAAACAAATAGGAGGCGGTATGAAGGTGGGTTAAGTTCATCATCACATCGGACAAAAAACGCCTCCTCCGGCGTATCCCCAAACAAGGCGCCGGATCGCCAAATGTTAAGTAAAAAGGACGTTATATTTCGGGTGATCTTCTTCCAAAGATCACGGGTGTTAGGCTCGAAAACAATCCAACTCGTCCCGTTTTGTATGGCCTGCTCAACCATGCAAAAAAGACGCCTGACGTTCACATAACGCCATTCAGGATCAGAACTAATAGTCCGCGCACCCCAGACACGGATGCCGCGGCCAGGAAATTCACGGATGACATTGATCCCTTTTGGGTTCAAAAGCTCTTGTTCCGCATCGGTTAAATTGTATTTCAGCCCTAACGCCGTCCGTAAAATCTCGTTCGCCGGCGCTTTATAGACCCCTCGAGTACCGTCAACCCGGCTATAAACACCGCAAACACCGCCCGAAGGAGGAGCATATACATTTTGATCCGCCACCGCATCATACATCTCGATCCAGGGGAAATAATATGCTCCCATTATGGAATCGCGGGGCATGGGCATAGTATCTATACCCTTTTCCAACTCTTCCGGTGAATCCAACACAGCAAAACGGAACCTATTCTTCTCGCAATGGGACAGAATTGCATCCTGGGCAGCCGGATCGGTTACCCCAGGTGCACATACCAAGGCAATATCAGGAACTGAATCAAAGAGATACAAACCGGTCTTTTTCCCCACCCCCTTATCTTCCCCAATAATCAACTTGGCGATTTCTTTAGGATTTTCTACCTTTAAGAGGATATTTTCTTCAACCTTCTTTTCTGCGCCTTCAATATTTTCTGTGTTTTCAGCGTTTTTTGCGCCCTTTTTCGATTTTTCCATTTCCGATGTCTGGGGCAATTCTTTTAAGTTGTTAATATACGCCTTGCTTCCGCCATTCTGAAAAAACTGATACACCGCATGACCAAGCCATCCGCCGGTATGCAGCCCCCCAAACAGCTTAGTATACTGGGTCCAGTTTGTTACTAAAACCGCCTCATTTACCGGCCCTTTTTCAGCTACCCCAAGGAAACCGACAATATTTGTGGCTCCCGCCTCAATTGGCTTTGAACCACTCGAAATTTCTTCAATATACACACCTGGTGTCTGATAATTAGGCATTCCAGTACCCTCCTAAGCCCCTTTATTGTAACATTCCGTACCAAAAAATCAAGTAAATTTCTAATTTTTTATCAAATTTCCCCGAATATCAGTCTTTTCGACCCTGCGGATCGAGGTTCCCTGCTCTGAATTAATCCCTACCTCAATCCGATATTCCACCGTCAATGATGGCTTTTCATGGTCAAACTGGCCCCGCTTCCCCTCCGGCTCCCGTATAACCGACTCTACATATATTAAACCGCCGTCATTTCCATGCCAACTGTACTCCCCTGCCGGAATCGTATTATTATCTTTAAAATACCTGATGACAACACCTATTGCCTCCAGCAAATCAGGATATTTTTCTGAAACTACCCTTATTGATAGGATAAAACCAATCCGGGTCGGTTCCTTATAGGAAATTTCATCAACAATAATATTCTGGCCATTCTTATCCTGTGCTACCTGGCCTATATCAGCGATCCCTAAGTATACCGTCGATTTAAACTCCTTCTTAGCCGAATCCTTGCCATCAATAATAGGACCATCTTCAACAGAAAACAACTGCGCCTGGGCTCCCATGTCTGCCAATGTCTTATAAAAAGACTCATAACATACTTTGAGAACCGCTGACTGGCCCATTAAATTTCTCTCCGGTTTTCTATGCGCACCTCTTCCAAATAGGGGATTTCGTCCTCTTTAAGTACCAATTTATCTACTACAACCCCGGCATCTACATCAAATAATCGGGCTTCGTCAATCGACAATATGCCATTTATCTTCTCCAATTGCTTTAATACTGCCCCGCCAACTACTGATTTCCCAAATTCCCATCCAGCTCCATCTCCTCCGGTAATAGCATGAAAAAAAGATCTCATTGAGGTATCTATACTCTTTTTTAGCCGTTCCACATCTAAAACATCGCTTCTAAAGACCAGGGTAAGCAAGATGTTGAACACCCGGTATACCGGCCCTTGTATCCTCAGCTTTGTGCCTACCAGCTTCCGCCCATCCAGATAGGCGCTTACCCGGCGGATCAATTCCCGGGAAGGCACCAGTTTATGGGCTAAGGTTGCCCCCGATGGGACAACCGGAATGATAATAACGCAAATTGCACCCTGCCGGTTTTTTTCTTTGAGACACCATGCCCGTCCTACAGAGGCAGAAGCTTCCCGCGCCAGCCACTGAAAATCCTCAGCGGTTACCGCCCGCTGCAAGCTTTTGAATACCCCCGCAGCACGTGCCTGAAGATTATCCACCGTCTCCATATCTGCCCCACCCTCAGCAGGGAAGGGGTTATCACACCCCGCAACAAAGGGAATACTTTGGGTAAGGGTCCGCAAAGTTCCGGCAGCGACATTCCCCAACGCCCCTCCGCCGGTACAATAGGAAGCTATACGGATATTAAATTTACGGCGCGGGGGATTGATTCCCCGCTGCCCATCCCCAAAATGTATCTTTTGTTCCCGATAATCCACGATAAAATGCCGGGAAAAGGAGTTTGAGCTGTAAAAATTATCGACTTCTTTATAACGTACCCATACTGCTTCCCCATCCATGTAATAGGGCTCTGTAATTCCCTCCGAGGCCATGATATCCAGCTCATTGCTGGGCGGAATTGAACCTTCATCCACATAAAGCGCCAGACCTGGCAAAATCGGACCATGGGCCAAAGCTATTGACTGTGCCGGCGCCCCGGTTCCGGAACCGGCAATCTCATTTATATAGCTGGTTCTGTTTTGGGCATAAACCGCATTGGTCAAAACCGCCATAATCAAGGGCTGGGCTTCAAAACTGCCTGAAATAAACCGGAGCCGAATCCAATGAAGCTGTTTCGCAAATTCATTTTTTGCGGTCATATCAATGGGGGTAACAAATTCAATAAAACCCGATTCATGAAACGAATCGGTATAATCATTCACCGCTAGAACCGTCCATTTTGTTCCATTCCAGTACTCCCAAGTGAGATCAATAAGCCGCTTTTCCTGGGCGGGAGGTAATAATCCTTCGTTAAAGAAGGAAAATCGCTGTTCTTTGGGCCGTGTTGAACGTTCATCATTGATTTTGACAAAAATTGAGGTATTTCCCTGGGGAAATGCGGCAGAAAAACCCAAATATAAAGCTGGAACCGTATCACGGGATATATCAAACAGGGTAATTTCCATTTTCTCATCATCTTTTGCCTCCCGCAGCATCTTCCCCAGGTCATTCCAGGCAAAATTACTGCTAGAAAACACCTGTTCAGGCGGCTGGACCCCGGCATTATAGGTCATTCTGATTTTACTAAACACCGGTGAATGGACTTTCGAGGAAAATTGCCACAACCAGTTGTCCTTTTCATCCTTTATATACTCACCGCCCAATGAAAAATCCTTGGTTGCCAGACGTATCCGAACCCAATAATGCTCCTCATTATTAACGGCCGCCTTGAGCATATCCTTTGGAACCGTAAACTGAACTTCACCGGACTGTTTAAAGGCAAAGGTTCCATCCTTGAATCCAAAAGCATTATGCTCCGAAGACTTTTGAGGGCTTTCTCCAAAATTTTTCCAGTTGTTACCATCCCAATATTCATAGAAAAACTTAACATTTTCATTTTCATCTCCGGGAACATAGATTTCGCTAAAGGTAAAAATGACCGTTACCCGGCTCCCCGGTTGGGAAAAAACTTCATCCGCAGCAAGATAAAACATCTCATTATATGAAGGATTCTCTGAAAATATCCGGAAGGTACTGTTCATATCTATCGGGACATACTGAGAATTCGAGTTGGATATACAACTATCAGGCAAGAAACCGGAACCCCCAAAATGAGTCTCAAGCCCAATATCCTTGATCATCATCGCCTTTGGGTTTTCAGGCACCTCGGCAAGTATCGCCCGAAGATAAAAAGACTCATGCTCCTGCACCGAACAGGATTCAATGCCGATTGGCCCTGAAAAATAGATGACATTGTCCTTTTTCCGTTTCTTGCCGATGACTTGCTGGGGGATAATATGTACCCAGGACCGGCCATCCCAATACTCCCAATAGAGATAATTAACGGTTTCATCCCGGACAGAGGTAATTTCCCCCACCGGAACAAAGGAAATTTGAATAGTATGTTCCGCATTCAGATAGCCAAGGATGGGCG
>BNUT01000205.1 GCA_025997555.1 Spirochaetia bacterium
GTCCTGGCCGAACATATCATCCGGCCCCCGGTAATCTTTCAACAGTTCATCCAGCGTTTCTTTCGAAAAGGCCATACTTGCTCCTTCCGGTAGTATTGCCGTTTACACATTATTTTTTACAGGCTCAGTATTGGAAATTATCTCCGGGGAAACTCCCTGGGTTTTAAGACTTCGGGCTGTATGTTCCATGCCTTTTGCAAAACCCCTTTCCTCCCCGGCCTTCTTGGCGGCGTATAGCCCGAATTCGTGATCTATGATCCCGACTTCCCGTGAAAAAACCCGCGCCCATTTCTGCTGGTCACGGCTTATCCTTGCCAATGCCCGGTCTGCCCTCATGATCCCTTCCTCCTGCCTACAGAGCTCCTGTATCAGGGACTCTATCTTTTTATTGTTTTTATATCTAAAAAATATGCACCATTTCTGCTCCTTTGGCAAGTTTTTCAGGTCCGTTTTCCCTTCAAAATAGGCCTTGACGACCCGGTCCAGCTTCGGCATTTCATAAAAGATGATTTCCAGGTTTGGAGATAACCGGTCGTGTTCATCTTCCTCCATGGCGAAGTAGCGCCGGGGCACCTTGTCACTTTCGGGAAACAAGACGCAATTTAGAAAAAAGATCTTAAGGAGAAGTCGTAAAGCCTCCCGTGAGTCTTCGTCATCGGCAGTGAAGAGGATCTTGAATACGATGTCGAGCATCACATCCAAAATTCTGCCCTCGGCGGCATATTTCCGGGCCAGACGCCTTGTGGCTTCCCTTGGTAATGGGGAGTTAGGTGATATTTTCATACCCTATATAGGGCACTAACTAGCCGTTTTGGATCGAAAAAAGGTAAAAAATGGGGGATTTTTAAGCTTTGTCAATGGTGGTATAATAAAAAAATGAAAGAAGCGGACATTAAAGAAAAACCCCTGGCGGAGGTTCTGGCGCAGTTTCCGATGGGGAGTGCGGAAGAAACGGCAAAGGCCGAAGCCCTTATCGCAGCGGAAATTAAAAAAAATCGGCGCAAAATCATAGTTCTGGATGATGATCCCACGGGGGTGCAGACCGTCCACGGCATACCGGTGTATACGGGCTGGACCAAAGAAAGCATTGCGGCGGGCTTTGATGAGCCCGGTCCCCTCTTTTTCATCCTCACCAACTCCCGGGGCATGACCGCCGCCGAGACCGTTGCGGTCCACGCCGAAATCGGCAAAACCATAGCCCGGACTGCGGCACAGAAAAATCGGGACTTTATCATCATCAGCCGTTCCGATTCCACCCTGCGGGGCCATTATCCCCTGGAAACACAAACCCTGCGACAAGCCATAGCGGCTGAAACCTGCGATCCAGTGAGTCGCTATGATTTTGACGGGGAACTGATCTGTCCCTTCTTTGTGGAGGGGGGGCGTTATACCGCAGGGAACATCCACTACGTCAAGACCGGGGAAATGCTGGTTCCCGCAGCCCAGACTGAGTTTGCCAAGGATAAAACCTTTGGCTATCAGCATTCTGACCTTACCGAATGGGTGGAAGAAAAGACCAGCGGCGAATTTCCCGCTTCATCGGTAACGGCGATCTCCCTTGAGGATATACGGCAGGGCGGCGTTGAAAGGGTGACTGCGATTCTTAATGGGGTGAATAATTTTGGCAAGTCCCGCTCATGCGGGACCGTGATCCTCAATGCTCTGGATTACAGCGATATTAAAATCGCCTGTGCCGCCCTGTACTGTGCCCTGGACGGGGGCAAGCATTTTATGATCCGGTCCGCAGCCGCCATCCCTAAAGTGCTGGGCGGTATCAGTGACCGGCCCCTCCTTACCCGTGCGGAATTGGTAGGCTCCGCCATTGGCAATGCCGGCAGCCAACGGGGCGGCCTCATCGTTATCGGTTCCCATGTGCACAAGACTACCCGGCAGCTTGAACTTCTGCTCGCCAAAAAAAACATCACCGCCCTGGAATTCAACACCCACCTCGTTATGGATGATGAAAAATTTGCCGGGGAAATCCACCGGGTGCAGCAATGCTGCGATGAAGCGCTGGAAGCGGGACGGACCACGGTGATCTTTACCAGCCGTAACCGTTTTGACCTTAACACCGGCAATAAGGAAGACGAACTGCGGGTTGCGGTAAAAATCGCCGCCGCAGTTACCAGCTTTGTTTCTAATTTGAAAGACAAGCCCCGGTTCATCATTGCCAAGGGGGGCATCACTTCCAGCGAGATTGGGACCATCGCCCTAAAAGTAAAGAAGGCCCTGGTCTTGGGACAGGTGCTGCCGGGGGTTCCCGTATGGCTTACGGGGCCGGAAAGCCGTTTCCCCAACACCCCCTACATTATTTTTCCGGGAAATGTGGGGGAAGAGGACAGTTTGAAAAAAATCGCGGACATGCTTGAATAGGAGGATCGTATGGGTAAAGTAGTCGGCTTCATCGGACTCGGGGTGATGGGACAGCACATGGCCCGGCATCTGGCGCAGAAGTTTCCGGGCTTGCTGATAAACGATATCGACAAGAGCCGGGCCGCCGCTTTGATCGCCGCAGGCAGTAAGGTTGAAGCGGTTTCTTCCCCCGCGGAACTGGCGCAAAGGGCGGACATTGTTTTTCTTTCTCTGCCAACCACCGCCATTGTGCGGGATGTGGTGAGCGGCGCCCTGGTATCTTCCCTTAAAAAAGGCAGCATTGTTGTGGACACTTCTACTACGGAAGTAACGGCGGTAAAAACCCTGGCTGCGGAACTGGAAGGCAAGGGCATTGAATTCATTGACGCCCCGGTTTCCGGTGGCGAGAAGGGTGCGGCGGACGGGACCCTTGCGTTTATGATCGGGGGAAAGCAAAATGTGTTTGAATCCGTTAAGGATTACTGCGCCGCCATGGGCGCTTCGGTGGTGCATTTGGGGCCGATAGGCTCAGGACAGATCGCCAAGGCGGTGAACCAGATGATCGTAGGCACCGCCTTTGCGGTGATTGCTGAATCTTTCAGCCTGGGTGTAAAAAATGGCCTGGATACGAAAGCCCTTTACGAGGCGATTCGGGGCGGCTGGGCCGGGTCAAAAGTTCTGGACGTGGCCGCCGCAGACATGCTTTCCCGTGAGTTCAAGCCTGGCGGAACTGTGGACATCCACTGGAAAGATCTGGGTATTGCTTTGAGCCTTTCCCGTGATACGGATGTACCGGTCCCGGTTACCGCCCTGGTGCAGGAGATCTTTAAGGCCGCCCGTGCAAAGGGTGACGGAAAAAAATCGCAAACCGCAGTGGTCAGACTCTGGGAGACCCTGCTTAATCAGGAAATATAAGGAGATTACTATGGCGATTGTATCAGGCTATATCGGTACCTACACCGAAGGTTCCGGGGGCAAGGCGAAGGGAATCTATGCTTTCAGTATGAACAGCGAAACCGGTGTAATAGAGGACATCCACCTTGCGGCGGAGCGGGTGAATCCCTCGTACCTTGCGCTATCCCCTTCAAAGAAAAATGTTTACGCGGTAAACGAGGTGGACGGCGGCGGTACGGTCTCCGCTTTTTCGATTGACAAGGACGGGTGCCTTACGCTCCTCAATGACAAAAGCAGCGGCGGGACCGGTCCCTGCCATATCGTGATTCATAAAGATGGGGGCCACGCCGTGGTGGCTAATTATACGGGGGGTATCCTTACGGTGCTGCCCATCGACAAGAAGGGCCTGTTGGGGGATCCCATTCAGAAATTTCAGTATGAAGGTTCCGGGCCGAACAAAGATCGTCAGGAAAAGGCCCACGCCCATTCATTTACTTTTTCCCCGGACTTCAACAACGGCTTCGCCTGCGATCTCGGTTCCGACAAGGTGATGTGCTACAGCTTCGATAAAAAAAACGACAAGCCCCTCATTCCATGGAAAGCGCCTTTTATGGCGGCAAAACCCGGACATGGTCCCCGTCATGGCATATTTCATCCGTCGGGGGCATTCGCATATATTCTGAATGAACTTGAATCCACCGTAGATGTGTTTAAGTTTTCAGGCGGCGGGACCGGCGGCGGCGAACCCGGTTTTGGAGTGCTCCAGAACATTTCCGCTCTCCCCAAGGGCATGAAGATCGACAGTACTGCTGCTGCGGTACGGATCAGCGTTGACGGGAAATTCCTCTACACTTCAAACCGGGGTCATAACAGTATTGCTGTGTTTAATATCCTTAAAACCGGCCTGCTTGAATTTATTGACGCCATTCCATCCGGCGGCAACAGTCCCCGTGATTTCATTTTTGACCCATCGGGGAATTTTTTGCTGGCCCTTCATCAGCGGTCGG
>BNUT01000206.1 GCA_025997555.1 Spirochaetia bacterium
AGAACCAAGGACGAAATCCAGAGGACTACCAAAAAATACATGAAGGGAAACAGCTTGAGCTGTTCCCTTATTAGAATAAAGCATGAGGGTTAAAGATACCGCAGGGCTTGCCCTGCGGTTATTCATTGGAAATTTTTTGAATCAATATATGATGATAGTAGTAATTTATTTATTTTTAATTTATTGGAAAGTGGTCTTTGTTTTTATTTATGTATGATTATGTACATTTCCTGCGACATGGCCCTAATGTTTTTCTTTCGAAATCATTAACTCATATTTCATCTATTTTGATAATATTTTTTATGCTTAAATATATAAAGGCCAAAGATGAACCTGGTAAAGTTTTTTAGGACCATGAATAAATAAGTAATGATAGTTTTATATTGCATATCTAGCACATTCTGTATATTATGTCTGTTTTTCAAGCAAATAAAGATAAATAATCCAATGCCATGGATTTTTTGTGCATATATAAATCTTTATACCTTGGCTACATATTTCGCTCATAGATATGGTTTGTTTGTCAAGGTTGAACTATTAACAAATAAAGTAATTATAGATACTTTTTTGTTTACAAGCAGTTTGTCTCTTTTAACTTACTCAATTTTGATATTATGTTCTTCAATATATAAAAAACAATATCAGTTAAAAATTATAAAACAAGAAAAAATTTCTTTGTATCTTTTTTTCCTGTTTTTCCCTGTCGCCTTTTATATTAATAGATTAACTAATTGGACGCATGAACAAATTGGCCTGATACCCAGTTTGGCTGCATATTCAAGGAATATAATAACCTTATTAACAATAATCATATTAATAACCAATAACATTTCAAAAAGAAAAAAATATTTTGTTGTTTTTCTTAATATAGTTCTTACTTTTATGAGTACACAGCGGACTAATTTTTTCATTGTTATTATTGCTGTTATTTTGAGTGAAAGAAAACAGAAAAATGCTTTATTATTGATGGCTATCGGATTATTATTAATAATATTTCTTGGATCTATCAGAAATGGTGTGAGTATTTTAAAAATTATGTATCCGATACTTGGAGAAGGTTTTTTTGGTTCATGGGGTATGTTAAATGCTATCAATTATTATTTGAATAATGGATATGACGCGTATAATTTAATAAGACCATTGAATCCTGCGGTCAATTGGTTAATACCATTTTTAAAATTAAATACAATGAGTGATGGAATTGCGCAATCAGGCATTGTCTATTATCCAATGGGAGGTTTCTTTTTTTTATCCGATGCTTATCTGTTTCATCCCATTTTTGGTCCAATTATTTATACTATTGGCTTTCATACAATTAATTCATGGTCATATAAAGGTATGATTAACTCAAAAAATAAAATGAACTACTTTTTGATTCAATGTCTGCTATTCTTGTATATTAAAGCCAATGTTTCAACAATTATAGCGACGTTTGTTTTTTTCTTTCTGTTATTATATTTATATAAAATATTTGAAGCATTATTAGCAATAAGCAATAAAACTATTTATGGAACTAATTATCTTCAGAAAGTTAATCCACAATAATAATTAAGATGATACCAAAAATTATTCATTTTTGTTGGTTAAGCGGAAACCCATATCCTCCTAAAATAGAACAATGTATTCTATCATGGAAAGAAAAACTTCCTGACTATGAAATAATCTTATGGGATACAAAGCGTTTTGATATCAATAGTGTTCAATGGGTGAAAGAAGCTTTTGATAAAAAAAAATATGCTTTTGCTGCCGATTATATCCGTTTCTATGCCTTGTTTAATCATGGTGGAATATATCTGGATTCTGATGTTGAAGTATTAAAATCATTTAATGATTTACTAGATTGCCGGAGTTTTATAGGTTTTGAATATTCCGGTGTATTGGAAGCTGCAATTGTCGGCGCTGAAAAAAAATGTTGTTGGATTGGGAATTGCCTAGATTGGTATAATAATCGTTCATTTTATGATAAAGACGGCAAAACAAAAGAGATCGTATTACCAATGATAATCAGCCATATATATGAAGAAGTATTTGATTGTGAATTGATAGATAAGGATGAGGTATATAATTTTAATAAGCATTTTTTGTATCCATATAAATATTTCTCTCCAAAAGATTGCTATACAAATCAGATTATACAATCTGATTTATCTGTTGCAATACATCATTTTGAGACAGCATGGCAAAAAAAAACTTTATCAATAAAAATAAAAAAGGTTATACATATTATATTGATAAAAACCTTGGGGAAAAAAGTTCATGATTTACTATTATATAAAATCAGATCAAAAAGATTAGAGGGATAATATATGGTGTCTAATGTTGCTGTATTATTGGCCGCTTATAATGGAGAAAAATGGATAGAACAGCAAATAACCACAATATTGAACCAACAAGGCGTAGACTTACATTTATATATCAGTTTGGATTTGTCTGCTGATAGCACATTGAATATTATCAATGAGTTATCACAACAATATCCTCAAATAACAGTATTGCCCTATGGGCAACGTTTTGGAAGCGCAGCTCCTAATTTTTATCACCTTCTATTAAATGTTCCAATTGAAAACTATGATTATATTGCTCTGTCAGATCAAGATGATATCTGGCTTGAGGATAAGCTCAAAAGAGCAATTAATGTATTGGAAGCTGAAAAGGCATTTGGGTATTCGAGCAATGTATTTGCTTTTTGGAGTAACGGTAAAAAGAAGTTAATAAAAAAGGCTTATCCGCAATATAAATATGATTATTTATTTGAAGCTCCCGGTCCTGGTTGTACATTTGTAATAAAAAAGGAATTGGCTACAGATATTAAATATTTCTTTGGTTGTAAAAGAGATATTTTAATTGAACTTGGATATCATGACTGGCTTATTTATGCGTTTGCTCGTTCGCGTGAGTATAAGTGGGTGATTGATAATTGTGCATTAATAGAATATCGGCAGCATAATAATAATCAACTTGGAGTAAATAATGGACTAAAAGCATTTATATCCAGAACAAGGAAAGCACTAGAAGGTGAAGTAATTGAACAAGTTGTTAAAACCATATGTTTTCTAAACATTGAGAACGAAGAATTTATAAAAAAGTGGTATAAATCGAATAAAATTGAATATTTAAAATTGGCGTATTTCTCAAAAGAATTAAGAAGAAAAGGAAAGGATAGGATATTATTTTTCTGCTTTTGTATTATTTCTTTCCTTAAAGAAATTCATAAAAAATGAATATTCTTATTACCGGTATTCATGGTTTTGTAGGTAGTAATATAGCGCTTGCCTTACATGAACATCGTATTTATGGGTTGAGCAATAGTTCCTCAAAAAAAGAAGGATATATACAAACGTATTCGTGGTATGAATTAGATAAAGTACATCAACATCATATAGATACGATCATTCATTTAGCAGGAAAAGCACACGATACTAAAAATCAGTCTGAATATCAATCATATTTTGATATAAATACAGGTTTGACACAAAAAATTTTTGATTGGTTTCTACAGTCAGATGCCGAAAAGTTTATTTTTTTCAGCTCGGTAAAAGCAGCAGCCGATACTGTACAAGGTATTTTAACCGAAGATGTGATTCCTGCGCCTAAAGGACCTTATGGTGAAAGCAAACTGAAGGCTGAAGAATATATCAAAACATCTTTAGGGAAAATCGAAAATCAATCAAATAAGCAAGTCTATATTTTACGTCCTTGTATGATACATGGACCGGGAAATAAAGGGAATTTGAATTTGTTGTATAACGCAGTACAAAAAGGAATACCCTGGCCGCTGGGAGCTTTTGATAATCAACGTTCTTTTATTTCAATTGATAATGTATCTTATATTATAAAACAATTATTAGAACAAGATATTGTTTCCGGCATTTATAACCTGGCAGATGATGAGACTTTATCGACCACTGAAGTAATGCAAATAATGTGTCATACACTGTCTCGTAAATGCAAAATTTACCGTTTCAATAAAAATTTGATAAGGCATATTGCGTTATTAGGCAGTATGCTGCATCTTCCCTTAAATCAGGAACGTTTAAAAAAATTAACGGAAAATTATATTGTATCAAATGAAAAGATAAAGAAATATTTAAATATAGACCGGTTACCTTTGTCCGCCAAAGATGGATTTATAAAGACTATTCGGTCTTTTGAATCAGGAATAATCACGGTATGACCCGTTTTTTTGACATTTTTTTCTCAGGTTTGGCTGTCATCATTTTATTCCCTTTTATGATTCCGGTTATGATTGGAT
>BNUT01000207.1 GCA_025997555.1 Spirochaetia bacterium
AGTTAAAAAAGGGGGCGGAAAAGTAGAAAAAGAAAAGGGTTGTTGTAGGTTTGGGGGGGGGGGGGTAAATATTTAATCATTTTATATTGCGACTCCTTCTGTTCAAAAATGATAAATCCTTGTTTTTTATAAAAATGAATGCCATTATTATTTTCTTTATGTACCCATAATCCCAACGTCTCCATTCCTTTTTTTAACGAATTTGATTTTGCTATTTCTATTAATTTTTCCCCAAAACCATGTTTCTGCCAAATATTTTTAACTACAATCATTGTTATAAATGCATGTTTTTTTTCTTCATCGTTTGCATAAAAGGAAATTAATCCAATGATTTCATTTTTATATGATGAATTTGTTTCTTTGTCCTTATTTTTTTTATGTATTATAACATAAGTATTGGCAAATTGGGCGATCTTTTTTATAAAAGCATTAAACACTCCTTCTTCATAAATGGTTCTATCAAACTGTGAATCTTTTAATTCTAAAAATGCCTGCGTTATTTCATCTATACTATTTAGTTGACAAACAATAAACTGTTTGCCGTTTATTATATTCATCTATTCTCCTTTATTCAGAATGTTTTTCACATAATAGAAAAATACTTGCACACAAATCGGGATATTGCTGTCCAAGTTCATAACACCCGTCTAAATATTTATTGGTAATAATATCTGTCTGCAATAATCTATCCCATTGAAAATTAGCCAAGGCCTTAAAAAAGATGCCTGATCGATAAACAATTTTTAACCCTGCCTTTTTAACATCTCTTTCCAGGGTATCCAATGAATAAGTAATGCAATGCCCATGAGCTTTTTCAGCATCAGTAACCGCTGTATTGTGTTCTATTAGCCCCATTTTAACCGCTATCTGGCGCGAAGGGGCATTCGCATTTGGACACACTAAAAACAGCTTCCCCGTATCACTTAACCATTCATTATTAATTCTCTTAAGAACAAATACGGGGTCCTCTAAATGTTCCAATACATGTGTCATGATTATATTATCATATTTTTTTAACAAATTGATTGTTTCAAATGTACCGTGGATAAAATTAATATCTGATCTTAATTTACTTTTTGCCTCTGCAATAGCGACATCTGAAGCCTCAACGCATGTTATGTCCGAAAATATACCTTGCAATCGCTTGGTAAAATCACCCTTAAAGCTGCCAAGCTCCAACACAGAATCATTTCTTTTGTGAGGCAGAAACGACTTAATCATATAATGATGCATAACATCGATGTCAAAATTATAAACATACTCCCTTCCAACATCATCCGAGAATTCAGAATTGTAATCCCTGTTTTTCATACTGTTTCATCCTCCAAAACTGCCAGTCCAAAACCATGTTTTCCAAAATCATTTCCATTGTACAACATATATATTTTATTGTCCACCTGAAAAAGATTGGGATAACACATCATGTCAGAGTCCCAATCCCCTTTGGTGGTCGATTTGTGAATTCCTTTGTTAGAATCATCTCTTATCCAATGCTCCAAATCATCAGAATAAGCAAATCCCAGATCATACATATTCTGTGGGTTACTTCTGAAATTAAATGAATTTCTGGAACAGAAATACATATAGTATCTACTCCCGGATTTAATTACCGTCGGCAATGCCTGACATTCAGTCTCATCATTCTGCTTAATAATAGATCGATTGTCTTTTATCCACTCAATTCCATTTTGGGATACTGCATGTCCTATGATATAAGTCCTTTCAGGCACATGGCTCTCCGGGTCTTCTTTCCATGAAGTCCCATAAATATACCACATATGAAAAAGGCCGTCGAAATATCGAACAAAACCATCACAAACAAGAAAAGGTTCCCGCAATGACGATGTCAATATCGGTCCATCCCCTGGTCGAATAAAAAACTCACCATTATTATCAGAAACTGCAAGACCAATACCTGCATCAACATCCACAGAAATTCGCCTTGTCCAACCGGTAGTGTAAGCATATATTTTATTGCCTATACGTAATGGGCTGAAAGGAAATATACCATGCTCATCAAAACAACCAAGATTCCCCTGTGTAATAATATCTGATTTTGAAAAATTTATTGTCCTTGAAAAATCTTTGGTAAAATCAACAAACTGCGGAACACTAATAAAAGTCTTTTCCGTATCCTTAATCCGGGTAGTAAAATAAATCCTTACAAAATCATCAAAAACAAGAGCCTGCGGAGATTGTGCATGGCTCACAAATTTATCCTTAAATGGCGTTTCATTAAAATTGAAAATTTGTCCTAACTTATTCCACTTCATTATTCCAAAACCCCCTCTAATTCAGCTAGACCAAAACCATATCGTCCCACTTCATTACCAACATACAACATATAAATTTTGCCATCCAATTCAAAAACATGGGGGTACGCAACCATTTCACTATCGAATCCATCTTTTGAAATATCTATTCCTGCCTTTGTGTCATCCCGAATCCAATTTAAAAGATCAGCCGAATAAGCATAACCGATTCGGTATGAATGGTTCGGATTTTTTCGATAATCAAATGCATCTCTATAGCTAAAAAACATATGGTACCTGTCATTTTTATAAAATACATCGGGACAAGCCTGAGCTTCGAGGTCTCCTAATTTATTTTCTATGATGAACCTATTTTGCTTCTCCCAATTCAAACCATCTTTTGATACCGCCATTCTTATTTTATAAACCGGTTCTTTTATAGTATCTTTGACAGCCCATGTTGTTCCAGTAATATAAAACATATAAAATAAATCGTTATACTTCCGTATTTTTTGACTGCTGACCAGGAATGGCTCATACAAGGAATGTCCCAAAACAGGTCCGCAGCCTACTTTCTCAAATGTATCTCCATTATCAAAGCTTTTCGCCATACCAATCGCTGCATTTATAGAAACGGAAGCCTGACAAGTTATGCCGACATAATAAGCCCATATCTCAACATCTGAAATTCTTAACGGACTTAAGATATAATTACCAAATTCATCAAAACATCCTAAACTACCGAGTTTTAATAATGGTTCAGGGGATATTTTTTTGATTTTAAAGAGATCTTTTCTATCCAGATCTACATATGCAAGAAGACTTTTTAATCTTCCATGTTCATCTTTTGATAACCTTGTTGAAATATACACACGAACAAAATCATCGTAGATTAAAGTATTTGGAGCCTGAGTAAATTCATGCAGCCATGTTGTTTGTTGATAATCACAAGGATTAAACACTACACCGAGTTTTTTCCATCGAAACATTTTTGACTCCTATTGGGGAAGTATTAGTTCATATTTGTCTAACATTTGATTAATTTGTTCCGGTGAATTAAACATCATAACATCAATGATAGACAATCCGGGAATAAAACCATTCCTAAACTGTTTGTAAGAAATAAAATCGGTTTTCAAAAAATACAAATTAATGTTGTTTTGCATAAACTCTTCTTTGCTATATAATTCAATTCCACCTATGGCGTTATAGTAATCAGAAGCATCCAATAATTTACAGATATCCAGTATCTTATCCCTGCCTTTTAAGCTGTTATCTTTATCGAGAGATGACGATAATGCCAATTTTGTATTGATATAAAGATATGCAAGAATAATTTTTATGCTGTTAGCAATGAACAACGCCAGATTGGATTTATCATATATAACTATTTCCTTTATCAGTTTCATAACCTGCTCAAAATATGGCGCTTTGGAATAATTATGTTCCAGCATTTTTAAAAAATTGTTGAATTCATCTGCAATACTAATCTCATTAATCAATTTGTTGGGACTTGCACCATTTAAACTGATAGTAAAAAGTTTTTTCTCTCCATTTATCAACAGATTATTCCTGTTAATCCACCCACGAACTATATATGATACATCATCATAAATAACATAAGTATCGACTGCTTTAATCAATTGCCAATACCCAATATAGGGAAATAAATATGGCTGCATAATCCCCAGCTTCATCAGGCGGCCTCCCCAAAGCGGAGGACATAGCTTGATATAATAATAAACCTATATTCTACATGGGGGGGGGGGGGGGGGGGGGCTAATAATTTTATTTTATTAATATTTTATTTTTTTTTTTGCGTGTATTTAAACACACATATCACCAGTAAAAAAATCCAGGTTTAAAAATTTTTTTTTATTTTTTTTATTTTTTTTCTTTTTTTTATAAATAAAATAAGTTGTTCCCCTTTTGTTTTAAAATTTTTTTTGAAAAAAGTTTTCTT
>BNUT01000208.1 GCA_025997555.1 Spirochaetia bacterium
ATTACCGGCAATTGAGCGGCAGAGAGGGAAATTTCACGCGCCGCTTGCGCGTCTATGACCGCGCCGGTCTGGACTGTCGGCATTGCGGCGGGAAAATCCGTAAAATCACGCAAGCCGGACGGTCAACCTATTTTTGCGAAAAATGCCAAGTTTAGAGGGAAGAGTTTAGAGTTGAGAGTTAAGAGTTGAATGAATGTTGCGCTTCGCGCATTTTCAAGATAACTCCGTTGCTCAACTCTCAACTCTCAACTCTAAACACTAAACTCTTTCTTCAGCCGAAAGGTCAAAACTATGCCCCTCTACGAATACGTCTGCGATGATTGCGGCGAAAAATTTGAAGTGTTGACGGCGCGCGGCGCGCGCGTGGCGTGCGAAAAATGCGGCGGCAAAAAAGTTACCAAAGCGTTCAGCACTTTCGCCACCAATGCGGTCGCCGCCGCCGCGCCGGCTTGCGCCGACAGTTGCCAAAATTTCTCGGCAAACAACTGTTGCGGCGGACATTGCCACCACCACTAATCGGCGGTCAGCCGCTTGACGGGCGCGACGCGCACGGTATAAATTCGCGAGTCGCTTTTGGTCGTGCGGAGATGCCGTGCTATTAGAGTTAATAACTGATGTTACGCGGCGCGGTTAATAGCCCCACGCTTTAGCGTGGGGTCAAAAGCGGATTAAAAATCACCGGCTTTAGCCGAATAAAATAATTTGGGCTAAAGCCCATTTATTTTTTCAATCGCCTACCCCACGCTAAAGCGTGGGGCTATTAACCGCCAACCTCGCAAATTTGATTGACCGCATAACGTAAGCTAATAAATTTTCTTAAAATGAAAGGAGAAAAAAAATGACATGTCTGGTAATTTTTGGAATACTTTTTGTTATGTTTTCGCTTTCTATGGGGATTGTGAGTTTTAGCACCAATGGCTATCGCTTGGGATGGCGCTTTATATGATGTCTTTGCTCGTTACCGTAATAGTAGTTGCTGGTGTCCGAAGTAGGAGAAAAGAAATTCAGCGTTTGAAAGACGATTATGATGATGCGCTCCGTGGAGCCGACAAACAACGAGCACTAATTGCCGGTCGTCTTTATTATCAGAAGTTGAGGGGTGGTAATCTCACCATTTATGATGAAAGTGCGCTAAACAATGACTTGGCGACTATGAAATGAACACTCTAAAACAGACGCCCGTAATGGCGTCTGTTTTTATTTTCGCGCACTCATTTCATCACGGCTTTCATATCAACGATAGTCAGTTTGAAATCGGGATGCGCCCGCAAATAATCGGTAAAACGCCCGTGTTTTTCACCCTCGACCACCGGCGCGTCGGTCTTTGCCGTTTTTTTGGCTTTCCGCCCCGGATTTTTCTTTGCAACTTTAACGGCCATAAATCACCTCTCTTTACAAAAATAAAAAACCAAGCAACACGCTAATTTTATCTCATCACGGCTTTTATATTAGACCTGTTCTAAACCTACGAGTGAGCAAATTTTCGTGTCTAATTTTTCGTTCCGCAAGGAGAAATGACGAAGCAATACCGAGCGTATTGCAAGGAATTTTGACGCGGCGGAACGGAAGATTAGCCGAAAAGATGCCGCGAATTGGTTGTCGAACAGGTCTATTAACCATAACCACCGCCATCATTCGTCATTCGTAACGGTTCTTAAATCTCGTGCGTGGAATTTTCCATCGAGACGACGGCGGGCCCCCAGTGGTGGCAGTTGACGTCGAAGCGTTCGGCGACAACTTTTTTACCCTCGCCGGGGCAAGGCAAGCCCAGCAGTTCCAAATCCGCGTCCATCATAATTTGCACCAATTCGTGAAACTTGACGCGCGGTTGCCAGCCGAGTTTTTCGCGGGCTTTGCGCGGGTCGGCAAGCAAGTAATCGACTTCCGTCGGACGAAAATACTTCGGGTCGATTTTCACGTAATCCTGATAATCCCGCCCGACGTAGCCGAACGCGGCTTCTAAAAATTCCCGAATGGTGTGCGCCTCGCCGGTGCCGATGACGTAATCGTCGGGATTGTCCTGTTGCAAAATCAGCCACATACATTCGACAAATTCCGGCGCGTAACCCCAGTCGCGCCGCGAGTCGATATTGCCCAAATACAGCGCCGTTTGCGCGCCGGCGACGATGTTGGCGACGGCGCGGGTGATTTTGCGGGTAACGAACGTTTCGCCGCGCCGCGGCGACTCGTGGTTGAATAAAATCCCGTTGCTCGCGTGCATCTTATAGCCGTCGCGATAATTACGGACGAGCCAGTAGGCGTAAAGTTTCGCGGCGGCGTAGGGGCTTTGCGGTTGTAGCGCCGTGGTTTCGCTTTGCGGCGGCAGGGCGCTCCCGAACAATTCGCTGGTGGACGCCTGATAAAAGCGCGTGGCGATGCCGGAGCGCCGGATGCTTTCGAGGAGGCGCACGACGCTGACGCCGGAAGCGTCGGCGGTGTATTCCGGCATATCGAACGACACGCGGACGTGGCTTTGCGCGCCGAGATTGTAGATTTCGTCAGGCTGGACGTGGTAAATCACGTCGGTCAAGCCGTCGTTGGTGGTCAGGTCGCCGTAGTGCAAAAACAGGCGCGTTTTTTCGTGCGGGTCGCGATAGAGATGGTCGATGCGGCGCGTGTTAAACGAACTCGACCGGCGGATAATGCCGTGCACTTCATAGCCGCGGTCAAGCAAAAACTCGGTCAGATACGACCCGTCCTGTCCGGTAACGCCGGTGATGAGGGCTTTTTTCATTGGGGAACTCCTGTTAATTAAATCTCATGTTACGCGATTTTAAACTAATCATTCCGCCAGTCCGCCCCAACGGAGCGAAACATATCGTCGTTTGCTACAAAAATCAGAACCCTAATAACCTATCCGCATCTTGGACCATCGGCTGTTTGCCCCGTAGGGGCAAAATGTCGGTAGAAACGTCGCCGCACTGAAACCGCGTCCCGTAGGGACGATGCTCGTCAATAGCCGGATAGATTCTAAACGCCTACGGCGTTTTTTAAGGATTTTTATTTTTGTCAAGTCGGTTGCGATATTTTGGCGGGCGTAACCTCTAATTCGTAATTGCAATCACTGTCCCGTCGGCGCGAGGCACACCTGCAACGCGAATTCTTCGGTTTCGCCCTGAAAGTTGAATAAGACGACGATGTTCGGCGTGCCTTGTCGGTGGGAAATTTCGTGTCCGGCGCCGGAGATGACCGAGGGAATGCTGATGTTGAAATGGTATTTGGTTTTGGCAAGCGTCGCTTTCGCTTGTCCCGAAATCATATTGATAAGTTCGCCGACGCCGTCGCAAACTTCCGGCGTCAGTTCGGTCGGCGTTTCCGACCCTAACATTTTGCCGACAAGAAAACACGCCTGCCGGTTATGAAAACTCACCACCACCGACCCCGTCGCCGCGCCGCCCAAGCCCATCACGCCGGAGACCTCGCCGAGCATCCGGTGGTCTTCTTTGAGGAATAATTTTTTGCGCACGATTTCCACGCCGCACATCGTTTGCAACACGTTGCGCGTCGCGTCGATGAACGGGTTGATGAACTCGACGTTGACCGATTGCCGTTCTTTCGGCTTGAACGCCTCCGCCACGGCGCGCAACAGCGCCATCGGCTCGAACGGCTTATGCACGACGCCGTTGGCTCCGGCTTTCATCGCCGAAAACGTGCCGCCGGCTTTCGCCTTGACGCACAACAGCAACACCGGCGTCGTCGCCCGTTTGGTTTTCACCGCCGCGACGATGCGCGTGGGCAATTGGTCGTCGGGAAATTCCCAATCGACCAGCACCATATCGCGACCTTTGTCGTCCGCCGACAGCGCGGCGAGCGTGTCCTCGACGCCCGTGGTGTGTGCCGCGTCCGCGTTCTGTACCTTGGCGTTGACCAGGATATTTTTGACCAAGCCAAAAGCGGTCTGGTTCGGCGAAGCCACGATGATTTTCATTACGGTTCCTCTAAACTCCCCCGCGCGGGGCGTGGATGGATGAATTGACCGGACAATATCCGCTTCACGTCAGTTGTATTTTTTTTCGCCGTATTTTTTTTTCGCCCACCATTGAAAAAAACCAAAGAGCGAAATGCCGGTCGCCAAAATAACCGGACCTATCCAGTCAATCGTCATTTGCCGCCCTCCGTAAGTTAGTCCGTGAGCAATAAACTAATGCCAAAAAACACCGC
>BNUT01000209.1 GCA_025997555.1 Spirochaetia bacterium
GTTACGGCGGGGAGGGGGCGTCTTGATCGTAATTTTACTGTTCACTTTATTGTTCACTGTTACACCGGTTTTTGCCGCCGATGATGGGGCGTCCGAAGAATCCATCCGGCTTGCCACTATCCATTATGGTACGGAAACGGAAATCGCCGCCCTTATCCAGACGCTGCACAGCGAAGGGGCGGAGTATCTTGATGATGAACTGGTTACTCTGGTGGAAAATACCCGGAACCGGAACATCCTCAAGGGGGTTTTTACCTTCTTTGGGGAGCGCGCCAAGGCCGGCCTTGAGGACCGGGCGATCCGGGCGATCGAAGAACGGGATGAAGAAACAAACGATACCATCCTGGCTGCGGCGGATTACCTGGGAAAGGTTAAAGCGGAAAAGGGTATCGAACCACTCAAGGAACTAATTAATGCCAATGAATCGCATTTTATGGGTACCGCCATCCGGGCTTTGGGACGGGCAGGGGGGGGCAATCAGCAGTACGCCGATGAAACATCAGAATACCTGGTGGATCTGTTCTCCAGCCCCAAAACCGCAGATGAGTACCGGCGGGAGATCATAGCCGCCCTTGGGGAAACGCTCTCTAAAGAGGGGGTGAGTTTTTTGGCGGAGTTTGCGACAAATATTGAAGAACGGGCTGTTCTTCGGATAGCCGCCCTGGAGAGCCTTGCCAAAATTGGTGACGAGGGGGGGCTTGAGGCTATTCTTTCCGCAGTTGCCGATGCGGATCCCAATGTTCGTTCCACCGCAGTTACCAGTTTGGGACCCTTTACGGGGGCGGCGGTAGATAAGGCGATTCTGGAAGCCTTTCGGGATGGGTATTACCGCACCCGCATCGGGGCAGCCCAGGCCAGCCGGGAGCGGAAACTGATCGAGGCTGTCCCTTACCTCAAATTCCGGGCTGAAAAGGATGATGTCCCTGCGGTAAAAGATGAGGCGCTCCGCGCCCTGGGGGCCATCGGCAACAGTGAAGCAATTTCCACCCTGGCTGCCCTCTTTACGGAACGTAAAACTTCCGACCGGGTACGGATCATCGCCGCAGAAATGCTGATGAAAAACGATGCGGATAACTTTCTGGACAAGCTCATCGTAGAACTTGATGAGGCAAAAACCAAAAACCAGACCCCGCTTTACAACGGCTTTCTCAAGGTTATCGGGGAATCCAAAACCGGCAAACTGGACAGCCTTACCCGCCGTTTTTTGACCAACGGGGGGATCATCGAAAAATCCTATGCCCTGGACATGGCGGCAAACAACGGCTTTACCAATCTTTCCAATGAAATAAAACCCCTGACCGAAGATAAAAACGCCAGCCTGGCCCGGAAGGCCAAGGTCACGCTGGAAAAATTAGGCATTAGTAGCGAATAAGGGTAAGGGATGTCACCCCGGCACAGAAACTGAACGCAGCAGCGTATTCAGCTTTATTAAGGGGTCCTCGTACCATTCTATCCTCATATAGAGTTCGTAGTTTTTATCCGAAATGATCCTGATGGTCTTGCCGATACAGTCTTTAACCGGCTCGTCCCCGATGTCAGGAAAGTACCGGCCCTTGCGGGGAATCAGGATACAGTGATTTTCTTCATAATGGAGCTCCGCAATAGAAGGCGGAAGGGGAACCAGGAAGATAAGGAAGTCGGATTTGCCGCCTCCAATGGTAAATTTAAAGCCCTGCTTAACCAAATGGGTATTCCGTTTCCCGATAAAGGTATTCTGATCCTTCACAAAAAGCTTGAGCATAAGGGGTCTGCCGTCGGTGGGCACATCTTGACCTTTCTGGTCCTCAAAGGACGACCGCAGCCGGGTTACCGGCAAGGGCTTTGGTAATTGCCGTAGGGGATACTGGAACTTTGAATCTTGTTTCGACGGCGGAACCCAGGGTGAAATTTGCGTCCGCGGGGCTTTCCAGGACGCTGTTGATTGCGGTTGTGGAGATTGGGTCTTTGTTGTTTGAACCTGCGGCGCCTTGAGTATTGGGGCCGGAACAGGAGGAACCGTCTTTGCGGACGGGGTGGCCTGGATTTTTTCGGCATGGGCCAGCAAGGACGGCGTACCGGGTATTTCTTGCGGCGAAGCAGCGTCCTTGTTTACCTGTTGCTCCCCGGCTACCACCCGTTTCGATGAATCCTTACGCCGCCGGGTGATAAAAAATATTCCCCCTCCGATAAGCGCCAGGACAAGGATCGCAAGCCCGATTATGGGAAGGTTTTCGGAGGGCGTAGCTACCGGATTCGGGGGAGGCGTCAGCGGTGTAGCGGGTTGGGTTGTTTTTTCCGGCTGAACCGGGGGTGTTTGCGTCATTGGGGCCGATGGCTCTGCCACAGGAGCGGTTGGTTGGGCTGAATCTGCGGCAGGCCGGGTTGTTTGAGCCGGTGTAACAGGATCCGACTGGGGCGGCGCTTGTGTAACCGGAACCGGAGGTGGTGCGGACGGAGTAACGGGTGCGGATTGCACCGGAGCGGCGGCTTGGGCCGGGGACGCTTCTTGTGCGACACGAACCGACACGGGAGTCCGCCCGGAAACAGGAAGCTCAGCCAGGGGGACCGTCACATGATCAAGACTGATCCCCTGACGGCCAAGACGGGTTTTGGTATCGTTGATCAGGATTTGGAGACCCGCCTGGTCAAGGGCGGTGGAACCGCTTTCCGGGGCAGGACTTACGTCCCCATCGGAAATGAGGACTATTTTTTTAGGCCGGGAAGGCGGGAGGGTGTCGGTATATTTTTCCGCATAGGCAAGGGCTCCGGGAATATCAGACCAGGGTTCCAGGGGGTACATCAACAGCATACGGCCGATGATGGTTTCTACCTCACCCTGGCCTTCGATACGGCGAGCAATTTCCACCTTGGGCTTATCGGAAAAAGAAATAAGATGAAAGGTATCGCCGATACGCAGAAATTCCCTTAAAAAAGGGCCGGTTATATAATCATTTACTTCCCGGTAGGATCCGCTCATACTGGATGAGGTATCCAGGAGCAGGATCAGGTCGATTGGGCCTGCGCCGCCTTGCTGTGCATAACTCCCGCAAACAACCCAAAGGGAAAACAGGAGAAGGAAGACTGTTTTTTTTACTAGCTGCATCTGATTCATCACCTTTATACTTTTAGTATATTCACCAAGTGTGAATTTTCATATACCCGTACCTAAAATCCTGCGGCGGCAATATTTTCCACCACATAGGATACTTTCTCGTTGTTGATGGAGAAATCAAACTGCTCTCCCACGGTTTTGTTCAGGATAGCGCCGCCAAAGGGGGAAAGGTAGGAAATCACATTGTGAGCCGGGTCCGATTCCCAGGGGCCCAGAATAGTGTACTCTTCCTTTTTTCCGCCGATGTTGTTCTTTAAAACAACCCTTGTCCCAAAACCTACCCGGTTCAGGTTTACCGTTCCCGGATCGAAGAGCTGGGCCCGGTCTATCTCATCCTTGAGCTTTGCCGCAGTGGTATTGAGGATCGCCTGTTTTTCCTTGGCTGCCTTGTATTCGGCGTTCTCCCGGAGATCCCCCAGGGACAGGGCAAATTCGGTCTCCTTTGCGTTGGCCGGAATATCCACCTCCATAATATGGGCAAGTTGCCGCCGTTTTTCCTCGTACATGGCAACGGTAACCATAAGCCCCCGTGTAATAATCGCTTTTTCCGCATCTGCCCCAAAGAATTTGAAGTTAGGATGCTTGTCCAGAATCCCGCTGCGGAGTTTGAGCTTGTCCGCAGGGTCCAGATCCTTCACGTCCTGGATAAAGGTATAGAGCCGGATAATGGTATCCTCATCGGCATTTTCGATAAAATCGTTGAGAACCCCCTCTTTTTCCTTAAAGAGGATATTGTATACCTGCTTGTTCACCTTGCGGTTTTCCGTGGCGTCCCGATGGTTCTCAATTTCCCGGTAGCTGATATCCAGAATATGGATCAGGGTAATAAGCTGTTTATAAAAACTGATATTGGCCTTTTTGAACCAGTCTTCGTTGCTTGAGTTTTTGTAGAGCCAGACCACCGCTTCCCGGTAATCCCGGAAATTCTCAAAACAGTTTATGGTCATGGCGAGCAGCTTGTCCTCGTAGCCTTCGTCTTTAAGGGTGACGATGATCGAGTTTGTCAGGGCGTAG
>BNUT01000210.1 GCA_025997555.1 Spirochaetia bacterium
CCTGAAGTCCATCAGCGATATGCTCAAAGGGAAGCAGGGCCGGTTCCGGCAGAACCTCTTGGGTAAACGTGTTGACTATTCGGGCCGCAGTGTTATCACCGTAGGTCCGGACCTTAAAATGTGGCAGTGCGGGCTTCCCACCAAGATGGCTCTGGAACTGTTTAAGCCTTTTATAATGAAGAAACTCGTCGACAAGGACGTGGTCTACAATATCAAGAAGGCCAAGATGCTGGTGGAGGCGGAGACCCCTGAGGTTTTCGCCATCCTGGACGAGGTGGTCAAGGAACATCCGGTGCTGCTTAACCGCGCGCCGACCCTGCACCGTCTGGGCATCCAGGCCTTTGAGCCCGTGTTGGTTGAGGGGAAGGCCATCAGGCTGAATCCTCTGGTGTGCCATGCCTTTAACGCCGACTTTGACGGGGACCAGATGGCGGTCCACGTGCCCCTGACTCAGGCGGCCCAGATGGAGTGCTGGACCTTGATGCTCAGCGCCCGGAACCTTCTTAACCCGGCGAACGGTAAGACCATCGTGTTCCCCTCCCAGGACATGGTTCTGGGGATCAACTACCTTACCCGGATTAAGCCCAAGGCTAAAGGTGAGGGGCGGCGTTATACTGCTCTTGATGAGATCCTTATGGCGGTGGAAGCCAAGTCCCTGGAATGGGAAGCCTCTATTAAGGTAAAGCCTACCAAATTTCCCATCTGGGAAAAGGCAGGCAAGGAAGTAAAGCCCGGAGAGGATGGCCTTATCGAGACCACCGCAGGCCGGTTGGTGTTCAACGAGGAGTTGCCGCCGGAAATTCCCTTTGTTAACTATGAATTGAAGGACAAGGAACTGCGGGAACTTATCGAAAGTGTCTTTGCCGATAAGGGTTCCTGGATTACGGTAAAAATGCTGGATGTCATTAAGTCCACGGGTTACAAGTACGCTACGGTCTTTGGGGCCACCATCGGGGTTGATGATATTGTGGTGCCGGAGGAAAAGACCGGGATGATTGACAAGGCCAATAAAGATGTCGATGCCATCCAGCGCCAGTACCGCCAGGGGCATATCACCCAGGATGAGCGGTATAACCGGGTCGTTGAAATCTGGAACAAGACCAACGAGGATTTGACGAATATCATGATGGAGACCCTGAAAAAGGACAAGGACGGGTTCAATTCGATCTACATAATGGCAAACTCAGGCGCTCGTGGAAGCCGCAACCAGATCCGCCAGCTTGCGGGGATGCGGGGCCTTATGGCCAAGCCCTCCGGGGACATCATCGAACTGCCCATCAGGTCCAACTTTAAAGAAGGGCTTTCGGTTATCGAGTTCTTTATCTCCACCAACGGCGCCCGGAAGGGCTTGGCGGATACGGCCCTCAAGACCGCCGAGGCCGGTTACCTGACCCGGCGGCTTGTGGATATCGCCCAGGATGTGGTGGTGAATGTGGATGACTGCGGCACTATCAACGGTATTTCCTATTCCGCCCTCAAGGACGGAGAGGATATCGTGGAGCCCCTGCGCGACCGCATTGTAGGCCGTTACACCCTGGAGCGGGTCAAGCACCCCATCACCGGAGAGCTGATCATTGATGTGAACGAAGAAATCACCGAGAAGATCGCCAAGGAAATTGAGGATGCCGGTGTCGAGACCGTGCGCATCAGGACGGTGTTGACCTGCGAGGCGGAACACGGGGTCTGCCGCCGCTGTTACGGCCGGAACCTGGCCACCAACCGCTCCGTGGATATCGGGGAAGCCGTCGGGACCATCGCCGCCCAGTCCATCGGCCAGCCGGGAACCCAGCTTACCATGCGTACCTTCCATATCGGCGGGGCTGCAACCAAGGTGAGCGAGGAAAACCGTATATTTTTAAAATACCCGGTGTATATCAAGGAAGTGGAAGGAACCCACGTTGAGAGGGACGGTCATTGGCTCTTTACCCGTAAGGGTTACACCGTGATCAACAAGGTGATGAAGGAATTCAAGCTTGAGCCTAAGGATACCCTCCTGGTGGAAGACGGAAAACGGATTATCCGGGGGGAACCGATCATCAAGCACGGGGCAAAGGAGATTCTTTCCCCGGAAATCGCCTATGCCATGGTCAAGGACGAAAAAGGTGTCGGGCGTATGCTCTACCTTATCGGGCAGGATCAGAAGATTGAAATCCGCAACGGTTCTGAATTTGTGGCAAAGAAGGGCGAAGTGGTGGCTGCGGAAAAGTCCATCGCCAGCTTCGACCCCTACTCGGACCCGATTATTGCCGAGAAATCCGGGACGGTAAAGTACGAAGATATTATCTCCGGCACCACTTTGAAGGAAGAAATCAACGAAGAAACGGGAAATACGGAGAAACGGATCACCGAACTCCAGCTGGCAGATAAGCAGCCCCGGATCATCATTGTTGATGACGAGGAGAAAGAAGTAGCCTCCTATTTCCTTCCCGGAGGGGCCTATATCCAGGTGGACGAAGGGGAAAAGATCGATGCCGGGCGGACCCTGGCAAAGACCCTCACCGAATCTGCCAAAGCCATGGACATTACTTCCGGCCTGCCCCGGGTCAGTGAACTTTTTGAGGCCCGCAAGCCCAAGGCTCCTGCGGTTCTTGCCTTGGTTTCCGGGAAGGTCGTCTTTAAGGGCATTATCAAGGGCAAGCGAAAGGTTTCTGTGGAGGATGCTTTCGGCAAAGAATATCCTCACCTTATACCGATGACCAAACGGCTCCTGGTCCGGGACGGCGACACCGTGGAAGCCGGTGAGCCACTCTGTCAGGGGGCCAAGAATCCCCACGATGTGCTTCATATTTTGGGTGAAAGCATCCTCCAGCGCTATCTGATGGATGAAATCCAGCAGGTGTACCGCCTTCAAGGGGTGGCCATTAATGATAAGCACATCGGCGTTATCGCCCGGCAGATGCTGCGGAAGGTGGAGATCGTCGCCGTAGGGGATACTTCGTTCATCTACGGAAAAATGGTGGATAAGTACCAGTTCCACGATGAAAACAACCGGGTTATTGCCGAAGGGGGACAGCCTGCGGTTGCCCGGCCCCTGTTTCAGGGTATCACCAAGGCGTCGCTCAATATTGATTCCTTTCTTTCAGCGGCAAGCTTCCAGGAAACCACAAGGGTGCTCACCAACGCCGCCATTGCCGGGGACACGGATCACCTCCGGGGCCTCAAGGAAAACATCATCATCGGGCATCCCATACCGGCAGGTACGGGGATGAGGCGTTACCGGGATGTCAAGCTCTTCGACGAGGACAGCCAAGACTTGGACGTGCAAATGGAGGAAATCCTGGAACAGCGGAAGCTGGAAGCTGCTGCCATGGCGGCTGAGGAAGAGGATTACTCCCCGGAAGCGATGGAAGATAATGACGAATAGTTAGTGAGTCGGCCAGAGGCAGAAAGCGGGGGATGCCCTCCCGCTTTCTGCCTCTGGCTGATCTGCCTTGGGGCGGCCTTATCCCCTTCAAGGTTTTTTGTAATTTTTGCTTAACATACCCATGACAACGACAAGGACGCACCCCCCCGTCCAGCCGTTCACGATGCCTGTCCAGCCGAAACGGTCAATTAACAAACCCACAAGGGGACCTGCAATCGCCGCGCCGATATATACCGAACAATCCATGATACCCACCGCGGAAGAAACCTTCTGGTCTTTTTTAAAATTGAGGGGTATGTAGATGGTCAGCATATTGTTGACCACAAACAACGAAGCTAAAAGCCCGCCAAAAGCAAAAGACATAACCGTTAAATTAACGCCCATGCTCAACCTGAGTAAAATGATAGAAAATACCGCCACAATACTGAAAAGAACGAGGGTATACTTCTCCTGGTATTTAAAAAACTTGTTTATAATACCACCCAAAACAAGGGCGACACTGTTCATCAGCGGCACGAGAGACATAATAAACAAAACTTGCTCCATGGAAATGTTCTGGGATTCAGAAAAAAAAGTCGGCCCCCAGAGAAATAAACTTTCTTTGACGCTGCCTTGCAGTATGCACACCAAAGCGAATATCCAAAGCCTGGATCTGATAATAAAAAGGAAAATTCCACCCTTTTCATGAGGTGCGCCTGGTTGGACCTCCGACGG
>BNUT01000211.1 GCA_025997555.1 Spirochaetia bacterium
AGGGGGGAGGAAGAGGGGCAACCACGAACAGCACGAACCCAATTTTCCTCTTTTGTTCGTGGGGTTCGTGGTTAAATTCTTAATAGGAACTCAAATTCAGAATTGCCGGTTTCGTATTATTAGGCAGGGGGAAGGGGAGAGGGAGAGGGGCAACCACGAAAAAGATGGGAAACAGGTCTTATAATGGGCGGTATACTAACGTATGGAATGTGAATTCTTCTTTCGTGAAAGCGCCTTTCAGCACAAGCTTACGGAAGCGGATATTCGCCATGGTTTTGAAACCTGCCATTACATGGGCCTCTATGATGAGCGTGAAAACGTGTACATACTTTTGGGATTTGACACGAAGGCAAACCCAATCGAAATATTGTATCATGTAATAGGGGAAAATAGTGTAAACGGCGGACCTACCGGTCCGATTTCACGCTATGCCATGTCGAAGCCAATTTTTGGCACAGTTTGAGGAGGATTGACCGTATGACTGACATTGAAATAAAGACCGGGATGACCGATGCGGAATGTGAACGCCTGGACAAATACTATACCGAAAACACTTTCGAGCTGGGGCCGAACCTTTTAAAACAGGGTATAAAGCCCGGAGAGGTCCGAAACACGCTGCTCTTAAAAAACGTGGATCGGGACGTTGCAGAATATGTACGCTCCCAGGCGGCGGCTTTATAGGCAACAACGGTACGTTTACCATGGGCGGCGAGAAGGATAGTGCTCCGTAGAGTTAGGCAGGGGGAAGGGAAGAGGAAGAGGGGTAACCACTAACCTCACGAACAGCACGAACCTAATTTCATTCTTTTGTTTGTGGGGTTGGTGAGGTGCCGCCCATAGGGGCGGCTTGTGGTTAAATTCAGAATTGCTGGTTTCGTATCATTAGGCAGGGGGGGAGAATTATCGTATCCCCCTTTGGCGGCCTTGTCGATTGTTTTTGCGGTATAGTGGAGGAACAAATGAAAAGTTTAGAGTACACCTATTGGAAAGACGGTGAATTCTTTTTGAGATATCTTAATGATTATCCTGATCACATGACCCAGGGGAATACCCTCAAAGAACTGGAAGAAATGTTAAAGTCATTGTATGAAGATTTTAGCGCCAATGAAAACGGTGTAAAACAGAGGGGAACTCTGGTAGTCGCTTGAAACGGAACAAAATCATTGGACTTGTTCGACAACCCGGTTGGTTGCCGAACAAGTCTTGCAAAATGCTCCGCATTTTGTCGTTTTAAGCGGTTGTTGTTCAGAAACTTCAGTTTCTGAACAACTCTATTAAGATTATCACCGCAGCCGGAGCGGTTTTTGTCCGCCACGGGGCGAATCATGACGTTTACCAAAATCCTCGTACCAAAGCAATAGAAGAAATACCCCGCCACAACGATATCAACGAATATTTGGCAAAAAGCATTATCAAAAATCTCTTAAAATAAGCTTTGGCGGGTCGGCGGGACCGTAACCACAAGGGGAGGAAGAGGGGTAACCACTAACCTCACGAACCTAATTTCATTCTTTTGTTTGTGGGGTTGGTGGTTAAATATTTTCTTCATTTACATGGGTGGCTATTACCGTGGTTATGGCGTATAGTAGAAACAGGAGTTACCACTATGAGGCAGACCAAAGGTCTGATAGTATTTGAAGACATCACCCTAAAGAACGCAGGTGATACAATCAGAGTGGAATGCGGGCTTATCAAAGAGCCGGAAATCCGTGAAACAACGGTGCGGTGTATGGTTGATACCGGCGCGTGGACCCTGGTAATTAACGAAGAAGTGCGCTCCGCCCTGGGCCTTAAAATCAAAGGCCGCAGGAAATCTACCCTGGCCAATGGCGATACGGCGATCAGTGATATGAGCGAGCCGGTAGAGGTGTGGTGGAAGGACCGGTCCATGACCTGCCAGGCGGTGGTCCTCCCCAATGCTACCAGGGTGCTCCTGGGAGCCATTCCCCTTGAGGACATGGACCTTATGGTAGACCCCGTTGCCGAAAAGGTGGTCGGCAGACACGGCGACGAGGCCTTGTATACGCTCATGTAGGCGCCGGTTTGTGATGGGAGTGGACCACTGTATACGATGGTGCTCCGTATCATTAAGCAGGGGGGAAGGGGGGGATTAGCGGTATCCCCTCTTCCGCAGCCTGAGGACCAGTAGGTCCTTCGCGGTTTTTTTCTTCGAGGGGTGGCTGGGGCTATACTTAAGAGAGGAAAGCTGCCTTCATGCGGAAACAGAAAGCTTTTCCCGCACCAGTTCACCAATGATTTCGGCGGGGGTTTTGTGTTCGGCTTCACAGGCGGAACGGATGTAGGCTGCGGAAAGGTCATCCACCGGCATCAGCCGCCTTGTGCGGTTGGCGAAAAAACCGCCTTCATTGGGGCCGACTTTGGGAATATGGCTGGTATAATATTCGTCAAGAGCAGCGGCTTGTTCGTCAGTTAGGTCTTTCATTCAATTCTCCCATCGGTTCAACAGCGCCATAAGCGGCTTACGGGCTTTCGTGGCATGAAATACATTGATACGATTCTCGTTGATGATGTTGTACATTATTTCGGGCAGATTATTCTTTCCGTCAAACCCAAGTAAAAGGCGTTTGTTTACATCATCATCCATCTCCCCAAATATACCCCAAAAACGACCACATGGCAATTACTCCTAAAAAGGGGAACGCAATTCTCATTTTAACCATAAACCTTTACCCTCACCAGACAGTGTTGCTCCCCTGCGCAAGCAGGCTCTTTGGCGCGCCAGTGCCGGAAACAGCACAGAATGGTTGCTTATAATTTATCAATTCTAATCTAAATTATTTATACAAGAGCGCTTTTATTCGTATTGAAGGGGTCTAATGCCCCGCCCTTTAGGGCGGTTAAAAGGTATTAGGCCCCTGAATATAACCACCTTACGAGAACTACATACCTCGTCCTTTAGGGCGAGGTTGTTGATTTACCCTTCCGCGCGGCAACGGCCGCCTCCAGTTTTTCCATGATGATGGGAATGTCGATGCCCTGAGGACATATCTGTTTGCAGGCTCCGCAAGCAATACAATTTGATGGTCTTTCTTCCGGTTGAAGTGCGGCAAGCCTGGCGTCGAGGCCGGAAGCCACTTCAAAGGAAACCTCGTTGAACAGGGAGATCAGGCGGGGGATATCCAGCTTTTGCGGACATTCCTCGCAGCAGTAGCGGCACGCAGTACAGGGAATCTGATTCATAAGGGAGCTAACCACCTGCCGGACAAGATCGTTTTCCGCCTGGGTCATTGGCACGGGATCGGAAAAGGTCTTGAGGTTATCCTGTAACTGTTCAAGGGTGGTCATGCCGCTCAGTACAACCTGGACATTCGGCAGGGAAGCGGCAAAACGGAAGGCCCATGAGGCGATGGAATCATTGGGGCGCTTTTGTTTTAATATCCCGTTGGTTTTTTCATCGAAGTTTGCCAGTTTACCGCCCCGGCATGGTTCCATAACCATTACCGGTATATTGTGTTCCGTGAGAATCTCATACTTCCGTTTGGCGTTCTGCAAGGTCCAGTCCAGATAGTTGAGCTGAACCTGGACGAACTCAAAACAATCCCGCCAGTTCAAAAAATTCTCAAGCGTTTCAGCGCCGCCATGGGTGGAAAAACCCAGATGGCGGATGCGGCCCTTCTTCTTTTGCTCAAGAAGATAAGAGACAAGCCCTGCTTCCTCGTTGGTGTAAAAGTCATAGGAAGATTCGGCGAGGTTGTGCAGCAGATAAAAATCAAAATAATCCACCCGGCACCTTTCAAGCTGTTCTTCAAATATGTCGGCGGGGGAACGCACCACTTCTCCGGCGAGGTAGCCCTGAAACCCAAGCTTACCCTCTTTGTAGTTCATCATGTGTCCGGGCATTTTGGTTGCAAGATAAAAACTGTCCCGTTTATACTGGCTTAACACCTTGCCGACAAATTTTTCCGATTCGCCTGAGTGGTACCGGAACGCGGTGTCAAAATAGTTTACCCCCTGTTCATAGGCGTATTCGATAATTTCCCGCGCCTTCCCTTCATCAATCGCCTTGCCTTCCCCGGTTGTGGGAAGCCGCATATTGCCCA
>BNUT01000212.1 GCA_025997555.1 Spirochaetia bacterium
GCGTTATTGAACAGCCGGATATTCCGGAAAATTTAAAACAATCGCTACGGAGAAAAAAGGATTCTCTGGATATTATCGTTCTCCAGGAATCCCTCAATGCGGCTCTTGATAATCTTGACCGATTGGCTCATCATACTCCCGGCAGTTGACTGCCACTTGGCTCATGGTAAGATTTTACCGTGAGATTCTTCTTCCCTTTCGGTAAGATTTTTACGTGAGACATCACGGGGCCGTAAATTTGAAGCCCCCTACCCCACTATTTCCGCTGCCGCATCAAAAGGATCCGCTGCCTGTCCCGCCGCACTGCCGGGCAGCCCCCTGATCCGGCAGCGGAGAAGGGTTCCCGGCGCGGGGACTGTATCCTGTGTATTCGGAGAATCGAGCAGCAGTTTGAGGTAATTTTCAGAGGTTGCCTGAAGCAGGGGCGTGTCTTTTTCGTCCCCGCCCTCAACAATGGCTTCCACCTCTTTACCAATCCAGCGGCTTATATATTCCCGGCGGCCCTGTTTTGCCAGGCGGAGCAGAACGGAGACCCGTTCGGCGGCCTCCCGCTCGCTTACCGGGTTTTTAAAGGACCAGGCTGTGGTGCCGGGACGCCGGGAATAGGGGAAGGCGTGTATCCAGGCAAAGCCGATCCGGCGGCAGAGTTCATAGGTCTTTTCAAATTCGACCATCGTTTCACCGGGGAACCCCGTGATGATGTCGCAGGCCAGAAAGGGGTCGGTCTTGATGTCCCGCAGACGGGCCGCCGCTTTTTCCACCTCCTCAGGACCGTAAGCGCGGCCCATCCGGCCCAAAATCAGGGGGCTGCCGGACTGGACCGAAAGGTGAAAATGGGGCCGGAGGCGCTGATGGGCCAGGGTCTGCACAAGACCCTCACCAAGCCCATCGGGTTCAAGGGAAGAAAGCCGGATACGTATCTCCTGAGTACCCGCCAGGAGGTATTCCAACAGCCCCCCCAAGTCCCGGCCGCCTTCATCACAATATTGGCTGATATTCACCCCGGTGAGCACCACTTCCCGGTAGTCCTTTTCTTCCAGCGCCTTGAGGTCGGCCAGAGCCTTTTCCGCAGGCAGGCTCACACCGGGTCCCCGTGCCAGAGTTACCCGGCAATAGGCGCAATGATTGTCACAGCCGTCCTGTATTTTCAGGAAACCCCGTGAGTGGGAAGAAAAATCCCCCGGAACGAATCGAAAGGCATCCGCCGTTATGGCAGCAGCCCCGGCTTCGGCCTTGACCCAGGCTTCAATCAGGGCAGAAAGGTTTCCGGAGCCCGATTCCACCCCGGCGGCAGTCAAAAAACGGGGCAGTTCAAGGAGGGCGCTTTTGGCATCCCCAGGAACCACAAAGAGCCGTTTGTTGCCGGAGGAATCGCCTTCCAATTCCTCGACGGCGGCCTTTTCAAGCTGGGCATAGCAGCCGGTCACAATAACGGAGGCTTCGGGATTTTCGCGGAGGCTTTTGCGGATCACCCGGCGGGCCTTCTGTTCCGCCATGGAGGTAACCGTGCAGGTATTGATGAGCAGCAAGCCGGGCGGGACAGCGCCCTCCCCTGTGCCCCAGGGAAGAAGCTGAAATCCTTCCCGGCAAAGGGCATCCGCAAGGGCTTCACTTTCAAGCTGGTTTAATTTGCAGCCAAGGGTATAGATGGAAAAAGAAGGTTTGGAGAGGGGCAAAAGAATTAACGGCCCCCAAGGGCCTGTCGGGTCCGGTCCAGACCCCGGCGAGCATCGGCAAGCTGGGAATCCAGGGCCAGAGCCCGTTCATAGGCGATAACCGCTTCGGAGAGGTCCCCGGCGTTTTCACGGGCATAGGCCAGACGGGTCCACCACAGGGCGTTTCCTGAGGCCCAATGCACCGCCGTGGAAAGGGCAATATCCGCATGGCGGAAACGGCCCAGGCGGATATAAATCTCACCCAAAAGGTAATACACCGTTTTGATCTGCTGGCCTTCTGGCGCCAGATTGATGTATTCCTGGAAATATTGCAGGGCCTCATTGTTCCGGCCCTGGTAATAACTGATTTCACCCAAAATTTCGATAATCCGGGGATCGTAGCGGCTGATATTCCTCCCCTGCCGGGCGAAGGTCAGGGCTTCCTCGTAACGGTTTAAACTCAAAAGGCTCCAGCAGATCACCACATGGGACTCAAGATTACCGGGATTCTCCGCAATCTCAGTCCGGCAAATCGCCGCCGCCCGTTCAAAGTTGCCGCGCCGGTATTCGTCAAGGGCATCCGGTCTGGTCTGGGCATAGCCTCCAAAAAGGGGGAAGAGCAGTAAAAATAACAATCCGGCCGGATAACATCTCTTTTTCATACCTGGGGACTTTTTTCGGGCATGGTACACTGCCCGTTAAACACACAACCGGGCTCCATTGAAATTTCCGGGGCAGTGACGTTTCCTAACAGCCTTCCCGTGACGGTCACCTCCGCTCTTTCGGAGGCGATCACGTTTCCCTTTACCGCGCCCCGGATCACCACCCGGGAAGCAATAATATCGGCTTCCACCACCGCCCCTACATCAATGACCAAAAGCCCCTGAGCTTTTATATCCCCGGAAAACCTCCCCTGGATAAGAAAGGACTTTTCAAAATTCAGGGTCCCGGAAAAATCGATGTCCGGCGAAAGGATGGTATCAAAATCCTCTTCTTCCAAAAAATCATTCTGAACATCGATCATGTTATTGAATTTAGCCGTCTGTGAAAGATTCGTCAAGGGTGAAAAACATTAATCTTTTGAGACCCCGGCCGCCTTCGCTTTCCAATCGGCGATAAAATACTCATAGGCGGCGATGGTTGCGGCCATGGTGGTATCCTGCACATCCCCCCGGCCGTACCAGTCGGCGCCGTCCATGATATACAGGTGCTGCAACACCCCTTCAATGTCCGCTACGGTACAATTTGGGTCCGATTCCCGGCGGCGCCGGAGCCCCCGGATCTCCTGTTCAAAAATATTGTCGTACATGACATCCCGCCACTCAACCGAAACAGCCATCCTATTCCCCCGTCACAAACCGGTACCCTGCCCCGGCGGCCTCTACCCGGCCCAGGGCGGGATAGGTCAGGTGCATCCCGGCGACAGGAACCTTGTTCCTGGCCGCATAGTCCAGAATCTGCTTCCGGGATGCCGCAGCAGCAATGGGGTCCGTGTCATAGCTGACGGAAGTATCCGGCAGGGGGAACTGGATGCCCTGAACGTGCATCAGGTCTCCCCAGATAAGGAGCTTTTCCCCCCCGGACTCCAGCAAAAACACCGTATGCCCCGGGGTGTGCCCAAAGGCCGCAACCGCCCGTATCCCCGGAAGTATTTCCGGAAGCCCCTGGCTTCCTTGGGTGCCGATGCCGCCGGGCAGAAAGGTCTCCACCTTTGCGCCATAGGGGGCTAAAGCGGCGCGGGCCCCTGCGTTGGCCGCAGTGTCCACCCAATAATCCCGCTCCTGTTTGGCAAGATAGACTTTGGCCCTGGGAAAAAGACTTTTACCGTCCTTTTGGAGCCCCCCGATGTGGTCCCCGTGCATGTGGGTAAGGAGAACCGCGTCCACATCCTCAGGTTTTACCCCCAACTGCCGCATATTTTCAAAAATCGCGCCCCCAAAACCGGTGTCCACCACCACTGTGTGCCCGTTGCCCCGGATCAGGAAGGTGTTGACCTCCGACTGATAGGTCCCGTCGGGGAAATATTCCGCAAGCCGGGCCGGACTCACCCCCAAAAGGATCGAAGGCCGCCCCACGCTCCGGGTTTCCACCAGCATATTCACTTCAAAGGCCCCCGGCGCACCCGTAAGAGCAAAAATAACCCCAAGCAGGATCGCTGCGGCGCATACTTTTTTCTTAATCATAATAAACCCCTTCTATCATGATATAAATAACATACACCTTTTCTTAAAAAAAATCGATAAGAGTTTACCAAAAACGAGAAGAATGTTTTATAATGAGGGTACTTTTTTAGAGGAGGCGGGTATGAAATCTCAAATTTTGGGCGGGCTTTTTTTGGCCTCCATGGCGGCAAGCGCCGCAATCCATTCCCCTTGCGCTTTTGCGGTAGACCCGGCAGTTT
>BNUT01000213.1 GCA_025997555.1 Spirochaetia bacterium
CGGGAACGGATATGCAAGAGGCCGATGGAATCGCCGATCGTTGGCAGGATCTGGCGGATTATTGGATCCTAAAGGGTGAAGGTAAAATCAACGAGCCCATGGTCAGGAGCATCGCCGAAAATTCGGCCAGGACCGTTACCTGGTTTCAGGCCAATGGGGTTGAATTCATGGAACACCTCCAGACCCCCACCTCCGAACCCTGGGCAAATCCTAAACGGACCCATAAGGCGAGTAATGGGGCGGGGACCGGGTTTACCGTACCCCTGACGGCTTCCGCAGAACAGAAGGGGGTCACCATCCTGGTTAATACTCCCGCTACGGGACTGCTGGTAGAAAACGGCGTCGTGGTTGGTGTTCAGGGAAAGACCGCCACCGGAGGAAACCTTACGGTGCGGGCGAAAAAGGTGATCCTCGCTACCGGGGGATATGAGAATAACCCGGAACTTGCGAATCAGTACTCCCCACTGATTACCGTTACCTCCCCGGTGGCGGAGGCCCACAACGGAGACGGACTGCTCTGGGCCCGGGAATTGGGCAGCCCGATCATTGCCGGGGGCGGCGGTATCGTTCTGGCGATCAACTATTTCCTCATCGGCTCAAGCGGTGATTATGACCCCTACGGGCTGTACCTGTACGTGGACCCGTCGGGGAGGCGGTTTATGAATGAAGCGGCATACTGGTTCGGCCGGAGCCGGAAGGTATTGGATTTCCCGGGACAGCAATACTACGCGGTCCTTGATGCAAAAGCCCTGGCAAATGGCATAGGTATTGAGGCGGGTGTCGAAGCCGGTGGGGCCTTTAAGGCGGATACCCTTGACGCCCTGGCCGCCCAGATGGGAGTTGACGCCGCTGTATTGAAGGCCACTGTTGACCGGTACAATCAGGCCGCCGCGGCTCGGCAGGACGCCGAATTCGGCAAGGACCCGGCGAAACTTATCGCCATCGATCGGGCGCCTTTCTATGCTACCCTTTGTACCTTCAATTCCAACTCCGGGTCCTTCGGCGGGCCGCAGATCAACAATGATTGTCAGGTTCTCGGGGCGAATGGGCAGCCCATTCCGGGCCTGTACGCCGTTGGGGAAGTGGCCAATGGGGAAATCTTTTACCGGGAGTATCCGGTTTCAGGTTCCGCCATTCAAAGCTATTCCTCCATGGGCCGCATCGCCGGAGCCCATGCCGCAGGAAGCCTGTAGGTTTTTTGCATACCCCCGGCGGTGAAAAAAGCCGGACCCCGCCGGGGTCCGGCTTTTTTTAATATCCCCTTGATCAAAAGACTATACGGACGTATAGTATATTTATGGATTTGGGTGAAAAGGTATCGATCCTCTCCGGGGCGGCAAAGTACGACGCCTCCTGCGCCTCAAGCGGAAGTGGTCACGATGATTCAGGCGCAGGAGGTTTCCGGTTCGGGGCGCGCACCCCTGCGGGTATCTGCCACAGCTGGACCGAGGATGGCCGCTGTGTCAGCCTCCTCAAGGTGCTCTACTCCAATGTGTGCCGCTTCGACTGTGCTTACTGCGTAAACCGGGTCTCCGCGGATACCCCCCGCAGTTCCTTCACCGTAAATGAACTGGTGGAACTCACCGGCGAATTTTACCGCCGCAACTATATAGAAGGACTCTTTCTGTCATCGGGGATCTTCGCGGACCCGGACATCGTCATGGAAAAGCTCATCGAGACCGCGCGGACCCTGCGCACCGAATCGGGGTATGGCGGCTATATCCACCTCAAGATTATCCCCGGTACGGGGGAAAAGCTGATCCGGGAAGCGGGGATCTGGGCGGACCGGCTCAGCGCCAACATTGAGCTTCCTACCGACAAAAGCCTTCAGTACCTGGCGCCCCAAAAATCGGGGAAGGTGATTTTCTCCGCCATGGACGATTTTTCAAGCCTCAGCTCCCAGTTTGAAGAGGACCGGCGGCGGATCAAGTCCACTCCGTCCTTTGCCCCGGCTGGGCAGAGTACCCAGCTCATTGTGGGGGCCAGCGCAGAGGATGACCGGACGATCATCAACCTTTCAGATTCCCTCTACCACAAATTTTCCCTCCGCCGGGTGTACTATTCCGCCTTTACCCCCGTGGGGGTCAATGGCCGCGCCGGTATCAGCGATCCCCGGCTTCCCGATATTTCCGGCCCGCCCCAGGTGCTGGATCAAGCGGGGCCGCCGCGGCAGCTCTTAACCCGGGAACACCGGCTTTACCAGGCGGACTGGCTCCTCCGGTTCTACCATTTCTCCGCCGGGGAAATCCTCGATGACGAAAGCCCCTTCCTCGATCCCCACCTCGACCCCAAGACCGCCTGGGCCCTCAAGCATTTGGATTTCTTCCCCGTGGAAATAAACCGCGCCGATTACGAGGCGCTCCTCCGGGTTCCCGGTATCGGGGCAAAAACCGGCCGGCGCATCATCGAAACCCGCCGCTCCCGGAGCCTCAGCTTTGACAGCCTCCGCCGCCTGGGGGCGGTGCTCAAACGGGCCCGGTACTTCATCACCTGTTCCGGCTCATTCATCGATAAAGTTGAGGACCCCAAACGCATACGCCGGGTGTTGGCCGATCAGGATGGGGCTGGACTGCAGCTTCCACTGTTTGAATTCTAATTTTTCTGGTCCTACGCCATGATACATTTTATGGAAGAACCCGAAGTTATGATAAAAGCATGCGGTTACCTGGTATACTGTAGGAGTTCGGAAAGAACAACTACCGGTTGTAGCGCAAGCTGGGGCAGCAATGACCCCGTGAACCCGATTAACAACCGGTAGCCGCATTTGCTTCTTGGGGGCTGATCCCTAGTCCGATTAACACCCCGAATAGACGCATGGTATCAGTATACCGGAGTTCAGCCGAACAATCAATTTTTTTATAAGGAGGTTCAGCATGAACTTTATCGGCATTGATCTGCACACCAACCGGTTCACCTGCTGCTACCGGAACGAGCGGTCATCGGTGATAGACCCGGCTAAAGACCGGGTACTCAAGACCTTTGAGCTCAACGAGCAAGGGCTGGCGGCGTTTTACGCCACCCTGACGGCGGACACCTACGTGCTGGTGGAATCGACCATAACCACCTTCTCGTTTGTCCGGCTTTTCAAGAATCAGGTGAAGGAAGTCATCATCGCCAACACTTATGAGCTGAAACAAATCAGCCTTGCCCGGTGTAACACGGACAAAATCGATGCGGACAAACTCTGCCGGATAATCAAGATGCAGATACTTTCCGGGGAACAGACCATATCGCCGGTTACCCTGCCGCCCCCGGAGATACAGGAACTGCGGAGCCTGTTTTCCACCTACCGGCTGTACCAGAAACAGAACACCCAACTGAAGAACCGGATACATTCGCTATTGAAGGAACAATTGTATGGTTTCACCCAGGAAGAGATTTTTGACCGGAAGAGCCGGCAGAAGATACGGGAAATCTCCGACAACGCAGCGCTCCGCTTCCAGCTGAACCAGCTGATGGACCGGCTTGAGCGGGACGAGGCGGACGTTGAGTCGCTCAAAGAGCAGGTACTGCTCCACGCCGCGCCGTTTATGGCGCAGATAGAGCTCCTGACCAGCTTGAAAGGGGTGAGTGTGTTTATCGCCATAGCAATAATCGCGGATATTATAGACATCAGCCGGTTCAGGAACTCCAAGGCGTTTACTTCCTACTTACGGTCGGCCCCCCACGTAGCTAATTCCAACACCTCAACGAGTATCCGGGGAACGAACAAGCAGGGGCGCAAATTGTCGGCTACGTTGCTGACCCAGTCTCTCAACCACGTGATGGCGGCCAGCCCTAAACTGCGACGCTGGTATGACCGGCTAGCGGAATACAAGAAGCCGGGGCTGGTACGGACGGGTTTACGGAGGCGGGTTTTTGCGGAAATCTTTCAGATGCTGAAAAAGGGGGAATACCATTATGGCCGTGAGCCGCAAAAGCATGAGGCAAAAATGGCCCAATACCGGCGTTTTTTGGAGAAGCAAAAAAGTCAAGAAATATTTTTAAAAAGTGCTTGACTTTTATCATAGACGCTTGCGCGGGGGTTTGCTTGGCGGGACTGCAGCTTCCTC
>BNUT01000214.1 GCA_025997555.1 Spirochaetia bacterium
CGCCGGGGTTGATGCGAAGTAGGTTGTGGAGAAAAGTATGGAAACACAAAACATTAATTCTGAAAATAGTAATACTGTTGACAGTGGTATTGTCTTTGATACCGCTTCAGGAATTTCTGAGTCCGAACAGCGGGAAATTTTTGCGGGGATAGAAAACATTACTGCACAGAACCGGATTTCCCTTTCGGAGGAACAGAAAAATTCGCTTGTGCAGGGCTCGATACAGGCCAAGCGGGGCGGCGGTGGTTTCCCCCTCATTGTGAATATAGTAGCCCTTTTATTGCTTGTCGGCGCCGTTTTTCTTCTTTATTTTTTTCATAACAAGGATGAAGTGCAGATCCGGGAGGGGAGGGCGGGTTACAATTCCGCCGAGCGGGCGCTGATTCAGGAAATACGCCGGGAAACCGCACGGGAACTTGAAAAAAAGGAAAGTGAAATTGCCCTTATCGCTGCCAAGCTTAGCGGGGTTGATACGGAACTTCAGGAACTCTACTCCAACAACCAGGAACTGAGCGCGGAACAGCGTACGGTGGAGATGAATCTCCAGCGGCTCCAGGAAGAATACCGCAGCAGCCTGGGTTCCCTGCAGAACGAACGGTCCCAGATTCTGGAGGCTTCCCGTGCCAGGGAGGCAAGCCTCCGCGCACAGCTTGAGGAGCGGACCAGCGAACTCGCCGCCGTATCTGAACAGAGCCGTGCCGCCCGCAGCGAACTCGATCGGCTCACAAGCGATACGGAAAGGGCCGCCGCCATAGAAGCCCAACTCAGCGCCCACTATGCAGCGGCGGCGGTGCAAATTTTTTCGAATAATCTCGACGCCGCCAAAACTTCGCTTGAAAAAATGCGTGAATTTCTTAATACCCCTTCTTTTCAAAGCATCCGTATCTTCCAGGATCGGAAAGCGCTGTACCTTACTTCTATTAACGCCCTCAAAGAGATGATCGATAAAGCGGAAGAAACCGAGGATGCCCTGGCCGCAGGTAATGCGGAATATGAAGATCGTATCGAACTTTTGCAGAACCAGAAAAATGAATATGAAAAAAGGACCGGTGATTTGGAGCGGGATTTGAAGGCTTCTGAAACCCGCATAACCACATTGCAAAATCAAGTTTCCGGTCAACAGCGGACTTTGAATGAGCGGGACGCCGCTGCTGTAGAACTGCGAGCCCTAAATGCCAATCTTACCCGGACGGTTACCGCACGGGAAAGTACTATTACCGAGCTTCGTGCACAGAATGCGGAACAGGCGGCAAGTATTGAATCTCTTAACAGCCAGCTTGCCAACATACGGCAAACCCTGCAATCACTTTCGCAATAGACGGTAAATCTTATTTTGTTTTCATCACCTCAACGCCGTCCCAATCCGCCGGGGGCGGATTGGTTATGTAGGCGGCGCAACGGTTAAAGAGGTTCCGGGCGTTAAAATCATCATTCGACAGTGTTACTACTTCCCGGAACTTTTCCGCAGCTTCCCGGAAACTGCGGCGGTAGTAAAGCTCCATCCCCTTGTTATGAACAGCCCAGGCCTTTTCTTCATTGGGGGTAAGATTCCGCTTAACCGTGTAAATTTTGACCCCCTTTGTTTTACCTTTGACCGCTACCGTATCAATAAGGCGGTAATGGAGTACCGCATCCGGGGATTTTTGCAGTTCCGCATACAGTGTTTCGGAGATCAGAATTTCTGCGTGGTAGGTTTTGGTAAGCCCCTCCATACGGGATGCCAGGTTTACCATATCCCCGATAACCGTGTAGTCCATCTTCCGTTCACTGCCGATATTGCCTACGGTCACAGTCCCGTAGGCGATTCCGATGCCGATATGGAATTCCGGTTGGCCTGCGTTGCGCTGGTACTCGTTAAATTTTTTCAGGGCTTCGATCATGTCAAGGCCGGAGAGAACCGACTGGAGGGCGTCATCCCCGTGTTTCACCGGTGCGCCCCAAAAGGCCATGATCGCATCCCCGATATATTTGTCAACGATGCCGTTGCGGTTCATGATGATGTCCACCTGGCCGGAAAAGTAACGGTTCAGGGATTCCACCAGTTTATCCGGGGCATTGGAGAAGGATTCCGATATGGTGGTGAAGCCCCGGATGTCTGAAAAAAGGATTGAAAGTTCCCGGTTATCTCCCACCAGCATGGATTCGGGGGCGGCAAAAAATTTATCGATTAGATCCTTGGGAACATACTTCTGGAAAATTTGCCGGATGCGCTGTTCCTTTTTACCCGCAAGTACCGCTTCAAAGGCGTAACGTTTGATCTGTACCCAGGCCTTTTCCAGTTCACCGATCATCAAATTAAAAGTATGGGCGAGGGTCCCGGTTTCATCCCGGTATTCAACTTCCACCCGTGAAGAAAGATTCGCAGAACCGATAATGCCGTTCATGGCTTTTACCATGCGGTTTAAGGGTCCGGTGAGGAACCGGGAAAAGAAGAAGAGCAGTATCACTGCGATAAGGGAAGATGCAATCAGCATGATAATGGTCTGGGTGGTGATAGCGTCTGCTTCCCGGTAGAAGGCGGCCCGCTCTTCGGAAAGGATAATGTACCAGCCGAAGGGGGTAAAATAAAAGGCCCGGAAAACCCAGTCTCTGCCGCCGATGGAGGTTTGTAGAAGCCCTTCAGTTTCTTCATTTAATTGTGCAAGGAGAGCAGCGCGTTCCTCTTCGAAGATATACAACTCCGAAGTGGTCATGGACACTTCCCCCGCATCATCAAGGGCAAAGATAATTTCGGTATCGCTTAAAATAATGCTGCGGGAGTATGATTCTATTGCGTTCTTTGCGGCGGCAACCATATCGGCGTTGCCCGCATAGCCATTCTCCATCAGCAGGGCCCATTGGTTTTCGGTATAATTTTTCAGCTCCCCTGCCTTAAAATCGAAGAATTGCCGGGTTACTTTATTTATGCCCTTGAGGGCTGCAAAGTAAGACGCCGCCTCCGCAATACAAAGGGTTACAACGATCAGGGGAAGTACTACCAAAATGATCTTCAAGCGAATCTTCATAAAATCAGTCTACGCAAATCATCGGGAAAATACAAGAGCAGAAAACAGAGCAGGAGATTAGGGCATTTCCCGCGCCATGATGAACCGCAGGGCGCTTGTCAAATATTTATGATACGGGTTTAATGGAAGAACCATGGCCCATAAAGAAGAGTGGTTCAACGATGAAAGTTTTTGGGAACAGTACGCCCCCGTCATGTTTGACGAGAAACATTGGGCGGAGGTTCCCGATGTGGCCGACGGCGTCATCCGGCTTGCCAGGTTCAAAGGCGCTCCCCGTGTTCTGGATCTTTGCTGCGGTTTTGGACGGCTGACCCTGGAGTTTGCCCGCCGGGGCTTTGCCGCAACCGGTGTGGATATCACCGAATCTTATCTTAAAACCGCCCGTGAAGACGCGATCTACGAAAACCTGGACATTGAATTTACCAAAGAGGATGTACGGGATTTCAAGCGGCCGGAATTTTTTGACGTGGCGGTGAACCTCTATATTTCTTTCGGTTATTTTGCAGATCCATTGGATGACAAAAAATTTATTCAAAATGCCTATGATTCCCTTAAAAGGGGCGGGACCCTTATCATTGATACCCTGGGAAAGGAAATTGCCGTCCGGGATTTTGTCGAATCCGAATGGTTTGAAAGGGCGGGTTTTTTTGTCCTCACCGAATATGAGGCGGTCGATTCCTGGAGCAGCCTAAAAAACCGGTGGATTATTATAAAAGACGGCAAACAAATCGAACGGACCTTTACCCAGCGTTTGTATTCCGCAGCGGAACTACGGAGCCTTCTTTTTGAAGCGGGTTTTGCTGAGGTGGAAATTTACGGCGACTGGCATGAAGCAGTCTACGATAACTCGGCGGAAAGGCTGATTGTCGTGGGAAGAAAAAGCCGTTAAGTTTTTACACTATTGCTGTTTCGCAGGTTCCCCTGCTTTTACCCCGCCCATAACAAACCATGCAATAAGCATTTTGAATAAATTTTTTGTCATCCAATGGATCTGCAAAATAACCGAAAGAAATATAGAGGTTCACCGCCACGTCAAAAAATTCCGGC
>BNUT01000215.1 GCA_025997555.1 Spirochaetia bacterium
GCTGCATACTCGTTTGAGGAAGTATTCGACGAATACTGCACCCCTCAAATAATGGCTTGAAAAAGGCGCCATTTAATAGTATATTATGTTAAAGAATGCCGGGCTGCCGGACTTTGAGGTAATACATGAAGATTGAAGTCTATTCTCCGACCATCAGACGGAAGGAGATGGATGCGGTTCTTACGGCCATGGTGGAAGATAAAATCGGACCCGGGGAGCAGGCCCGGCTTCTGATTCAGATTGCAAAGGAACATCTCCATTTTGATTATTGTCTTGCCCTCCGCAGTCCGGCGATTGCTTTGTACCTTGCCCTGAAAGCATTAAACCTTGAAGATGGTCAGGGGGTGATTATTTCCGCCCTTTCCCCCCGGTATTATGTGCGGGTTATTGAAGATCTGCGGCTTAGGCCAATTTATTGTGATGTGCTTTCATCCTCTCCTGTCATTGGACGAGGGACTATTGAGACTACCATTGCTAAAAAGGCCGATAGTGCGGATGCCCGGTGTATTGTGGCGCATCATACCCTTGGGTTTGTTCCGGATATTGCCGCCATTGCGGAACTGGGACTCCCGGTCATTGATGACCGGTCCCAAAGTTACGGTTTCTTCCTCGGCGGCGATACGGCGGAAGGAAAGGAAGGGGAGGGCGAGGAGCCCTCGTCCTCCGGACAGGGCCGCGAAGCAGGAAATTCCGCCGGAACCTCCGGGATATTTACAATTCTAGGCCTTGAGGAACGGGATATGATTACCGCCGGGGGAGGGGCGCTCCTTTATGCGGCTAATCGCCGGGACGGATCGGTGCTGCGGAACTTTGGGGACCTTCCTCCGGAATACAATCTGCCGGATATCAATGCTGCCATGGCGGTGATCCAGTTCCGGGAAGCGGCGAAAAATCTGGAAAAACGCAGGGAAATTGCCCGTGTTTATACGCAATCGGCGCTCCGTACCCGGCATAAGCGCTTTGTCCAGGATGCAGGGGAATACAATAACTATGCCTTTCCGCTCATCCTGGAAACGGGTCTAAAGGATGTAAAGGCCTATGCCCGGAAGAAGGATATTATCGTAGAAAGCGCCTTTGATGATACCTTGATGGCTATGCCCGGTGAAGCCTCCAAAGAACCCGCTTCTGCGGGGGAGGGCCCTTCCCTGGAAGCGTCCCTTTGTCCCGAAGCGTATTCACTTTCCCTGCGGACGATACTCTTTCCGCTCTATCCCCGTTTAAGTTCCACGGAAGTGGAGCGGATACGGAAGCTTATCCTTACCCTTCCGTAGCGGGGACCTGATGGCCAAACTCAACCGGGCGTTGTTATTCATAAACCTTCACAAGCCGGATGCCAAAACCCTTGCGGAAGAAATTCGTATCGAGTTGGAAAAATGGAATTTTCGGTCCCGTTTTTTTACTTTTGATGACAAGCCGGAATTTGAACGAGACGGCCCCTATGATGCGGCCTTCAGCCTGGGAGGGGATGGTACAGTGCTTTACGCTGCCCGTGCCATGGCGCCCCTGGAGGTGCCCATCATCCCGGTGAATTTGGGTACCCTGGGCTTCATTGCGGCGGTACATCCCGGTGAATGGAAAGAGACCTTTGAAAATTGGCGGCAGGGGAAGGCTGCGGTTTCCCGGCGTTTTATGCTGGATGTAAGCGTGGAGCGCCGGGGCAGTATGCACACCCTTGGTCCCTGCCTGAATGACACGGTTATTTCCGCATCGGGGATAGCGAAAATCATCAGGCTTAATGTGGATTCGGAACTGCCCGCCGCACCGGGGGAAAATGCCGAATACATCAGGCTGGGACAGTACCGCTCCGACGGTCTTATCGTGGCTACTCCCACAGGTTCCACCGCCTATTCGGTGGCAGCAGGCGGGCCTATTCTGGAGCCGGAAATGGAAGCGATCATCATCAACCCTATCTGTCCTTTTACCCTGTCGAACCGGCCGATTGTGCTGCCCCCACGGGAAACGGTGATCGTGGAGGTGGAAAAGGAACAGCGCAGCGGGGTGCTGCTTACCATTGACGGTCAGGTTACCCAGATTCTGGAGCCGGGGGATCGGATATACCTCCGGCAGGCTCCTTATCAGGCCCAACTGATTGCTTCCGGCCGTATCGCCTTTTACAAAGCCCTTCGTACAAAACTCTCCTGGTCCGGTGTTACGGGGGATAGTAATGCTTGAAGAACTGAACATCAGGAACTATGCCCTCATCGACAGTATATCTATTTTCTTTGAGGATGGGTTTAATGTACTTACCGGGGAGACCGGCGCGGGGAAATCCATCATCGTAGGATCTTTGAGTTTTTTGATGGGCGCAAAGGCCGACACGGATGTTATCAGGACCGGCACCGAAGAGGCGAGTGTCACGGCGGTCATTGCCATTGGGGCAAAAAGCGGCGGGGCACTGGAATGGCTCCGGATACGGGATATCAGCCCCGAGGAGGGCCGGATCATCGTGCGGCGGAATATTAAAAATTCGGGCCGCAGTTCAATTTATATACAGGATGTGCCGGTAACCCGGACGGACCTGGCGGAATTTATGGCCCTCATCTTTGATATTCACGGGCAGCATAACCACGAATCTCTGCTCCGCAAGGAATCCCACCGGCGTTATCTGGATCGCTTTGCAGGGCTTGAGGAAGAGACTGCCCAATTCAATTCGGTTTTCCTTGAGCTTGCGGAGAAGAAAAGGACATTGGAAAATTTTCTTGGATCTGAACGGGACCGGGCGGAGCGGCTTGAAATTTTGAGCTATGCGGTTGAGGAAATTGACAAAGCCGCCCCCCGGAGCGGGGAAAGCCGGGAACTGGAGGGCGAGGCCCAGCGGCTGGGAGATTTTGAACGCCTTGCGGAGCAGGTGAACAGCGCCGCAGCCACCCTCTATGATGGTGAAACTTCTGCGTTGAGCCTGTGTCGGCGGGCCCGAAACGCTCTGGATGCCGCTGCCGCTATCGACACTTCTTTGGCGGGGATTCAGAAACGGCTTGATGATCTCTATTTTGAAGCGGAGGACATTTCCGAGGAATTCCGCTCCTATCGGGATAATCTTACCTATGACCCGGAACGGCTTGAGGAAGTGGAGGAACGGCTCGCCCTTTTGTACCGGTTGAAAAAGAAATATGCAGGGGGCAAGGCGGGTGGAATTCCCGCCGGGAATTCCACCTTGGGGAATGATGAGGACGCGATCCTTGCCTACCGCACCCAGGCGGCGGAGGAAATTGAGACCCTTTCCGGCGCAGGGGAAAACCGGGAAAAGCTCCGCTCCGATATTGCAGCCCTGGAAAAAGATATTGCTTCCCGCGCGGCTTCAATCAGGGTCAGGCGGAAAGCAGGCGCCCTTAAACTTGGAGAACGGATCACCGAAATTCTTTCCCATTTGGGGATGCCTAATGCTCGATTTTCTGCGGCGGTACTGCCCAAGGGCCAGGGACCCGGCGCTCTGGTCTGCGGTCCCTGGGGGGCGGAGGATGTGGAATTTCTCATTTCCGCAAATACCGGGGAGCCTTTGAAGGATCTTTCCCGTATCGCCAGCGGGGGTGAACTTTCACGGGTGATGCTGGCCATCAAGACTGTTCTGGCTGACCCGGCTTTTTCTACAGAAACAGGCGTGACTTCCTCCGGAAGTCCTGATTCTTCCCCGGAAACCCTGGTCTTTGACGAGATTGATACAGGGATTGGCGGGGAAGTAGCCCTTGCGGTTGGGGAATACCTGGTTAAAATCGGCCTGCTTAAGCAGATATTTTGCGTTACCCATCTTGCCAGTATCGCTGTTCGGGCAGATAATCATTTAAGGGTAGAAAAAAAAGTTATTGGCGGCGGTGACGGGGATCGGACCCTAACCCAGGTTTCGACACTTGGGAGCGAGGAAAGGCGGCAGGAGATTGCCCGGATGCTGGCAGGAGATGCGGGGAAGGCCGCTCTTGCCCATGCGGATGAATTGAACTGCGGCCCGAATTTTTAATATTCCGCCGCACGATGATCCGGCCCTCCTCGGGGCTGATATCCCGTATCCGGAGCCATTCCAGTGCCCCG
>BNUT01000216.1 GCA_025997555.1 Spirochaetia bacterium
TTACCATAAGTCAGAGCATTTTTCAAATGCGTCTGCATCTCCTGGACAGAACCGCAATGTATGGCCGCCCTTGCCTCCGTTTCAGACATTTTAACGAAATCCGCAACGCCTATTCCCATTTTGAAAAAACTCGCTGAAAATCACAAAGACTTTATATTCCGCCTTGAGTATATCGAGCTGTGTGCGGGATTCCGGGGAAAAGCCGTTGCGAAATGGCAGAAGCAAAAAGTTTTTATTGAGGACAACTGTTGGGATACGAATGATGAAAGTTTTGATGAAGCAGAAAAGGCCACTCATATCAATTACCAAAAACTTTTTGATATGTGGGCTGATTTTGACGATGCCGAAGCTCACGATGAGGTAATGCGGCTTATTAGCATTTCCGGTATGGGGCCGGTTGATGCCGTGTCGTTTGCCGCCTTCTGTTACGGCTATGAACAGGCTATGCGGAAAATTAAGGAAGCGTTATGAGGCGGCGTTATTACAGACAGAAATACGCGCCCTGGAGTAAATTGCAAAGGGAAGTGTATAATCTGGTAGCTCCCTGCTTGGCCTTTCAACTTCACTGCGCGGCATACCGCATGGACAGTCAACGGGGAACCACCGATTTGCCGCGTTATTGGATTACGTTCCAGGGTAAAATTGTTTGGGACTACCCCAAGGACTTCATGAACGAAATTATCGACTATGAGCAGATATACGGGACTAAACTCGTAGGCGAAAATGTCTTTAGCCTAAAAGAGACATACCCTTACGTCTGCCATATATCCGCAATCTCGGACCTTATCCAGGAATATATCGCCACCCCCAAAGAAGTGCTGTTTGACAAGGTGTTTGAAAACGACAAATGGGGTCTCACGGATATATTGAAATCTGTTGACCGGCGTATCGGGAAAAGGCGGTTAACCCGCCTTGGTGAGAAACAGAAAAACAGTGTCGTCGGCAAAATCATTGCGGAACGGTTGGGCACAGTTACCGGATAGCCGCACATCGTTCCATTCCTATCCCCTTTTCAAGGGAGAGCATCGTGTACCGGCTTTGCGGGTTATAAATCGATGCTCTCCCTTTTTCTATACCCAAAACTACACAAGGAGGCCGCCATGAGCATACAGCGAATATATCAAAGCCCTGATGAGAGGGAGAAAGATGTCTGAAAAAAGAATAGGCGTTGCGGATTTCGTTAAAATGTCTGAAACGGAGGCAAGGGCGGCCATACATTGCGGTTCTGTCCAGGAGATGCAGACGCATTTGAAAAATGCTCTGACTTATTGTAACGAAGCGCTGACAGAAATCATGTTGGAAAAGGAGAAAGAAGATGCCGAAAACGGATGAAGAAAATGTCCTCGAATGTCAGAAAGAAATCCGGCGCCTCCGTAGCGTAATCCGAGCGGACGAACGGCTTTATTCCGGCATCCAACTACTCAAGGTAAGGGCTGTACCGGATGTATCCGGGCGAACCATAGGCAATGTCATGGAGGAGATGTGGATCAAGGCCCAGGATCTCAAAGCGGATGAGCTTTCTTTTGAGTTCAACCGTCGCACAATCACGATTAAACAGAACGGTCCCGGTATCGGGTCCGCATAAACTAAAGGAGTAATGTATGACATTACCTGAAGCACACAAGCAATTCACAGAAACCTTCCACACGAAACTCAATCCGTTTCTGGATGGGCTTTTGATGGTAGCGACTAAAAAGCCGGTAATCGACGTTTTCAAGTTCGATGACTGGCTCCATGAACAGCACGGGAATTACGAGGATAAGGGGAAGTGTATGGCCGATATCCTCAATGAAAAATACGGCAAAGACGCTTTTAGACTGGTAAAAGAGCTGGCCTGTCCGGGAGCAGCGTAATGGGCTGGTTATTTTCATACAGCTGGCGGTCCAGCGAAGATGTTTTGGAGTATTTCAAGACCATGCTTGAGCAGTCCGGGTATACCGTACACCGGGAAGGCCATTGGGTTTTCGCTGAGGGCCGGGGAACAATTGACCTCGTTTATGTTAAGACCGCCTCCGGGGGCCGGAATGGATGGGGCTATAAAGATATATCCGTTACCTGCGGGCCATACGTCTACAATGCCCCGCTCTGGATGGTGAAAAAGGTTCATCTGGCTTTTAAGGACAATCAATACTATCAGGGATGGCTCAGCCATTACCGGCAGAAGGCAGCGGTCCTCAAAAGCTTTACCGGGCCGCAGAGACCGGAACTGGCAGTATACGACTGAAAACCAAAGGGCTTGCGGTACGCTTAAAGGAGGTTTTATGGGTAAAGTTCCAAATTTGAAGCTTTATAAGGAATGCCCCAAGTGCGGTACATGGAGCTTCAGACAGTATGATACGTTTTGTTCCCGGTGCGGGACAGAACTCACAGACAAGAATGAATGGCTGGCAAGCATCAGTGATTACGCCAAGTCCCTGCTCATTGAGTATTTGGAGTATTCCCCAGATATGGCGATGAGCGCTGGTATCCGGGAAATCCCGTCCCATGCAACCGAGGGAATCCATGCCAATGGGAATGTCATGTTTAATCAGGCTGCTACCCGTCATGTACTTGCGGAATGCTGGAATGAAGTCGAGATTGCCCTGGACGATTGGCGGGAAGCAAACGGTTCTGATTACCCGGTTAAGAACATCGAACAGCTTCATGTATTCAGTGTTGCCCAACACGCCGATATGGTCTGGCGCGAAATAACCAGCGATTTTAGAGGCGGCCATCTAGACGAGGAAACCATAGCCGAAGCCATTGAACGGCTCAAGAACTGGTAATCATTTCACCCGAATAAAGGAGGGTTGAACATGCAAGACAAGTCAAAACTGTTTGTAAACGGCACACCGAAATACATTGCGTGTTATGAGGCAAAGCGCAATCCTACCGGGGACCGGTTCACAGTTGTTTATACCCATACGAATTGGTATGACCCGGAGAATAAGGACAAGGTGTTCTATATCGCTATGAGCGAGCATCCTGCCCACCCGCAGGGTTTTGGGCAGCATAGGGAATCCTGGGCTTGGCGGTTTTACCCCCGGGGGAGCCGTATCACATTTGAGGAATTGCCGGTTGATTGCCAGCGGGTAGTTATTACGGACTATTGTAACCTTTGGGGTATCGGGCAATTCGAGTTACACACCGAAGGCGGGCAGGTGCGCGTCCGCAATGTTTTTGAAATCAAAATGGGGCATAGTCATAAATATCATTAAGAAATACAGGCTGTGAACCAAAAAATCAATAAGGAGGCTAATATGCCGAACTGGTGTGAAAATTGTTTGTTTGTTGAAGGTGAAAGGAAACTTTTAGATGCCTTCCGAACTGAGTGTTTTTCAGAAGGTGAAAACGAGCGGGTATTTTTAGACTTTGAAAAAATTATCCCGCCGCCGGAAAATTACTTCCGCGGAAATATCGGTGTACAGGAAGTTAAGTACTGTAAAGAAAAAGGTCTCATTGATTGGTTCTCCTGGAACATCGGCAACTGGGGCACGAAATGGAACGTCTATGATTGCGATATTAAACACGATGATCGTTCTATTACTGTCTGGTTTGAAACAGCCTGGTCAGCCCCGATACCCATAATGGAAGCGCTTACCAAAAAATACGCTGACCTGTCTTTCAGACTGGAATACAGCGAAGGCGGGATGGGTTTCAGGGGTGTCTTTGAGGGCAAGCAGGGTGAAGTAATCCGGAATGATTGCTGGGACATGACCCGTGCGGATATGGTGGAACTCGGTTATCTGGATGAAGACGAGGACAAGGAAACAGCATAGGAGGTTAACCCATGAAAATAACCAACAAGCAAAACTTGCCTGCCGGATTGGTAAAGGCAGTTTCAACGGAAAAACACAACGAGCCCGGTTGTGTTTCCGCCACCACCCTATTGAGGGGGGTGAAAGAAATCGTACTTACCGACCGCCATTGGAAAGATTTAGAGGATGACGTGTCAGACCGGATATGGGCTATCTGGGGTACGGCGGTTCACTCTCTTTTGCAACAGGAA
>BNUT01000217.1 GCA_025997555.1 Spirochaetia bacterium
AGGCCAAAGGCCGACTGCGTTTTTTCGTAGGCCAAGCCGCTACTGCGGCGCAGCGTATAGCGTATGTTATGCGAAGTAAAATCCCGTTTTTAATATCGTTTGTTTAAACATTTATTATTATACAATAACAGCTTGTTCGTAAAATTTTTCATATAGAGTTTTAAGATTATTAAAATTTATCCTGAATTGGCTACGTGCCTTTACAGAAGTATTTCCATTGGAATTTTGAACAACTTTTGTTGCCGGATCATAAACAATAAGACCATTTTGCATACTTTCAAGGAAAAAAGATATGTCTGTTTTTTCACCAAGATAGACTGGCGAATGGTAAATAAATCCATTTTTCCCATTTTTGCTTGCAGTGACATATTTTACATAACAGGCATGAGCGTGTTTGCGGCTCCAATGCGTAATTAGCGAAGAAAAAGACCAGATGGCAACAGGTTCTTGATGATCGTTCAATAAGTATACACCGCCTTGCACATCGGAAATTGCCCTACGGGTTTTATCATATCCTTTTATAGTTAAGGTAAGATTGGAAGTCGTATTTTTTACATCCGCTTTATGTGTTCCGGTAAAATATTTGATTACATCGGGTGAATCATGCCCATATTGTAAAGTAAATGTTTTTGCTCCGGCTTCATTATAGAAACCTCCATCCGGCTCAGGCGTCATAAGTGTAATCCGGGTTCCTGCTAAGGATTTTAACTCCCACCCTTTATAATCAGGTTCTGCCTTGCCATTCGGAATAATATCAAAAAGAGCCTCAAGGGTATAACCACCCCCATTTTGTGCCAAGTAAGGGCGTTTGCTACCATCGGGATACATTCGCATTGACTCATGCCAACCAGATTGTACGATATTTTTAAGTCTTACAATGAGGGCTGTTTTATTAGCATCTGGAGAACCTGCCAGCGGAAAATTCTGTATGGTTTTACCTGAAGAAGGATCAAACAATTCTGACAGTATTGAGGTTGCCAATGGCGAATTTTGTGAAGCTAAATACCCATAAACTTTGCCATTCGGGCAGATACCAAGAATAAGGACACGACCATCTTTTTCGTTATTATTTTTTTTACGATCTTCCGGGTGAATGGCTTGCATATAGGCGCGGGGGGCCGTAGGGCAATTCATAAGAAAACCAGATAACCTTACTTCCGGGTACCTTGCGTAGAGAATAAGCTGTGCCGTAGGTGCCGGTGCATATTGAAGGTCCTCATTTATCCACCACAAATTAATGCTTGCTTTATAATTTGGGTTCTTGTTATCGGGAGTAACCGTAATATCGCCAAACGGAATTTGCTGTAAAATCTGGAAACTTCCACCAAGATAGACCTGATTTTTTGAGTTATCATTTTCGGAAAGAGGCTTGAAAAAGGCCCTGGTTGCGCCAAGGTCGACCAAAAATTCGGCAAGTTGGCTATAATTAGGTATTGACTTATTTTGAAGTTTACGTTATAAAATTAATTTATGAGTGATAATCAAGTAAGTCAGAAATGGACTGAAATTCAGTTGAAACTAGCGTTTTACCTTTATTGCCAGCTTCCTTTTGGCAAGTTACATGCTAAAAACCCTGATGTAATAAAAATGGCCAAGATAATTGGAAGGACTCAAAATGCGTTAGCGATGAAATTAGTTAATTTTGCCAGTTTGGACCCTGCAATTACGGATAGTGGAAGAAAAGGTCTTGGAAATGCATCAAATGCAGATCATGAAATATGGGAAAAGTTTCATGCTAATTGGGAATTATTAACAGAGGAATGTGAAGGGTTGCTGGAAAACAAGGCTGATGATAATATTGAAAAACAAGATGATATTGGTTATTCAGGTGAAACACGACAAAGTATAGTAAACACGCGGATAGGTCAATCTTTCTTTAGAAAATCGGTATTGTCAAGTTATCAATATATTTGCTGTATGAGCGGTGTTTCTATACCTGAATTACTAATTGCAAGTCATATAATCCCTTGGTCTAATTCTAAAGAAAATCGTTTGAATCCAGCCAATGGGCTATGTCTTTCTTCAATACATGACAAGGCATTTGATTTAGGATTAATCACAGTAAATCCTGATTGCGTTATTATAGTTTCTAAAAAAATGAAGGAGTATAAAAATAATGTTCCTCAGACGGAATTATTATTAGCTCTTGATGGAAAAAGTATTATATTACCAGAAAAATTTCATCCAGACAAAGATTTTTTATTATGACATAATCAAAATATTTTTAAGGAGTGAAAAGGGGTTTATGCAGTATCTTAAAAAAACAAAGATTCAATGGGGGAAAAATGGACACATAAAATATATCCTGTTCACTGGTATAAAATATTATGTTAAAAGTGATTTTGTACCGAATGATGATGCGGATAATACGGATGGTACATATCTTTGGGAAAATTGGATAATAAAACAGGGGGAAACAAGAGAGCGATATCAAGCATACATTGAATCATCTAGTATTTATAGGCTAAAAAATGTAAGAGTTATTGATATATTTTTATCTGATTATTAAAGAACATACCAGCAGGCTTTCCCTGTCAGCCATTTTCGATAGCCGGAGTTTCCAAAAAATATGCTTTAGGTCGGCCTACAGGATTTGAGGATTTGACACAGGGTACCTTGTTTTTTGATGTTGCCAGAATAATAAAAACCAAACAACCAAAGGCATTTGTTCTGGAAAATGTTAAAAATTTAAAATCTCACGATAAAGGTAATACCTTTAATGTCATAATAAAAACCTTGACAGAACAATTAGGGTACCATATTGATTATAAAGTGATAGATGGTCAAAGCTGGGTACCACAACATCGTGAACGGATTGTTATAGTAGGATTTAAGGAGCCAACATTATTTTCTCTCGACAATATTGTTTATCCGCCAAAGGGAGAAATAAAACTTTCACATATTCTACACAGGACTAACGGCAATGAGCCTTATCTTGACCATGACCAAGATAAGTATTTCAACCATAAAAAAAATATGATCCAGGATAAATATACTCTGACGGATCATCTTTGGGATTATCTTCAACGATATGCAGAAAAGCATAAGGCGGCTGGTAATGGTTTTGGATTTGGACTTGTTACTGAGGATGATATAGCCAGAACCCTATCTGCACGATATTATAAAGATGGATCTGAAATTCTTGTTTTCCAGGGAAAACGTAAAAATCCACGACGCTTAACTCCTCGTGAATGTGCCCGGCTCATGGGTTACCCGGATGATTTTATTATTCCGGTTTCAGATACAAGGGCATATAAGCAATTCGGAAATTCGGTTATTGTCCCGCTTTTTCATACAATCGCCGATGCAATAAAGCCATATATAAAATAAATATATGGACATTGTAAATTCTGAAACAAGAAGTCGTATGATGTCTGGTATTCGTAGCAAAAATACCAAACCTGAGATTATTATCAGAAAAGGACTTTTTAATCGTGGTTTGCGATACCGCATAAATGACAAAAAAGTCTTTGGTAAACCTGATATTGTTTTAAAAAAACATAAAGCTATTATTTTTATTCATGGCTGCTTCTGGCATGGACATATTGGTTGTAAGAACTTTAAAATGCCTTCTTCAAATAGAGAATTTTGGGTTAATAAAATTGATGTAAATCGTAAACGAGATGGTGAAGTGTTAAATTATCTTCATGCAACGGGCTGGAGAATTTGTATTGTTTGGGAATGTGCTGTCAGAGGAAAGTATCAATTAAATAAAATAGACGAAACCATACAAAAACTTTATGACTGGATTATATCAGATAACATTTGGCTTGAAATAACAAGTGAAGAATGAGCCTGTAAAAAATAATGTGTAAACGGCAATACTACCGGAAGGAGCAAGTATGGCCTTTTCGAAAGAAACGCTGGATGAACTGTTGAAAGATTACCGGGGGCCGGATGATATGTTCGGCCAGGAC
>BNUT01000218.1 GCA_025997555.1 Spirochaetia bacterium
AAGATGATCAGAGGGAAGAACTCATTCCCCACCCCGGCTTCATAGATGATATCAAGGAAGCCTGGATGCTGAACTATCTCTTCGATTATCTCACCGTTTACCAGCACATGCTGAACGATTTCCGTAGCCCCCATCCCCGCCAGGGGGATGTTTACAAAGATGGTCCCGAAGCCGATGGGAATAAGCAGCAGGGGCTCAAAGCCCTTGACGGCCCCCAGGTAGACAATGAGGAAGCCCACCGCCACCATGAGTAATTCCTGCCAGCCGTAGACCGTAATGGGGGCCCCCGCCGGGGTCTCACCATGTACCGCATCGGTAATAAAGGCATAGATACCCGTCGTTTTTACAACTTTCTGGAGAAAACTCCCCAGACTCACCGGAGGGATATCCGCACTGTTGGGGATTATCCCGTTCAGGTTCCTGAAGGAGGGCAGTTCCGAAGTTGAATCGGCTATCTGCTCGGAATTACCGGCAGCCTGTGCCCGCGGGGTAAAGGCCGTGCCCACCATGTTGATCGCAAAGGCGCCGATCAGCAGGAGCAGACAGACTTTAACGACCAGTATGGGGTTCTTTTTAAGGTTTAACATATCTTCCTTTCCTTCTATATAACTCTAGCAGCCATGGAGTTTTCGCTAAGCGAAAACTCCGAGAGATTGGATAATGCCAACGGCATTATCCAATCTCAGCTATGGGCTGCTGGGACTGAACCTGGGTGCCCGTGGGTACCAGATAGTGAACGCTTCCGGCCACAGTGGCCTTGATCTCCAGTTCCATCTTCATGGATTCGATGATCACCACATTGTCCCCGGACTTGACCTGCGCCCCTTCGGCTACTGCATAGCGGAGAACCGTCCCCGCTACCGGGGAAGGAATCACCGTACCGCCGCCGGATGGCGCGGCTGCCGCAGGAGCGGGAGCCGCTTCGGGAGCAGCAGCAGGCGCGGCTTCAAGAACCACGCCGGAACCGCCGATCTCGGCGACCGGCTGCTGGGAGGCAACCTGGGTGCCCGTGGGAACCAGGAAATGGACAGGACCGGTTGAAGTGGCCTTGATCTCAAGTTCCATCTTCATGGACTCGATGATAATCACGTTATCCCCGGCCTTAACCGTTTCACCATCGCCTACCGCATAGCGGAGAACCGTCCCCGCTACCGGGGAGAGGATCGAGGTTCCGCCGCCGGAACGGGCAACAGGGGCTGCTCCGCCAGCAGGGACCGCTTTACCGGCTGCGGGTGCAACCGCTACCGTACCGGCGGGGGCTACTACCACATCGTAGTTGGCGCCGTTTACGTTTATGTTGTAACGGGCGGCCTGCCCTGCTCCGGCCTTTGCGGGGGCGGAAGAAGCTGCGGGAACCGCGAAAGAGGCGGAATCAACCGGCCCTTTGGAGCGCTCTTTAAAGAATTTCGGGGCAACCTTGGGGAACATCGCATAGGTCAGGACATCCTCATCGGTTTGGGCGCCTTCTTTCTTGGCCTCTTCAGCCATTTTGGCGTATTCATTGGCAATGCTATCGGCGGGCCGCTCGGTAATAGCCGCATCGTAGTTGTTCTTGGCAAGGGCCAGCTTTACCAGTTCGGGGTTAGCCGGGGCAGCAAGCGCGCCGTAGCGGCCGGTTACCAGGTCCGCAGTTTCAGAGGTGAGATTCTTGTAGCGTCCGAACAACACATTGAACACCGCCTGGGTGCCGACAATCTGGCTCGTGGGGGTCACCAGGGGAATATAGCCGCAGTCTTTCTGGACAACGGCAATTTCCTTGAGCACCGCATCGATCTTGTCGGAGGCGTTCTGTTCTTTAAGCTGGTTTTCCAGGTTGGAGAGCATACCGCCGGGGACCTGTGAAACGAGGATGCGGGTATCTGCGCCGAGGAAGCTCGATTCAAACTTGGCGTACTTCTTGCGGACATCCCGGAAATAGACCGCAATGTCGAGGAGGGCGGTGATATCAAGGCCGGTTTCAAATTCGGTACCCTTGAAGGCTTCGACAATGGTTTCGGTGGGGCTGTGGCTGGTACCCATGGCCATGGATGAGATTGTCGTGTCAAGGATTTCCGCGCCCGCTTCCGCCGCTTTTACCAGTGTAGCAACCGAAAGGCCGGTGGTTGCGTGGGTGTGGATCTCTACGGGAATATCAACCTTGGCCTTAATCGCCTTAACCAGCTCGTAGGCTTCGTAGGGTTTCAAAAGGCCGGACATATCCTTGATACAGATTGAATCTGCGCCGAATTCGGCGTAGCGCTTGGAAAGATCGGCGTAAATCTCTTTTGTATGGTAAGGAGTTGTGGCGTAGGAAATGGCCATCTGGACATGTTTGCCGGTTTTTTTGGCGGCGTCTGCGGCGCGCTTGAGATTGCGGGGGTCGTTACAGGCGTCAAAAATACGGAACACACCGACGCCGGTCTGGGCGGCCTTCTCCACAAACTTGTCCACCACGTCATCAGCATAGTGCCGGTAACCGAGCAGGTTCTGGCCCCGGAGGAGCATCATTATTGGTGTCTTGGGCAGGGCGGCGTGGAGTTTCCGCAGCCGCTCCCAAGGATCTTCATTCAAAAAACGGATGCAGGAGTCAAAGGTGGCTCCGCCCCAAGCTTCAAGAGCCCAGTAGCCGATCTTATCGAGGCGGGAACATGCGGGAAGCATATCCGCCGTGGTCATGCGGGTGGCGTGCAGGGACTGGTGGGCATCACGCAGCACCAGATCGGTCAGTTTAACTTTAGGCATATTGTCTCCTTAATTATTTTTTTGGTATTCAGTTACTGCGGCGGTGATGGCAGCCGTAACAGCGGCGGTCTTTGCGGCCGAATTCGCCTGCGGAGCCGACGGCCGTGCAGGGGTGGGTTGTGTTACATCCTTATCCGCGCCCAGGGCGTGGACTACCTTGCCCATCAGGGTGACGGTGATGATCACAATCACCAAAAACGAGAACACCGTCCCCATACCCATCACGGTCAGGACGCCGCTTTGACCGAGCATCTCAACTATTGTCATAGTTCCTCCATAAATTATGTTTATTAACAGTTGAGGAATGATACCAAATTTATCTATTTATGTGCAAGGGTTAAACTGTCAGATAAGCAAGCAGAAACTGCCTGCTTATCTGAGGATCAATTCTGACTTTTAGCGGGCATTATAACGGGTTAAAGCGGCGTTCTGGATTTCGAGCGCGCGGGCAATACCCATGTTTGTGACGGTTTTAACATAATCGTCCCATTTGTTCAGATTTTCCATCCCGATGATAAACTTCAGCTCCATTTCGTCCCGGTAGGTATTGATTTCGTTCCATACATATCCGGTAAATTACCATCGGCGACCATAATCTTGATTGGCAATGCAGTGGCCTTGCGTCCAAACCTATAGCCAATATATAGTGATATTTATGGAGGAATCATGGACAAAGACGCAATTATCGCCCAGGCGAAGGATTATATAGCCAAGGAGAAGGATGCCCATTTCCGCGCGGAGGTGGAGGAGCTTCTTGGAAAAGAAGATTTTAAGGAGCTTGAGGACCGATTCTACCGGGACCTGGAGTTCGGCACCGGGGGACTGCGAGGGGTGATTGGGGGCGGGTATAACCGCATGAACACCTTAGTGGTTAAAAGCGCCACCCAGGGGCTGGCGGCTTATGTGATCAAGGCCTTTCCCGACAAGGCCAGGACCGGGAAGCTTGCTGCGGTAATCGCCTTTGATAGCCGCCATTATTCGGCGGAATTTGCCGAGGCCGCCGCGCTGATCTTCGCGGGGAACGGCATCAAGGCGTATCTGTTTTCCAGCCTGCGTCCCACCCCGGAGCTTTCCTTCGCCATCCGGCAATTGAAGGCCGACACGGGGATCGTAGTTACAGCAAGTCACAACCCGCCCCAGTACAACGGC
>BNUT01000219.1 GCA_025997555.1 Spirochaetia bacterium
CGAATGCGCTTCCTGTGCCGCCTGAAAGTTTAACGTTGATTTCAATCTCCTCTTCGAGAAGAATTTTTTTCGCCTCCTCCTCGGAGAAAGCAACCGGCTTGCCCTGCTCATACACCAGTACACTGCCATGCTTACTGGCAAAAAAAACATCGGTCTTGTCCGGGTCGAAATCCACGCCGGAGTAGCCCATGGCGCAGAGGACCCGGCCCCAGTTGGCATCGGCCCCGAAGCAGGCGGCCTTGACCAGGCTTGATGAAGCAATTGATTTTGCCAGTGTTTCTGCGGTGTCCTCATCCTTCGCGCCATTTACACTTACGGTGACCAGCCGGGTAGCGCCCTCCCCGTCCCGTGCCATGGCGCGGGCAAGTTTGATGCAGACATCTTCCAGGGCTTCAGCGAAAAGCTGATAGTCTGTTCCTTCGATATTGATAAGAGCATTACCGGCCTCGCCGTTTGCCATGACGAGGATCGTGTCGTTGGTGGAAGTATCCCCATCCACGGTGACCCGGTTGAAGGAATGTTTGACTGCGGCGCGCAGAGCCTTGTCCAGCAGTTCCCGGCTGATGGCGGCGTCGGTGGTGACAAAGCAGAGCATGGTGGCCATGTTGGGATGGATCATCCCGGAGCCCTTGGTCATGCCCCCGATCCGCACGGTTTTGCCGCCGATCTCCAATTCCACCGAGGCGGCCTTTTTCCGGGTGTCGGTGGTCATAATCGCTTCCAGAGCCGCCTCGTGCCCCGCCGCATCTCCGCGCAGGCTGCTCGCCAATGCGCCGATGCTGGATTCCACGGCGGCTATGGGGAAAGGCACCCCGATGACCCCGGTGGAGGCCACCGCCACATTGTCCGCCTTCAGGGCAAACTCATCGGCGGCAAGAGCCGCCATACGCCGGGCCGCGGCAAGCCCCGCCTCTCCGGTGCAGGCGTTGGCGTTCCCCGAATTGGCGATCACCGCCTGGCATTTCCCATCCGCAAGGTGCTCCCGGCTCACCAGGACACTGGCGGCCTTGACCCGGTTGGTGGTAAACATCGCTGCCGCAACGCAGGGCTTTTCCGAATAAATCAGACCAAGGTCCCGTTTTTTGGAGGAAGCCTTAATCCCGCACCAGATGCCCCCGGCCTTGAAGCCCTTTGGAGCGCACACGCCGCCGCTTATATCTTTCATCTTTTGCTCCTAAAACAGCGCCGGAACCGCATTCAGTCCGGCGGTTTCATCAAACCCAAAAATGATATTCATGTTCTGCACCGCCTGTCCCGCCGCGCCCTTCACCATGTTGTCGATGGCGCTGACGATGATAAGGGTGGTCCCGGCGGGGTCCAGGTGCACCGATATGTCGCAGAAGTTGGACTGCCGTACCCGGTTGGTGGCGGCAATCAGCCCTGCGGGGAGGACCCGCACAAATGGTTCGTCTTTATAAAAATCGGTATAGACCTGACGGATTTCATCCGTCTTCGCTGTGATTTCCTTTGAGGGCGGGCGAGGGGTTCCGGCAGCAACACCGCCCGGACGCCAAGCTTCCGCTAAGGGGATGTAAATCGTGCTAAGGATACCCCGGTTCACAGGAACCAGATGGGGGGTAAAGATCACGGAAACGGTACCAGGCGCCATTTCGGATCGGGCGGCCATAAAAGCCAAATTTCGGCTGATCTCCGGGGTATGCCGGTGGGCTCCCACTTTATAAGGCGCTACCGAGTCGGCGCATTCGGGATAATGGAAGGACTGCAAAGGCTCCCGGCCGCCCCCGGTCACCCCGGATGCGGCATCGGCGATAATTGTGGCGCCGCTCACCGCGATGCCCCTGGCCAGTGCAGGAAAGGCCCCCAGAGAAGTGGCCGTGGGATAGCAGCCGGGGTTCCCGATAATGACGGCCGCTGGTTTCCCGGAGGAGCCGCTTCGGGCTACGCCAGCAGAAGCCAATTCCCGAATTCGCCGCCGGTTCAGTTCCGGGAGGCCGTAGACCGAACGCTCCCGCAGTTCCGGGTGCTGGTAGGGCTTGCCGTACCAGGCGGTATAGGTCTCTTCATCATCATCAAAACGAAAATCCGCAGACAAATCGATATAGGGGATGCCCTTGTCCGCCGAGGCTTTGGCATAGGGCTCCCCTACCCCATTGGGCAGACTGGCAAAGACCACGTCCGAGGCGGCGATGACCGCATCGGCATTCTCCAGCACTGCGGAGATGCACCCCAGAAAATTGGGGTACACCTTTTCAATCCGGTCCCCCTCAAAACTCACCGAAGACAGGGACAATTTATCGATATGGGGATGCCCCGAAAGGATTCTGACCAGTTCGGCCCCCGCATACCCGGTTGCGCCGATAATACCTGCGACCATTGACTAAACCCTCCAAAATGTTCCAAAAAACAGGGATTCCCCCGTTTTTAACCATTAAAATCAAAATTTACCGAATTGTATATAGGACGATGGGGCTTCAACGGAGGCGGGTGAGGGAGGGAACGGAGAAGGATCTGCAATAATATGCTTTCATGTACCCATTTTTTGCATAAATATTCATTTTTGTCAATAAGGTATTGCGGAGTATAGGCAATAAGTATTTTCCGGCATTCCCTTACTCATTGCCTGTTACTCAACTCACTTTACTACTCTATGCCCGCAAGAGCGGCCAGCGCGGCAATGTAGTCGGTGTCGGCGGCGGTGGTTCCGGCGGCGGCGATTTTTGCCGGGTCCCCGGAGCGGTAGGCGGCGCGTTGAGCTGCGGGGGCTATGGGTGTTACCAATGCCGCCTGTTGGGCGCGGATTTCGGTGGCGAATTGGGCTTCCGATTTTTCCTTTTCGTAGCGGGTTTCCGCGTCAATTTCTGCGAACATTCCGGCTATGGCCGCCTTTGCCCGCTGGTCGGGAATTTTGTCCGTTAGATCGAACATATACTTGGCTACCAGTTTACTCCACACATCGGGATCACAGGCGTAGACCACGTAGTAATCGTAGACAGTAGTGGTTTTACCGTTTTTATCGACCGTTTCACGAAGCTGCCAAAAGTCGGTGAGCCGTTCCTGACCGGCAATGGTGACGGTCGTTTTGGTTGCCACATCGTTTACCACAGAAAACTGATCGTCGCTGCCCAGGGTTATGGCGGCTTTGTTAATGACGGACTGTTTAAGCTGATTGGCAAGCCGCGCCGCATACTGCACATCGGCGATGGTCATGGCAGCGTTGAGCGCGGGGGCGCGGGACACGCCGACTTTAAGCACCTTGTCTGACCTGATTTCCCAATCCTGTTTAAATATTTTCCAATTACCCCTGACCGCCGGTAAGAGCCAGGCCGGGGAGGCTTCCTCGCCTAATCCACGGTTAGCCCAATCCAGGACACGGGCCTTGTTTGCGGTCTGCCGTGCATCCGCAGAAGCCTGAGCGGTTGCAGTGCGCGGCTCGTTTTGTGTGTAAGCTGCGGGCGCCGGTGCGGAAGCGCAGCCTGCGGCAAGAACGGCAAGAGAGGCCGTCACTGCCAAAATCATTTTTCTTCTTTTCATTATTTACTCCTGTAAAATATTTTAACCACAAGCTGCCCGTAGGACGGCACTGCCCTACGGGCAGCACCACACAGACCTCACAAACATTTTATATTGTTCGTGCTGTTCGTGTTGTTTGTGGTTTATTCCTGTTTTAATCATCCACTTTGTTAAACGCCGCCTTTACGACATTCGGCGCATCCGGGTAGGGTTTTATCAATAACGTGAAGCGGGTTTTGAGTGCATCGAACTGATAGACGCTGACCCAGTTAAGGGCGCTCAGGTGCGCAAATACCGGATCGGGAAAATCGCACTCAAGGCGGAAAAAATTTTCATCGAATGACCAGAGGCCGTCTGCATCCTGAAATACA
>BNUT01000220.1 GCA_025997555.1 Spirochaetia bacterium
CGATGATGAAGGGGATGTAGCGCTCGTTGCCATTTTCCTGATCGATGTACTGGAGGTCCTTGCCGCTGAACTCGGTGTGCCGGGTAAGGTCGTAGTTGGAGCGGTTGTGGACACCCTCCAGTTCCCGCCAGCCCATGGGGAAGAGGTACTCAATGTCGTAGGCGTCCTTGGCGTAGTGGGCCAGCTCGTCCGGGCCGTGCTGGTGCCAGCGGAGGCTGTCCATCTTGACCCCGAGTTTTTCGTAGTAGGCCCAGCGCCGTTTCTTCCATTCGTTGAACCATTCCACGTCCGTGCCGGGTTTGACAAAGTACTGCATCTCCATCTGCTCAAATTCGCAGGTGCGGAAGATGAAGTTCTTGGTGACGATTTCGTTGCGGAAGGCCTTGCCAATCTGGGCAATGCCGAAGGGGATTTTCATCCGGTTGGACTGGATGATGTTTTTGTAGTTCACGTAAATCCCCTGGGCGGTTTCGGGCCGCAGGTAGATGATGCTGGAACTGTCTTCCGCCGGGCCGATGTTGGTTTTGAACATCAGGTTGAACTTGCGGGTGTCGGTGAGTTCTCCGCCGCATTCGGGGCATTTTTTCGCGGCCAGGTTTTCCGCCGGGATCTGGTCCGCCCGGAACCGGGTTTTGCATTTCTTACAATCCACCAATGGATCGGTAAAATTTTCCACGTGACCGGAGGCTTCCCAGGTGCGGGGGTGCATCAGGATGGCGGCGTCGAGGCCCACGATGTCGTCGTGGAGCTGGGTCATCGTTTTCCACCAGTTCCGGCTGATGCGGTTCTTAAGCTCTATCCCCAGGGGGCCGTAATCCCATGCGCCGTTCTGGCCCCCGTAAATCTCGGACGACTGAAACACAAAACCCCGCCGCTTGGCCAGCGACGTGATTTTTTCCATAGTGGCCTTTCCCTGGTACTCTGATACATCGGACATGAATGATTCTCCAAAAAGTTGATTGTACGGCGGACAGGCTGCTGGCGACAGGCTACCCCGGACATGAGAGAAGTATATAGAAAAGCAAGAAATATAACAAGGATATGGAAAATGCCGGATATCTTTAAGCGGCGATTCCCTTATATCTCATCTTCAAACAAGTCTTCCGGGGTATTATCCTGCAACAGGCCGCCTTCCTGTATAAAGGAACTGCCGCGCCTACGGTATACCCCGCCTCCATATTTTGCAGTATTGCTGCGAATTACCGTATTTCCGTTCAGGGTAAAATAAACATTACCAAAGATGCATACTCCCCCACCTCCGTGTTCCTCCGCCGAGTTATCTTCTATGATTGCATTTTCACCCATATTAAAAACACTTTTGTCTTTTCCGGAACTTCGAACATATACACCGCCGCCGTATGATTGCGCTTGATTGCCGCGTATAACCGCATTGCCGTTCAGAGTAAAGGCGCACCCGTAATCTATCAATACCCCGCCGCCTGATTCTACCGCCGTGTTTTCACTAATACTGCCCCCTGACATAGTCATGGTTGAATTTTGTGTTATGTGGACACCGCCCCCATTTCTTGAGGTATTACCACAAATTACCGCATTTCCGCTCATGGTAAATTCCCCATTACCAAGGAGGGCTACGCCGCCGCCGTTGAGCTTCTCCACTACATTACCTTCAATAACCGCGTTTCCTTCCATGGCAAAAACACTATGCCCTGTCCATTCGACACACACACCGCCGCCATTACTTGGCGCGCTATTGCCACGAATCACCGCACTTCCCGTCATTTTGAAATTAGCGGTATCTCTAATATATACTCCACCGCCATTGAGCTCGGCAATGTTCCCTTCAATAATACCGGCAGACATAACCATAGTACTTTTTCCAACATAGACACCGGCGCCATAGACTGCCTTATTGGCAGCGCTGATAGAAGCGTTGCCGTCAAGGGTAAGCCTTGTACCTCCGGTTACATAGATACCTCCGCCATAGTGCGCCGCATTGTTACTGACAGAAGCGCTGCCATCCAGGGTTAGCTTTGCGCCTTCAGTAGCATATAAACCACCGCCGTTAAACCGGATTGTTTTATTGCCCCGTATTTCTGCACTGCCGCTCATGGTAAACTCAGAGGCATCCATATAAACACCGCCCCCGCTGCGCTGTGCGGTATTATTATCAATAGAGCCGCCGGTCATGGCTGCTGCTGTATTTCTGCTTGCATATATTCCGCCGCCGAATTCCGCATTGTTACCGGTAATCATCGTATTTTCACTTATGGTTAATTTAGTACGGTGAGCTATGTATATCCCGCCGCCATCATCAGCTGCATTGTTACCGTATATCGCCGCATTACCGCTTAATGAAACAGACACGTCTTCATCGGCACCAATTCCCCCTCCATTCTGCCTTGCCTGGTTATTCTCTATCCTGCCGCCCTGCATGATGAAATTGGTCTTTTCCCCGACAAGGTAGAGGCCGCCTCCAAACTTCGCCGTATTATTGTTCATCAAGGCGCCGGCATTCATGGTAAGCGTTCCTGCCTGATAAATATAAACCCCGCCGCCGGCGCTGCTGTCGGCTTTATTTCCCCGGATAACAGAACCGTCATTCAAAGTGACCGCATTATCCATCATGTATATGCCGCCGCCGTTTCCTTCTGTACTGTTATTCTGGATGATCGCGCCGTTCCCCATACTGAAGATCGCCCCATCATCATACACGCCGCCGCCATGCTGCCCCGCTTCACCATCTTCTATAACGCCGCTTTCAAACATAAAGCGGGTCTCCGTTCCTTTTACATATACTCCTGCGCCCCGGTGCGCTTTATTGCTCCGCAGTACCGCATTGTCCTTCATGGTGAATTTACCGCCCCCTGTCACATATACCCCGCCTCCGCCTCCGGGATAATCACCGGCTTCTGATATATTGCCGCTAATCAACGTGGAGTTGGTTACGGTGAATTCTCCACCATTGTTGAAAAGCCCTCCGCCGGAACCGGCGGTACGGTTATCCCGGATTTCCCCGCCGGACATCAGAAAAGAACCTGGGGCATCCGCCGTACCGCCCATGGCGACGGCGCCGCCTGCATTGGCGGCCGCATTGTTTTGAATGATCCCGCTTGACATGGTAACCGTACTAGAGTACACGAGTATGCCTCCCGCCTCGTGGACTGCTTCGTTTCCGGTTATGTTACTTCCTTGCAGGGAGAGGCTTGCCTTCTGTAGATATAGCGCTCCCCCCAGCAGGGCCTTATTGTTCTGTATGCTGCCCTTGTTGATGGTAAGTTTGCTGCCGTTAAGCGCCGCAATACCTCCGCCCCCAGCCTTTGCCGCATGGTTTTCGGCGATGTCCCCGCCATTTACGGTGACGGCTACGTTTCCGGTAAGGAATAAACCACCCCCTGAACCATTCGCAGAAATATTCCCCGTCACCCTACAGTCGGTTATTTCCCCGGTTCCCCCTTCCATAAGGATGCCGCCCCCGGAACCGTCAGCCTGGTTATCACTGATTTCAGCGGATAAAAAACGGATGGACACGGAGCTTCCACGGCTTGCGATACCGGCGCCATTTGCCGCCGTATTACCGCTGACAGTTCCGGAAATGGTACAGATACTTTCTTCTATATAAATCCCACCCCCCAAACCGCCTGAGTTACCCCGTACTGCCGCGTTACCATCCATAGTAAAAGCACTTTCCGATACATAAACCCCGGCGCCGGTACTGGCTCTTCCCCCGGTAATAGTCAGGTCCGTCACCGTCACCGAATTGCCCCATGCGATGTAGAGCGTCCGTCCCATGCCACCCGCATCA
>BNUT01000221.1 GCA_025997555.1 Spirochaetia bacterium
GTAACGATCATCGCCAACCAGAAGGGCCGGACCCTCAAGGAAAATGTCCGCCGCAACCACGGCATGGCCAACCCCGAAGGCTACCGCAAGGCCCTGCGCCTGGCAAAAGAGGCTGAAAAATTCCGCCGCCCCATCATCACCTTTGTGGACACCTCCGGGGCCTATCCGGGGCTGGGCGCGGAAGAGCGGGGCATCGGGGTTGGCCATGCCGTGGTTGCGGCGGACATTTTCCTTGAGGGTCCGGCCCTTCTGGTTGGCGATGATCGTTACGGGGCGGCCGCCCAGGAAAGCGAGGCCGCCGACAATCGCCGGGTCGTCCCCAAAATAGCGGTCGCCGTGGAGTTCGATAAAACCGTCGAAAATGCGGTTGATGTAGTCCAGCGAATAAGGCCGGTCGGGATGGCGGGCAAGTTCCACCCGCTTCCAGGTGGTTTCCGCTTTGGAGCCCGCCTGTATCTTGGCCTCAAGTTCGTCCAGTTCTTTGGATGCGTCGATCCCCGATTCCTGGACCAGTTTTTTTAGTTCCTCAACTTTTTTGGTCAGTTCTATAGTGTCCATTAGGTACGCTCCATGTTATCAGAATCGGCGGCAGGGGCGGCCCGGTGCAGATCAATGAGCCGGGAAAGGAGTTGCCTTTGATCCTGGCGTTTTACGATGAGGTCCACGAAGCCTTTCTCAAGCTGAAACTCCGCCCGCTGAAAACCTTCGGGCAGGGTCTGGCGGATGGTGCCTTCGATGACACGGGGGCCCGCAAAGCCGATGAGGGCACCGGGCTCGGCGAGGGTGACATCGGCGAGCATGGCGAAGGAGGCGGTGACCCCACCGGTGGTGGGATCGCAGAGGACGATGAAGAAGGGGAGGCCGGCCTTGTCCAGTTCCGCCGCCGCGCTGGAGGTTTTCGCCATTTGTAATAGCGAGAAGATCCCCTCCTGCATCCGGGCGCCGCCTGAGGTGGTGTAGATGATCAGGGGAAGTTTTTCTTCCGCCGCTTTGAGCATGGCCCGTGTCACCTTTTCCCCCACCACGGAGCCCATGGAGCCTCCCATGAAGTTGAAGGACATGAGCCCCAGGATCAAGGGCTTGCCATCGATGGTGCAGGTTCCGGTGATCACCGCGTCCTTCATCCGGGCCTTTACTTCCGCCTCGGAGAGCTTTTCCTCGTAACCCGCGAGGTCGATGGGGTTAAGGGATGAGAGGTTGGCGGAGAATTCGGTGAAGCTGCCGGGGTCGGTTAAATACTGAATCCGATCCTGTGGCTCCATGCGGTAATGGTAGCCGCAGCCGGGGCAGGTCTTGAGGGCGGTGTCAATGGCTTCCTGCTTGTGCTGGGCCCCGCAGCCGGGACAGGGCGGGTTTGTCGAATTGGTATTAGGCGAGGGCATTTTCTGCCTCCTTTGCGATGGTTTCGTAATAGGCGGTGCTGAAATTGCCGGAACGGAAAACAGGATCACCGATGATCCACTGCTGTGATGCGCGGTTGGTTTTGATCCCTTCGATGTTGAGTTCCCGGAGCGCCCGGTCCATCCGCGCCAGGGCCTGTTCGCGGTCGGGGGCGTGGACGATGAGCTTTGCCACCATGGAATCGTAGTGGGGGGGGACCTTAGAGCCGGTGTATAAAAATGAATCGAAGCGCACCCCCGGCCCGCCGGGTATGTCCAACCGGGTAACCGTGCCGGGACTGAGGGCATTGATCCGGCACTCAATGGCCCAGCCGTTGATGCGGATTGAGTCGGGGTCAATCTCCATGCGGCCCGTGGTACAGGCCAGGATCTGCTGGCGGATGATGTCCGTGTTGGTGATGAACTCGCTCACCGGGTGTTCCACCTGGACGCGGGCGTTCACTTCCATAAAGTAAAAAGCCCCGTCTTCCACGAGGAATTCGATGGTCCCTGCGCCACAATATTTGAGATCGCGGAACATCGCTACGGCCCCATTGGACATTTTCTGCCGCATCTCCGGGCTCACGGCAGGGGAGGGGCTTTCTTCAATCAGTTTCTGATGATTTTTCTGAACCGTGCAGTCCCGTTCACCGAGGACCGCCACATTGCCCTTGCCATCGGCGATGATCTGGAGCTCCACGTGCCGGGGATTTTCCAGGTAGCGTTCGATAAAGACACGGCCATCGGCAAAGTTCGATTCCGCTTCCCGGCTGGCGATGGAAAGGTTCTCCGCAAGGTCCGCTTCCTGCCGGACGATCCGCATACCCTTGCCGCCGCCCCCTGCCGCGGCCTTAATGATCACCGGAAAGCCGAGTTCCCGTGCGGCCTTTGCGGCAACTGCCGGGTCCGACACCGCCTCTTCCGTGCCCGGCGTGACCGGGAGGCCGAAGCGTTTGGCGGTATCACGGGCTATCACCTTGTCCCCCAAAAGGTCGATGATATCCGGGTCCGGCCCGATAAAGATGAGGCCCTTTTCCCGGACCAGCCGGGCGAAACCGGCGTTCTCCGAGAGGAAGCCCACGCCGGGGTGTATGGCCTCGCAACCGGTGTTGATTGCCGCCATGATAAGGTTGTTGCGTAACAGGTAACTTTGGGCCGAGGGCGGCGGGCCGATACAGACCGCCTGATCCGCAAGCCTGACGTGGAGGCTGTCCGCATCCGCAGTGGAGTAGACCGTCACGGCCTCGATGCCCATCTCCCGGCAGGCCCGGATGATCCGCACAGCGATCTCACCCCGGTTGGCAATCAGGAGACGGCGAACAGGCGGGGGTGTTTGTGCTGCCAAAACGCGCCCCTAAAGCCGCTTGACCTCAAACAAGGTCTGGCCGTATTCGACCAAGTCCCCGTTTGCCGCTTTTATCGAAAGGATTTCGCAGTCGAATTCCGCTTCCAGGTGGTTCATCATCTTCATCGCCTCAAGGATGCAGAGGGTGTCCCCGGCCTTGACTTTGGAGCCGATTGTGACAAAGGCCGGGGCGTCCGGTCCTGGTGTGGCGTAAAAGGTCGCCACGATGGGGCTGGTGATGGTTTCCCCGGTAGGCCCGGCGGCGCCGGGAACAACCGGGAGCCCAAGGTGCACTGCGGCGGCGGAACCATCAGCCGCACCACCGGCTTGAGCCGATGCAGGCAAAGCGCCGGGGATCGTCCCGGCCACAGGCGCAGATGAGCGGGCAAAGGCCCCGTCCTTCCGCAGAATAAGATGGATGCTGCCATCGTCCAAATCCAATTCCGCGATGGAACCATCGTTGAACTTATCTACCAATGTCAAAAGCAATTTATCGTTCATACGGTATTATCTCCGATTACTAAACAATGCTCAACGGATCGACATCCATCTCATAGTCAATGCCACTCACGTCAAAGCCGTGGGCTTCAAGGAAGTCGTGTTTGAACCCTTCCACATCGGTGGCGGTGAGGATGTTATCATCGGTCACGCGGCCCATCTGCTCAAGGGTCGCCTTCTGCACATCCTCCCGCATCTCCCAGTCGTCGATGCGGATGCGGCCTTCGCTGTCCACGGGAACTCTGGCGGGATCGCCGATGGCATCGGCAGTGTAGAGCCGGTCCCGGTAGAGCCTGACGATCTGCTCGATGCAACCCTCGTGAAGGCCCTTCTCTTTCATCATCTTGAAGAGGCAGGAAACATAAAAGGGGATGATAGGGATCACCGCGCTTGCACGGGTGACCAGGGCTTTGTTTACCGAGACCCATGCGTGACGTTGGGTTCCGGCGAATTTTTGATTGATGGCCCG
>BNUT01000222.1 GCA_025997555.1 Spirochaetia bacterium
AAGGCATAGAGCAGCTGCAAAATGCGACAACACTTATCTTACGCGGACATTATTTAGATGAGCTGGATTATTCGCTGCTCAATTCCTTTTATATCAACGTCAGAAAACAATATATCCAGCTCTTTTAGGTTTGTTAAAGATAAAATATCTTCTGCTTTGAATGTGCCAATATGAAGCCACAATTCTTCAAGATACGGTAATTGATTGAGCGGTTTGATATTAACTAAATCTCCGAGCCAGTTCCTTCCCACATGCAAATGACGCAAACTAGGTATTAGCGTTATATTGTCCAAATTAGTTATTGCACAGTCGCTAAATTCAAGTTGTGTCAAAGAAGGTATACCACTTAAGTCAGGAACCCTTGATAACTCTTCGCACTCAATACTAATAAACTTAAGTTTTGGCAGGAATTTAAGCAGCGAATAATCCAGCTCATCTAAATAATGTCCGCGTAAGATAAGTGTTGTCGCATTTTGCAGCTGCTCTATGCCTTCAAGGCTGTTTCCTCTATCCCTCTCTACGTGGATCTATATATAAACTGACCCTTTCAATAGTTGGTATGTCGGATTTTCTATAACCATCAAATTCTTCACCTCCAATAAATAAAAAATCATCTTTGGGTAAAACAAGCTCAGAATCAACGGGTATGCTTTCTGTTACAGATACGGTTTGTGGAGCAGTTGATTTTGCACACCCTAAAATCAAAATAATTATATTAAATATAAGTGCTATTTGTTTCATGATTTACCCATTCTCCTTGTCTATTTTATTTTTTCCTTCTCTTTAAAATAATTCAACAAAAAATTATAAAAAAAAGCGTATCTTCAGTCCTCATGTCTTCTGGTATAAAATACCCAGAGGCATCTTTAAAAAACGGAAGGGTTTCTTTGCCTACTTTGCCAACGTTATATCTTCTAGCACCTCCTGCACCACGCTCCCCCTCCCTATATTCTTCTCCCAGTTCTATATCAAAAGACAGTATGCCCGGCTTGCCGTCGCCGTCTTTTCCATATAAATGCCAGGCCCATTCACCTTGATATTTTTCCATCGCATTATCACTACGATAGAAATAATCTTTGTTGTTAGTGTATTTATTTTCATAGTTAAATAAACTTTTGGTTATAAATCCGATGTATTTTATTATTATAGATGGAATTTCACCGATAAAGCCCGGCTTTACCGTATACTGTCCATACACAGACCCGCCGTAATTATTGTTAGCTTTAGTGGAATCATATCCATGCATCATAAAGACAGTAAGATTGCCGTTATATTTTACGCTTTGTTTTTGCCGCACATCAAAATCAGTCAGTGATTGTATAAAATCGGCAAATCTTTTGCTGGATTCAAGGCTGAAATAATAATCGCGGTTTGCGTCAATTCCATATTTTGGATTGATTGATGATATATTATAAAGCTGCATATTAGTTCTCATACCAGAAACCATTTTGTTATGTAACAACGGGATGGTCAGGGTGCCATTCAGACTAAACGGCCCGCCATTCGTCTGAGTGTAGAATTCATTCGGTATCCCCCGTGCATCGGCGAACGCCATGGTGAGGCTTATGGAGGGGATAAAGTACAGCACCGTGTCCGGCGGCGCGCCGTTTTTAGTAAAATACCGCTTCGGCTCATCTGCATTGTTCCGCTTCAGTGCAATATGAAATTCTTTACCGGCATCAAGCTTTTCCCAAAATTCAGCAGGGTCATCTAATTCAAATTCAGCGCCACTTTTCTTTTCATCCACGTTGTCATCTATGCTCCCCGCCATTAATGTCCTCTCTCATCATGATCATAAACGCTGATTGACCTTTTTGCCCTTAACAGTTTAAGCTGTTCCTCACTGACCTCGGCGAAACGCAAATCAGCCGTCTCCAGTCGGGGAAGGTTTATCAAGGGACGTATATCCCTGATAACACCGCTTAATGTTACCCATTTTAAATTTTCCAATTTTTCAAACCCCTTCAAATCAAGTTCATAACTGGTATAATCAGGAGTGCCTATCTCCAGCCTCTCCAGGTTGACAAGCTGCTGTATGGGGGATATGTCCAGTCCTTCAGCTTCAAGAAACAAATTCAGCTCCCTTAAATTGGCAAGCGCTGCTATATGCTCAATGGTTACAGCTGATGTAGGATGAAATGTTAATATTTCAAGCTGTGTTAATGGCAATAGTTCACTGCCGCTTATACAGTTATTTGCTACATCAAGATTAAGATCCTTGAGCTTAATCAGAACAGATATCGGTTCTATATTGGTAATTTTTGAAGCCCAAATCCATAATGATTCCAACTTTTCCAGTTTACTTAAAACAACAATGCCGCTAATATCAGATAACAGAAAATTATCAATATCCAGAAATTCCAAATCTTTATAAGCCAATAACGGTGTAAAATCAGTAAAGTCACCAAGAGGTAGTCTTAAATGGGTACTCGCTGTGCTTTTATCCTTAAGGTATTCTATTAGTATAGCCTCGCCAGATGATGCGACAGGTGTTTCTACACCCGTTCCCGTTGCCATGATAACATCAACAGGTGGCAAGACAGCCGCTTCCATGCTCGTTTCTGTTGCTAAAACACCAACCACAGATGATGAGACAGTTGTTTCTGTCGGCTTGCCAGTACATCCAATTAGTATACTAACAATAAGAAAAAGAATTGTTTTTGTTATCGCCATGGATAATCCTTTAACAAAGCATAAAAACCATTACCAGTTTCGCTAAAGTACGGAAGCGCTGAATCTCCAATCAAATTCGGCGTATACACTTTCGTGCGATTACCGTGGTTGCCGCGGACTCCTTCATCGTATTTTGGATTAAATTGATTCAATTCAATATCACATACCCAACTAAAACATTCCGTATATAAACGCCTACTCCATTCCCCCTGATACAGTTCAGGAGAACTCCGCGTTTCTTCCCAGACAAAGTCGTCGTCTTCTACAGGAGGAAGCATATTAAGCTTGTCTCGTCCCATAATAGCTTTAACATGGTTTCTATCTTTCAGAGTTGTATTAGTTCGACTTGTTGCATTTTGTGGATTCACCCAATAAGGTCCATATACCTTACCGCTGCTGTCGTAGCCATGTATCATAAGTACCCGGATATTCCTTTCCAGAATTTTCCCGGCAATTTCTTCACGTTTAGCTGGATCTGTTTCATCCATATTAAGCTGTGATGGAATCGGTTCATGATTTATATTTTTTATAAAGTCAAAAAATTTTTGACTTGACGGCAAATTTAAAGAACGGTCTCTGTTTGCATCAATCCCATACTGAGGAAATGCTGGATTTTCTTCTCTTGTTCTCGGTTTGTATGGCGATCCATTATAACTCTGAATCGCAGTACGCAAAAGTTTTCTGCCAACAACTGTATCCACCATGATTTCCATTAAATCATGCAAATAGGGAATATTCCCTTTTTTTACCTCTTCCAGCCCGCGATTAATGGCGGTAAGTGTATCAGGTGCGTATTTATTGCCGCTTGCATTAACTATCGGTATCCCCCGTGCATCGGCGAACGCCATGGTGGGACTGATGGAGGGGATAAAATACAGCACCGTGTCAGGCGGCACTTGGTCGCTGTGTTCAGTAAAATGCCGCTGGGTTTTCAGTATCAGCCGCTGGGCGTTGCGCTCGTCTCCATGGGGTCCGGCTATGACCA
>BNUT01000223.1 GCA_025997555.1 Spirochaetia bacterium
GCCGCCGGGACGACCTGGCAGCGAACGGGGAACTCCTAATCACCCTGCTGGGAAAGTATTACCTTCCCGGCGGCTGGCGCCAGTTCTCAAAGATGGACGAGAGGGAGTGGCGCGGGGAATATCTTCCGGATCTTTCCGGCAGCCCTGCAGCAGACCCTTCTTGAAAAGGGGATCGAAAAGACCGGTATCATCGTTGCCGAGGGGTATGACGGGGAAATTATCGACCGGATATTCCTGCCCTTTGACAATTTAACCATGGCGGTGACCCTCAAGGCCGATGGCAGCATACAGAAGCAGGTCATCGGCAGCGTGGCCGAGGCCCTGCGGATAGACAAAAAAGAAGACCTTGATGCTTTAAGGAAAATTTTCCGCTCAAAGACCCTGAAAATGGCAAGTTTTACCATCACCGAAAAGGGTTACAGCCTGAGCGGCCGTGACGGCGGCTTCCTGCCGGATGTGGCGGCGGACCTTGCGGCCGGGCCTAAAGACCCGACCAGCTATATCGGCAGGCTCAGCGCTCTGGTCTACGAGCGGTATCTGGGGGGGCAGCTTCCCATCGCCCTGGTGAGCATGGACAACTGCTCCCACAACGGGGACAAGCTCTTTGCGGCGGTGGAAGCCTTCGCGGTCAAGTGGACCGCTTCAGGGCTGGCGGAAAAGGGCTTCCTCGATTATGTCAAGGACAGCGGCAAGGTCTCCTTCCCCTGGTCCATGATCGACAAGATCACTCCCCGCCCGGATGAGAGCGTCAAGGCCATGCTTGAGTCCGTGGGCTTTACCGACACCGCCGGGCAGGTCACCGCCAAAAACACCTATATCGCCCCCTTTGTCAACGCCGAAGAAGTCCAGTACCTAGTTATCGAGGACAAATTTCCCAACGGCAGGCCCGCCCTGGACAAGGCCGGGGTTCTCTTTGCCAAACGGGAAACCGTGGACAAGGTTGAAAAAATGAAGGTCTGCACCTGCCTGAACCCCCTGCATACGGCCCTGGCGGTTTTCGGTTGCATCCTGGGCTACACCAAGATCAGCGATGAAATGAAGAACTCCGACGTCGTAAAGCACGTAGAAATCGTGGGTTACAAAGAGGGGCTTCCGGTGGTGGTTGATCCGGGAATCATCTCCCCCAAAAAGTTTATCGATGAGGTGCTGCAGGTACGGGTCCCCAATCCCTTCATGCCCGACACCCCCCAGCGCATCGCCACCGACACCTCCCTTAAAATCCCCATCCGTTTTGGGGAAACCATTAAGGCCTATCTCGCCGACAGCAAGCTGAACGTGAAGGACCTAAACCTCATTCCCTTGGTACTGGCGGGCTGGCTTCGCTTCATCCTGGGCATAGACGACAAGGGGGAAAAGTTCACCGTCAGCTCCGATCCCAACTACGAAACCCTGGCCCAGGCCCTTTCCGGCATCAGCCTGGGAAGCAAGGGACCGTTTCACGACAAATTGCAGCCCATATTGTCCAACCCCACATTCTTTGGGGTGAACCTCTATGAGGCGGGGCTGGGGGAAAAGGTGGAAGCCTATTTCGCGGAACTGGTTGCCGGGCCGGGTGCGGTTGCGGCGGCGTTGAAAAAATATGCCAAATGAGCCGATTCCAAAATTAAGAATTTAACCACGAACCACACAAAGCGAACCTTCGGTTCGAACACGAACTAAATGATCTTTTTGGTGTGGTTCGTGGTTAAAAATTCTTTATATTCGTTAAATTACTCCACCGTTGCAAAGGCCCGCGTGGGCGATCCTCCGAAGCCCCGCAGGTTCAGGGGCACTGCGGTAAAGGTGCAGCTTTCGTATTTCAGCAATTCTTCCGGAAAGAGCAGTTCCTCCACGATCCAGAGCCCCGCGCCTAAAAGCGCCTTGTGGCAAGGCAGGCCGGTGCCTTCGTACCAGCCGCCCATGGAAAGGCCGTCGGTGCCAACCCCTTTCACCCCTTTGGCAATGAGCAGATCCGCCCCTTCTTTGGTCATCCAGGGCCAGTCGTGGCAGTATTCGGCGGAATGGCTGCGCTTGCGGGCCCAACCGGTGCAGCAAAGGACGATGTCCCCCTTTTGAACCCTGGTCAAATCTCCCAGATGTTCAGGGCCGATACCGGTACGGGCCGCGATTCCTGTCAGATTGATGATCCGGGCCCTGCCGATAAAGGCGTCCAGGGAGATTTCATCGATGGTCTTCCCCTGGGGGATAAAGTGATAGGGGGCGTCCAGATGGGTGCCGGTGTGGACATTCATATCAATCCGCTCCGTGACCGCCCCGCCGTTGACGTGCACATCTTCCAGGGTGAATGACGTAAGGCCGTGGGTGGGCTAGGCCGGACAATTATGGTACAGGGGAACCGAGAGATCAAAATATTTCATGACGCCTCCGGGCGGGGATTATTAACCGTCATTATAAATGATATATTGCAGAAATGACCATCTGGTTTGCCACGGGAAACACCCACAAAAAAGCTGAACTCGCCGCAATCTTGCGGGATCATGAAATCCGCATCCCCGCCGACGCGGGTATCGATTTTGACCCGGAGGAAACCGGCGGCACCTTTCTGGAAAACGCCCTTATCAAGGCCCGCGCCCTGTACCGGCTTGCCCTTGAAACAGGCCGGGGCGGCAAGGGCAAGCCGGACCCGGTCATCGCCGATGATTCAGGGCTCTGCGTGGATGCCCTGGGGGGAAGGCCGGGGATCTATTCGGCGCGGTATGGGAGCGAGGGCTGCAAAAAGCTCGATGCCGCCGAACGGAACGCATTACTCCTGGATGAGTTGGGGGACAACCCGAACCGGAAGGCCCGGTTCGTCTGCGCCATGGTCCTGCTTTTCAGCGAAGATCGGTTTTTTATCGTACAGGAAACCCTGGAGGGTGAAATCATCAGCCGCGCCGAAGGAAAGCGGGGCAGCGGCGGCTTTGGCTACGACCCCATTCTTTGGCTGCCGGAACTTGGCCGCACCGTGGCGGAACTTTCGGAAGAAGAGAAGAACCGCATCAGCCACCGGGGAAAAGCGGGAAGGCGGATCGCAGGGATACTGATGCCAGCCCCCCTGTAACCGTGTCAGTCCCCTTTGGGCCATAAAAAAGGCCGCCTCCCCGCAAAGGGAAGACGGCCCTGTCTAAGCCAAACACAACATCCAGTGGTGTCTGGTTAGCTTTGCTTAGAGACCAAGCGCCTCAAGTTCTTCGGCAGAAAGGTCGTTGGCAAGTTCAAGCTCAATGGCTTCATTGTCAACGGATTTCTTGGTACCACCAGTATTCTGCTGAATAAGGCTTTTACCTTCCAGCTTATAGATAGCGGTGATATTCTTCCAGTTAGGCGTAGCGGTACCATTATATGATCCAGAGGTCCAAGTAATGGTAATGATCGAACCGCTTACTGTATAGTCACCTTCATACTTTGTAACATTGTTACTACCAGTCCTGGGTGTTGCAGTATAGGTAGCTTTACCGCCGCTTGCTAACTCAATAGAGTAGGTATTGCTGGAGGTCTCCCACTCATACGTCCCAATCTCACAAGCTGCAAACCCAATGCCCACAGCCAGAACCACGAACAGGCCGATAAGGGCCTTAGAAACCGAAAGCTTTTTCATTAAAAAGCCTCCTTACATTTATTAACCTTCCCACAAGGGACGGTTTCTTTCTGCCGCTCACACGGCGTGAAATACAG
>BNUT01000224.1 GCA_025997555.1 Spirochaetia bacterium
GAACGCAGGGAAAAACTGCATACTGCATTTATTAACAGACGGAGCTACTGGCAAAACCAAACCGCCGCGCTCCGAACCACCTAATAAGCTGCCGCTAAAAACGGCAAGTTCCGCTTAGGCAGTACAGTATTTCACTAAACGAAAGTTCTACCATTTATTTCTCCTTTTATTTAGAGTATTTTAATTTTATTATTATGTCAACCAGTTTAGCCCCAATTGCACATAACGTGAAAGCTATACGACGTTTTTGCGGTTGCGATAAAGGAAACCGAAGGTTTCCAGCAACCGCAAAAATATGCCGGAGAAAAAACGCACAAATGGCGAAGCCCGACTGGGGTTTTTCGTAGGCCAAGCCGCTACTGCGGCGCAGCGTATAGCGTATGTTATATGCCGTTTGTCCGTACCCCATTATTTTATATTTTATTCTTTTCATAAAATTCTTTTGATAATATATCTATATATATTATATCATGTTTTTCAAAATTCCTATATAATGCCTCCCGTCTTATTCCAATTTGCTTAAATCCTATTTTTTCATAACATTTTTGCGCCCGTTTATTATATCCATATACCCTTATTTGGATATTATGTAAATTTAATGCCCTAAATCCATAATCCATTAGTAATGTTAAGGCTTCTGTCCCATATCATTTATTCCAATAATTTTTATTTCCTATAAATATTCCAACATCGGCTGTTTGGTTTAAATGGTCTATATCAATAAATCCACAATTCCCAATTAACTCATTCTTTTCCAAATCTATAATTGAGTAATTATGATCTTTGGATAAATTATTTAAAAATGTTTTTTCATTTTCAACATTAATTATACCATTATATAATTGAAGATTTACTAATATTTCCAAATCATTAAGCCATTCAGTAAATTTTTCCGCGTCATTGGAATCTATTGGCGACAAATAACATTTCTTTCCAGCCATTTTCTTAAAATACATTTTTATCCCCCTTTCTTTTCATAAAACATTATCCACAAATATATTTATATAATGTTTCTATTCTTTTGTCAATATATTCCCAACCAAGCTTAGGACAAATGGCATATAGCGTATGTTATGCGCCATTAATTTCTGAAATCTTCGGAGTGTGCCGCGTCCATGCGGCACAAGAAAAAACATTGACTTAAAAATTATAATATGTTAATATAAAAATATGAATATGAAATTTGTATGGATAATTAACAAGACAATAATTGTTTTGTTGCTAATACTATTTTCTAGTTGTATTGTGGAAAAAAATAATAATGAAGAACAAATAATAAACAAAAAAATAAATGCACTTATTATTAGAATGGATATAAAAGATATTGAGATGTTTTTTAATGAAAATAATATTGAATATGATATAAGGGAAAATATTGACAAAAGAGATTATTTTAGGATTGGTGAATATCTTGAAATAAATGATAAAATATTATTTTCAATATATTTCACAGAGAAGAATAAGGACTTAATAAAAGTAATTACAGAAACATATTATTTGGTTTATATAATATTTGATGAAAATAATAAATTAAAAAAAATAGTGTTTGATAAAGCTTATATGGCTTTGTGAAGAATGATGTAATAATATTGAGCAAGAAGAAACACGCCCAGCCGTCCATGGCTGGGCGCTTAGACGCAGAAATTAACGGCGCATAACATACGCTATGTGCAATTTTGCCTGAAATTTATTGAAATGTGTATGAAAAATCATACATAAAAAGCACTTGACAAAAAACGGTTTATAATATATATTGTAAGGATTGTAAGGAGCCTTAATGTGGAAATTGCAAAAGTTACTTCAAAAGGTCAAATAACGATCCCTCGTGATATAAGAGTAAGAATGGATCTTAAAAAAGGGGATAAAATATTGATTTTTGAGGAAAATGGAAAATACTTTTTCCAAAATGCTGCTTCAATAGCATTAAAAGCATTGGAGAATTTTCAGAATAGCATGAAAGGTGAAGCAGAAAAAGCTGGATTTAATGATCCTGAAGATGTTGTACAATATATAAAATTCCTCAGAAAAGAAAGAAATAACTAATATGCAAATAATGGTAGATGCCAATATTTTAATTTCGGCAATACTATTTCCCCAATCGACCATAACAAAAGTGCTTAGGCACATAGTTTCTAATCACCTATTAATGTTAAGTCAGTATACTATTGATGAAACAAAAAAAGTTTTTACTAAAAAGTTTCCACATAGAATTGATGAAATGGATAAATTTATGGAGAAAATACCTTATAAATTATTTTTCTTAAACGAAATAGATAATGAAAAATATCCAAATATAAGGGATATTGACGATTTACCGGTATTGGCAAATGCGATAGAATCAAACGTTGATCTACTGGTAACTGGGGATAAAGATTTTGATGAAATAATGATAAAAAAACCAAAAATAATAAAACCCAGAAAATATATAGATGAATATATGAAATAAAAGCAGGCAAAACGGCATATAACATACGCTATACGCTGCGCCGCAGTAGCGGCTTGGCCTACGAAAAAACGCAGTCGGCCTTAGGCCTTTGTGCGTTTTTTCTCCGGCACAAAAACGTCGTATAGCTTTCACGTTAGGCGAAATTGGGCCAAACGTTATTGACAAAATAAATAAAAAATAATATAATGCATTTTATGGAGGAATTAAAATGAAAAAAACAATAATGATATTTGTAATTTTTAATATGATCTCATTTTGTTTTGCAGATAATGGAAGTATTCACATTAAGTTTTATAGTAGTCGGCAAATTAAATTTTATGAAAATTATTTTACTTATAATGGTATAGATTATACAAAAGATAATGATTATATAGAACTTTCAATCAATATAGATATACTAAAAAAAATTATTCAGCTTGAATATATTAATATAGAAATTATAAGAGATAATATTATAAATATAAATACAACAAGAACGGCTGAAGGTGGTCCGTTTATAAGGAATTATATGGATATTGATATAGAAGAAGGTATTATTATAAAAAAAGATACTGAAAGAGAACCAATGATAAAATATGGCCCCACGCATCCTGACGCAATAAAAAATGGCCCCAAAGCTGGTTATGTGTTATATCCAAATGTATTTTTATCTGAGGAATATAATAATTTATTTGAATCCATTCAATTATATAATAGCATTGTGGAATATATTCATATAAATAATATTGGAATAATTGTTGAAAAAATAAAAATGAATACGTTCGAAGAATTAGATTATTTTGAAGGCATTAAAAATAGACTGGATATATATTTTAAATTATTGTACGAAAATAAATAGTATAAAAATGGCCTAACATCGCATAACATACGCTATACGAAATGCCCCCTATGCTTTTTGTATATAATAAAAGAATTATGGAAAAAAACACCGTGATGTCTCACGTAAAAATCTTACCGAAAGGGAAGAAGAATCTCACGGTAAAATCTTACCATGAGCCAGGTGGCAGTCAACTGCCGGGAGCATGATGAGCCAATCGGTCAAGATTATCAAGAGCCGCATTGAGGGATTCGAGCCTGTAAAAAATAATGTGTAAACGGCAATACTACCGGAAGGAGCAAGTATGGCCTTTTCGAAAGAAACGCTGGATGAACTGTTGAAAGATTACCGGGGGCCGGATGATATGTTCGGCCAGGACG
>BNUT01000225.1 GCA_025997555.1 Spirochaetia bacterium
TCACATGATTTCTTTCTATTTAATTCGGCATCTTTAGGCGGAGTGAAAAGATTTTAAAAAAAGCGCACCCTGCCCAAAGGAGGAAATGGCAGGATACGCCGGATAAAATTTACGTTCCCGGATTAATGGTCGTTAAAATTGATATCCTATGGCAAGCTTGAAATCGCCGCCATGCCCGATTGCAAAATCAGCGTCAGAACGTTGATCAAGCAGATATTCCTCAGTTTTGTTATTCAGCCTGATTCCATACAATAGTTCCATGCGCAGGAAAACATGATCCGTAAAATGAGTATCCATTCCAATACCTGCCTTAACCCACAGGGTACTTAATGCTTCAACCGCATTTGCATTCTGTTCACCGGCGCTGACAGGGAAAGTTATGTCCCGAAAGTCCATGGTCCTTTTTCCTTCGTTCCTGGCAGCCCATAGAGCAAGATCATATTCCGCGCCAACCAGGGGGAATATGGTAAACATCCTGGATACCGCAATGGGATATTTGCCATACAAACTAAACCGCAATGTAAGCGTATCAGCCGGGTCATCAGGGTTCAGAGCAACAGGATTATCTTCTCCTGTTTTTCCAAATAGCAGCCCTATGTTTAATTCTGCATAAGTGACGTCAAAGAAACCATAGAGCCCGCCGCTCATGCCGGTTGTATCATACCGGTTGAGATCGCCTGAGCTATCATCATCGACTCCCCAATATGAAAAATTCGCCCCAAACAAACCGCCGCCGCCGAAGCTCAATTTGAATTCAGGCGCTTCCGCAAATGCGGTAACCGATAAACCGGCAGCAATCAACAATACCAAAAATACCTTCTTCATACATAACTCCTGTTTCGTGCGGTGGAATCGCCGCACAAGTAAATCGAAGCGCAACGAAGTTGCGCATAAACTCCTGTTTTATGCAGTGATTTCACCGCACGTTTAGTTGAAGCGAAACAACGTTTCGCGTTTATGCTCCTATTGGTTCCACTTTGAGCTCAGACCGTTGGTCTGTGGACCTTCCGACCGATTTCGTTGTTTCACTGGTGATGGCTATCCGCCCGTCTCTATGAAGCCACATTGCCATATCGCAGATGGTCACCTCAAAAGGCCGTACCGTGAAGCCAAGTTCCCGTTCCGCCTTCTCACATGAGAAATTGTTGTTCCGTTCCAGGTTGTATATGGCATAGGGGGTAAGCAATCCGGGCTTTTGAGTAAAATGACTGACAATACCGGCAAAAAAGGCAAGAACCTTTGCTGCCGGAACAGGCAGTATCAGTTTTATCTCCGGTGCGCCGGTATAGGCGCTGATCAGATGACACAGCTCCCGCATACTCACAGCGCAGTTACTCAAAATGTATCCCTCTCCCTTGCGGCCCTTTTCAGAACAGGCAATGACACCGGCGGCAAGGTCCCGAACATCCACCGCATTAAAGCTGCCGGCAATCCCTGCGGGCATTTTTCCGTTTACATAATCAACGATGAAGTTGGTAAAGTATCCGTTTCCATAATCATTGGGGCCGGAAATGCCGCTGGGGAAAACAATGGAAGCATCCAGGCCGTGATCCCTCACGGCGTCCAGCACCAGTTGTGTTGCCCGCGCCTTGGTTTTCCCATATCCGCCGATTATTACCTCCGGATCAAAGGAATCAACTTCACGGATGAGCTGCCCCTTCGGAAGCTCCGGTATCGCACCGGTAGAACTGACATACACCAGCTTCTTAACCTTGTGTTGGAGACACTTGTTGATGATGTTCCTGGTTCCCGTAACATTGACCGCGTATAATTTTTCGGTTAACTCCGGGGACACGGTGACCATGCTGGCGCAGTGGATGACAATTACTTCCGTACCTTCGCATACGGTAAAGAACTTCTCAAGGGAAGCCTCGTCCAGTAAATCGCCGGTAATGATTTCCGCTTCCTGCGGAAGGTGTTCTGCCCCAGGGTCGCCCTTCAAAACAAGGGTACGCAAATCCTTGTGCCGTTCCACCAGGGCGCGGGAAATGTTGCTCCCAAGATATCCGGCGGCTCCGGTTAAAAGATACATCTGTTTCGTCATACATGTTCTCCTCAATAATGTTTTTCATTATCCCTCAGCGATACCAACGGTATCAACGGGATGTTTATACTATCCATCACAGATATTATGTATTTGTCAAAGAATTGTTAAAAAAACGTTAATTCATACGGTTTTTAATTAATTCCTATAATACGGGGCATTTTTCCCTTAAAATAGCTGTTTGTTCCGGCATTTTGGTCTTTATTGTGTCGTTTTTCAATTTCGACCTGCATTATTCTCCGAACTTCCTGAGCAAAAAACTTTACCGAATTTAAATTGATTTCGCCATCTTCTTTATGAGTTATATAATCCTTTGGATCAACTGGGTCCAATACTACGCTCCGCACCATTGGAAGTTTAAGGGATTTACCTTTGTAAAATATGGTTACCACCGGAAATACGGGTACCTTGAGTTTCGCTGCGGTATAAAACGCACCTGTTTTAAACGGGGCAATTTCCTGGTTGTATACATAACATTCACCTTCGGGATAAAAATGTAAAAAACGCTTGTAACGGAATGCATCGGGTGATGCGGTGATAAGTTTTTCTATTCCTGCGCCACCGGGTGGGAGCGGAACTCCACCCAGGAGCCTTATAAAAGTACCTAAAAATGGTGTTTCGACGGTTTTTTCCAAAAGCGTATGCCATGTGCGCTGCGGCATAATCGCGCCGCTTATTAAAACCGGGTCCAGAAATGTTGTGTGGTTCGAGACAAGTACCGCATTGCCCTTGTAGTTCCTTAATTTTTCTTTGCCTTCATATTTAACATGCATAAAAACAATGTAATACAATTGAGCAATATGCCATAAAACATAAAACACCATTGATTCTGCAAGCCTGAAAAAAGTTGATGTATCAATCAACGGCATCCCGCGTTTGTAGCCCATAATTAATGTACACTCCTTCCTTTCCATGCAAAACCCTGTCCGCTTGCCGAGCGGAACCATGACCATAAAGCCATAATCTCCAGGTTCAAATAAAGGACAGGCCACAAAAACGCGGCATACCATTTTATGCCGCGCCCTGTAAACAGGATAAGCCATGTCACGGTAGAAAGAACGTTTATCAACAAACAATGTAAAAAATAGGTACTGCCAATTGACGCCAACACCAACATCAGCGGGAATGGTAAAACAAAAAAAGCAAATATTGCCAATGCCGCCGCAAAGGCGAGTACAGGACTTTTGCCCAAAAAGTCAAAAATGTTTTTTCCTATACCCTGTATACCCGCAGCATAGCCTTCGTACATTCTGCACCGTACCTGACCGCTAACATCAAGAAACTCCGTACGATAACCTGAATCTTTGATGTACCGCGCCATATAAATATCTTCCGATGTTTTTTTCTTAAATGCCTCAAAACCGCCTGTCGCTTCAAATACGGCCTTTTTTAAAACGATATACTGACCGATAGCCGCAGAAAAATAGCCTGATTTTACATAACGGTTTAAAAACATCGGTATAACAAAACCGGTTAAAAAAAACATTACCGGTACCGTTGTCATTTCACCCAGGGTTATATAGGTCAGG
>BNUT01000226.1 GCA_025997555.1 Spirochaetia bacterium
GTCACTGAGGAGCAGTAGTTCCTTAATGCCGAGGAAAGCTGCCTGAAAACCATCATTTATGAATGATTATGCCAGTGTAGGGAAATTTGAAATTCTTGTTTTTATGAAAAGGATCGGTAAGGTGAATCAAAACGGCGTAAGCAAAACAAAGGAAGATATGGAGAAAAGGCGTAAATAAAATGTAAAAAATAATAAATTGTTAACCCTTACCCCCCCCCCCCCCCCCCATGTAATTCCTTATATTATAAAGAATTAGCTCATTCAACTGATTTTATAATTTCTCAAGACAAGCCAGTTCCCCTAAGGGATCACCGGCTTTTTCATATACCCCTTTGCTCTGTGCAATGGGGATTCGGCGCAACGGCGCCGTAACAGCGACCGGATTAAATATTCGATGCTGTTCCGGCGCACGAATTATTTATCCGGGATTATTTTAAAGAACAAAAACGGGTACAAGAGGCGTACTGTACAAAGGGAGAAAATTTGCCCTGGCTATCGCCGTATCGTACCGGGGGAGGTATTGGGAATGTTTCTGGACACATTTAAGAAAGATGTTATTAATAACATTATTACTGCGGAAGACGGCGGGGTAGTGCACAACAAACTAAAGCCCTACTTCCGCGCCTTTACCGGCGCCTTTACCCCCGGCATGTCCTTTACCTTTTATTTTGAAGCCACCAACAAACCGGTTATGTTCGTCTACGATCCGACCCCCATCGACCGCCGTTCCAGCCACGCTTCATTCATAGCCCACTGCGACCGGATAAAGGCAAACATCCTGCCCATCACCGACTTTATCCGGAAACTTACCGATGACGCATACCTCAGCGCCAGCCCCACCGAATTCAATGACCGTCCCGCATTGCCTCCGGACTACGCCAACTACTGGCGGAAGTACAAACAGTTTTACAGTGATGTTATGACCGGCTTGTCCTTTGTCTGCTGTTCCCGTTTAAGGCCTACGCAGAAACTGTACGATCTGTGGATTAAGTTTAATGCGGATAGATTGGTGGGGTAACATTTTTGCCGGGTTTTTCCAACCGCCTGCGCTCAAGAAATTTGCACCAGGGCGGGCATAAAAAAGCGCGCTTTAGACGGGTATCCGGGGGTTCAAAAGTTCATGCCCCCGCCGATGTTGCCATCAAGATGATGATACAAAGCGCCGCCGATCAGGAACGGAGAAAAAAGTGAAGATAGGATGAAAGGCATAATTCTTGCCGGTGGCGCAGGCACCCGGCTGTATCCCATAACCCGGGCGGTTTCCAAGCAGCTGTTGCCTCTCTACGACAAGCCCATGATTTACTATCCCCTTTCGGTGCTGATGCTGGTAGGGATTCGGGAGGTGTTGATTATCTCCACTCCCCGGGACCTTCCCCTGTTTAAAGAACTGTTCGGCGATGGGAAGCGGCTGGGGATGCGCTTTGACTATAAGGTGCAAGAGAGCCCCCGGGGTCTTGCGGACGCTTTCATTCTGGGAGCCGAATTTATCGGCGGTGAGAGCTGCGCGCTGGTACTGGGTGATAATGTTTTTTACGGCCGGGGATTCAGCGGGACCTTGCATGATACTGCGGGTAAGGTTGAAAAAATCGGCGGCGGGGCGATCTTTGGTTACTGTGTAAAGGACCCTGCTTCTTATGGGGTTGTTGAGTTTGATTCGCAGGGCAAGGCCCTCTCGATAGAGGAAAAGCCCGCATCTCCCAAATCGCATTACGCGGTACCGGGACTCTATTTTTACGATAACGAAGTGGTGAAGATTGCCCGGGACATCAAACCTTCCGCCCGGGGCGAGATTGAGATCACCGCAGTAAATAATGCTTACCTAAAAGAAGGCCGCTTGTCCGTGGAAGTCCTTGGCCGGGGTATGGCCTGGCTTGATACCGGTACCTATGACGGGCTTCTTGAGGCGTCGAACTTTATCGCGACCATTCAAAAACGGCAGGGCATGTATGTTTCCTGCATAGAAGAAATCGCCTACGCCAACCGGTGGATTAACCGTGATGATCTCTTACAGCTTGCGGCTTCCTACAAAACTGAATACGGCGAATACCTTACCTATGTTGCGGAAAACCTTTAAAGAACATCACTCAAAAAAAGTTTCTCAGGATATACTTTTGGAGTTTGCCCTTGCCCTTTAGCTTTGCTCCCTGTCCCATAGCGGGACTCTACGAAATTCAGCCCAAGGTATTCGGAGACAGCCGGGGTTATTTTTTTGAAGTCTGGTCGGAACGGGATTTTACTGCCGCAGGCTTGCCCATGATCTTTGTACAGGATAACCAGTCCCGCTCGGGAAAGGGCGTACTCCGGGGTCTTCACTTTCAAAAGACCTGTCCCCAGGGAAAACTGGTCCGGGCCATCGAAGGTGAAGTGTTCGATGTGGCGGTGGATATCCGGCCTGGTTCCACCACTTACGGGAAATGGCATGGGGTGGTCCTAAGCGGTGAAAAACAGAACCAGTATTACATCCCCCAAGGCTTTGCCCACGGGTTTCTGGTGTTAAGCGAAACCGCTGTTTTTGCCTATAAGTGTACCGATTTTTATCACCCCGAAGATGAGGGGGGTATCATCTGGAATGATCCTGCCATCGGCATCAGCTGGCCGGATCTGGGGATGGAGTACTACCTTTCCGATAAGGACAAAAAGCTGCCTGCCTTTTCCGCCCTTGGTTCCGAAGGAAAACAGCAATGATTTGGCTTATCGGCAACAAGGGCATGCTGGGAACTGAGCTTTCCCGGTTACTGGAACAACGGGGCTTGGCCCACATCGGTACTGACCGGGAAGTTGATATCACCGACTCCGTAGCGCTCCGTCTTTTTGCGGAACAGCAGTCGCGGAAAGAACCCCTTAGTTGGATTATCAATTGCGCTGCTTATACTGCGGTAGACAAGGCTGAAGACGATCTTGAAACCTGTCGCTGTTTGAACACCGATGGTCCGGGTAACATCGCCGGGACCGCAAAAAAGATTGGCGCAAAAATGCTGCATTTTTCCACCGATTATGTCTTTAACGGGAAGGGAGATCGGCCATACAAAGAAGATGATCCCACTGACCCCATCGGGGTCTACGGTCTGGCCAAACGGGACGGTGAACAACGGGTCCTTGCGGCCAATGAGGCCTCCTGGATCATCCGCACCGCCTGGCTCTACGGCAAGTATGGCAATAACTTTGTGCATACCATGTTCAAGTTGATGAATGAACGGGATAGTATTTCTGTGGTGAACGATCAGCGGGGCAGCCCCACTTGGGCACATGACCTGGCCAATACGGCGGTGAATATGATTCTGCGTTCCGATGGCGGGAAAACGATGCCCTATGGGATCTATCATTACACCAATGAAGGGGATGTCTCCTGGTTTGAGTTTGCACAGGAAATCTACGCCCAGGGAAGAAAAACAGGTCTGTTTAACAAAGATTGTGCGGTAAGGCCCTGTACCAGCGCGGAGTTCCCGGCGAAGGTGACCCGCCCGGCGTATTCAGTCCTTGATAAGGGTAAGATACAGCGGATGTTGGGAGTAAGTATCCCCTTGTGGAATGCAAGTCTTAGGGAGTACT
>BNUT01000227.1 GCA_025997555.1 Spirochaetia bacterium
AAAGCGAATCTTGGGGCAGGAGTAAAACTATCCAATGTACGCTTGAACGAAGAAGAAATAGTTATCAAATTACCAGATGGCAGTATAGAAAAGACAGGCAGACTAAAATAGTTCCGGGATTTAAGACGCTATTGCAGCCAATCTGTGCATTGTCACCGATAAGCGAACCAAATTTTAGTCTGCCTGTCTTTTCTATACTGCCATCTGGTAATTTGATAACTATTTCTTCTTCGTTCAAGCGTACATTGGATAGTTTTACTCCTGCCCCAAGATGCGCTTTATACCCAAGAATTGAATCTCCAACATAATTATAATGTGGAACTTGTACATTATCAAAAAGTATTGCATTTTTTATTTCTGTTGAATTACCAATCATACACTTATTGCCTATAATAACATTACCTCTAATAAACGCACCCGATCGTATAGTACAACTTTTTCCTATCAGGGCCGGGCCATGTATAGTATAAAAATTACTTTCTTCTATTAATTCACCATCAACAAAAACGTCCCCCTTTTTATTAAAAACGTTTTTAGATATTTTTTTGTACTTATTTGGATTTTCCTCAACTATTCTGTTAATTATATATTTAATGCCAATATCCCTGTCATTACTTTCCTCAAGTAACATCCATAAATGTCTGTCTGTTTGATAATACGGTTTAAACCAATCAGGGATGTTCTTAAAAATTAAATCGTAATTAATTTGCATCCTATGAATCCTTGCAGGGCAGCCGCCTTACCCCATCTCCCCCGCCCGCCGCCATGCGGCCTCCACCGCATCCATCACCGTGCCCCGGAACGCGCCCTTTTCCAGCGCCGCAACCCCTGCGATGGTGGTGCCTGCGGGGGAGGTGACCATGTCCTTAAGTTCCCCCGGATGCTTTCCCGTTTCTTTGACCATGGCCGCAGACCCCAAAACGGTTTGTGCCGCATAGCGCAGCGCCTTGTCCCGTGGCAGCCCCGCCCGCACCCCGCCGTCCGCCAGGGCTTCAATAAACAAATACACAAAGGCCGACCCGGAACCGGAAAGGCCCGTGACCGCATCAAGATACTTTTCTTCAATGCGGTCAACTTCCCCGGCAGTAGAAAGAATTTTTTCCAGCTCCGCAATTTTGTTCGCCGGAACTTCCGCAGAGGCCGCCAGGGCGATCATCCCCTGCCCGATAAGCGCCGGGGTGTTGGGCATAATGCGGATCACCGGCGTATGTGCCCCCGCCATGGCCTGAACTTTTGCGATGGACCATCCCGCCGCCATGGAAACCAGCGCCGGAGTTTTGCCGCTTGATTTGGCCGCAGTAATTCTGCGCTGTATCTCCGGGGCAATTTCTTCCAGCACAGCACCGAGGACCTGGGGCTTCACCGCAAGAAAAATATAGTCCGCCTTTTGTACCGCTTCAATATTTGACGCATACACCACGGCCTTCAAATTTTTTGCAGCGGCCCTGGCCTTCGCCTTATCAGCATCGCTAAAGCCGATATTCCCGCCTCCGATGCTCGCGGCGGCCCCTTTCATCAGGGCGTTTCCCATGTTCCCGCTGCCGATACAGGCGATAGTAATACTACTCATTTGATTTCCTTATTCGTTACCGGTTAGAAACGCTGTGCCCTGCCGGGTCCCCGCCGCAAGGGCTTCCAGAACACGGGGCTTTCCCCCGTGGGCGATTATCGTGGGGATACCGTAGCTTTTGATCCGCTGGGCGGCGTCCAGCTTGGTGGCGATGCCTCCGGTACCAAAACTGTTGGCCGATCCGATGCTGATGTTTTTCCGCACTTCATCAATGTCCCGCACTTCCCGCAGTAATTCTGCGTCATCGTGTTCCTTGGGATTTTTGTTGTAGAGCCCGTCGATGTCGCTGAACAGAATCAGTAAATCTGCGCTCCAGAGAATTGCCGACTGGGCCGCCAGGGTGTCGTTGTCGCCGATTTTGATCTCCTCTACCGACACCGTATCGTTTTCGTTGATGATGGGGATGATCCCCTCGTCCACCAGAGTGAAGAGGGTATTCCGCATGTTGAGGGTGCGGATGGGATCGCCGAAGTCATCCTGGGTCAACAGTATTTGTGCGATGTGGAGATCGTTTTTGCCGAAGGCACGTGACCAGGCCCCCATCAACTCTACCTGACCCACGGCGCAGAGGGCCTGCCGGTAATGGAGGTCCCGCTTGCGGGCCCACTTCCCCATGGTGGACAGCCCCGCCACCTGCGCCCCGGAAGACACGATCACGATCTGCTTTCCGCCCTTGATAAGCGCCGCTGTCTGTGCGGCGAATTCCTCAAGAAAGGCGGTGTTGATTTTTCCGTCTTTGTCAGCCAGCGTATTGGAGCCGATTTTTATAACGATTTTCCGCGCTTCTGCGATCAACTTTGGAATCATTACTAATCCTATTTTCTTGTTTGCCCGGTACCGCTAATAAGATACTTTATCGTGGTGAGGGCTTCAAGACCCATGGGGCCCCGTGCGTGGAACTTCTGGGTGCTGATCCCTAATTCCGCGCCGAAGCCGAATTCTCCGCCGTCGGTAAACCGTGTCGAGGCGTTGGTGTACACACAGGCCGCGTCCACCCGGCGGCGGAATTCAGCCTGGGCTGCAAGGTCATTGGTGAGTATTGCCTCGGAATGGCGGGTGCCGTATTTGTTGATATGATCGATGGCTTCCCCGATGGAGCCCACGGTTTTAATCGCCAGAATGTAGTCCAGGAATTCGGTCTCCCAATCTTCTTCAATGGCGTCTTTGATCACGAGCCCGGCGGGCAGGCTGCCACCGTCAGGGCCGCCCCCGGTAATTGCTGCCTTCGCCGGACCATCGCAGCGGAGTTCCGCTTTGCCCGCAAGGGCCGCCGCCAAAGACGGCATTAGAGCGGCGAGGGCATCCCGGTGTACCAAAATGGTTTCCACGGCATTGCAAGCACCGGGCTTCTGGATCTTGGCGTTGACGATAATTTCCACCGCATTGGGAATGTCCGCGCCGGGCTCAACATAGATGTGGCAGTTCCCTTCCCCGGTCTCGATCACCGGCACCCGTGCGTTATCCACTACCCGGCGTATCAGCTCCTTGCCGCCCCGTGGAAGCACCACATCGATAAAACCCCGTGCGGAAAGAATCTCATCCACCTCGTCCCGACTTCCAGAATCCGCCAGCGCCACCGCATCGGCTATCCCGCCGCCGTTGGCAAGCCCCTGTTTGATGGCCTTCACAATCGCCCGGTTGGATTCCAGCGCCGCCGAGGAGCCCCGCAGCAGAATGGCGCAGCCCGCCTTGTAGGCCAGGCTGAAAGCATCGGCGGTAACATTGGGCCGGCTTTCGTAGATAATTGCCGTCACCCCCAGGGGCACGGTGGTCTGTTCGATAAAAAGGCCGTTGGGCAATGTCCAGCCGGCCTTCACTTTACCGATGGGGTCCTCCTGCCGGATCACGGTCTCAATCCCTTCGATGATGCCATCGATCCGTTTATCGTTGAGGAGGAGCCGGTCTATCAGCGCCTCCTTCATCCCGCCGACGCGGGCCTTGTCCACATCGGCCTTGTTCGCCATG
>BNUT01000228.1 GCA_025997555.1 Spirochaetia bacterium
GGCCCTTACTGCCGAGCCAGGCTTTGAAATCATTTTCATACTGGCTTTTCATAATGATGACAACGGTAACCACATTTTTGGGTGAATAAAGAACACAACATGCCTCGTAAGGAAGCGAGTCCTCATATTGGATAGAGACTTTAAAGTCATTCTTTACATAGTAGGGAGCGGCAATATCCGAAAAATCCAAATCCACCGGCCCTTCGACCGGCGAATCAAAAGGGATTTTTGCCAGAACTTCCTTCAAAGACCAGAGGGTAAAGCTGACTTCCATGAACGCTACACCACAGCCTCACCTGCATTGCGGTCATAGCGCTCTTTGTTTTTCGCAATAATGTCCAAAGTGCGCTCGTAACATTCGAGGCTGTCAGCGGATTCCGCACCGCTGAAATTAATGTCCAAAACCCCCAGCTTCTCGGCCCTGCTGCGGACCGCCGCGAACCGCGCCTTGTCTTCAGGAAGCCCTTTGACCGAGGTTCCATCCATAATTATCCTCCATAAGGTTTATATACGCTTATATATAATAATATACGGCATGTTCAGTCCGGTCAATCACTATCTTTATGAGGTTTCTTCACCCCGCACGGGTAAAAAACGGCAGGGTCTCCAGGGGCGCTTTGACTTCGACCGCCCCGCCGCCTGAATACTCGCGGCCGTCAGCATATATCCACCGGCCTTTGGGCAGCAGGACCTGCCGCGAGACCGCTCCCTTTTCGCAGACCGGCGCGGCCAGAATATCACTCCCCAGCATGAACTGATCCCGCGCCGGCTCCATTCCCTGACCGGGGAACTCGTATTCCATACAGCGGGCCATGGGCTCGCCGGAACGGGCCGCGTGTCCGGCCAGCTTTGCGATATACGCGGAAAAGCGGCTCCGTATATCGGCGGCGCGGCGGCAGATCTCGGCATTTTCCCGGGATAATACCCGCCAGGGTGCGGCGGAAAACTGCATCATCGGGGTAAGGGCCGCGCATTGGGCGTAACGCACAAACAACTCCTCGTCAAGCGTTACTGAATTGTCCTGAAAATCGGCGCACTGCCCGCCGCCTATCATGTCCGGACAGGAGAAGGGATAACCCAGCAGCCCGTGCATGATGGTGTTGGGGATAAGCGCAGCCAAACCGTACCGGTCCCAACGGTGGTTTTTATCGGCCAGCCGCTGTACCAAGGGTTGGCCCCCCATTTTAAAGCAGGCCCGGTATTCGTTATACGGATAGGCCAATCCTACCCGCGCCCATAGCTCCGTATGGCCGTTGGCATCACACGGTGTGTGGGAACGGTCATCATCGCGATAATACTTGGCGTCCCCCGCGTCAAATTTAAAGCCGTCAATTCCGTATTGATCCATCAAAAACCGGTTCTGGCGGTGATACCATTCGGCGGCCGCCGGGTTGGAAAGATCCAGCACGGCGGAATAGCCGTTCCACCATTCCCGCACAACGATACTGCCGCCGCTGTCCCGCAAGAGGAGGCCGGCGCTTTTCAGTTCGCGGAACACGGCGCTGTCCGGCGAGATAAAGGGACAGGTCCACAGCATAACCTTAAAGCCCATATCGTGAAGCTGCCGCATCATCGCATCAGGAGTGGGGAATTTGACCGGGTCAAAGCGCCAGACGCCGTAGTCCTCCATCCAGTTGTCATCGATCATGAGAATGCCCGGCGCATAACCGTTTTCGATTACGGCGCGGGCGTAGCGCATAATGTCGGCCTCGTTCTGATCGTAGAGCAGTTCTATCCAGGTGTTATACTGGGGGCTGGTAAAAAAAAGCTCCGGCGGGCAAATTCCCGAAGGCGGGAAATGGGCCGCCTGAGCCGCGAGCAAGGCCCCCCGCAAATTTTCGTGCCCCCCGCTCAGGACAGGCGCGGCCTTTTGCGAAGACAGTCTGATAGTTCCGCCTTCCGCCGTCAGGGAAAAACCGCTGTCACACCAGATGCAGCGCCCCCGGCTGGAAAGCAGCAAGGGCGCGGCCTGATTGGACGAGGTGTTGGGTTCAATATTGCACTGATACACGCCGCCGGCGGTGAAGGGCATCAAAAAACCATCGTTCGCCAGCGGGCCGTACCAGTATTCACCCGGTTCTATTTCCAGTGAAAGTTCGTGCATCATGGCTCCCGGTAGGCCCCCAGGAAACGCAGGGTGGGATAGACGCGGCTCTGTTCGATGACTACCCGCAGGGCGTCGGTTTCTATCGGCGGGAAACGGCATATCTTCTTGTAGCCCACGGTGGTCCCGGCGTATATCTTTTTCCACGTTCCGCCAATCCGCGCGTGAACCGAAAAGGCCTCGATCCGCTGGCTTTCCCGGATCTGTTCCTGTAACACCACATGGGAAAGCGTTGTCCCACGGGGCAGGGTGATTTCAATTTCCGCCGCCTCGCTTTCGCCCGAAGGCCGCCAGAACGTTTCGTCATTACGGAGGATGTTCGCGGCGGGACAGGCCGGATCTTCCGTATCGGCGCGGACGCTTACCCCCGCCTTTTCCAGCAGGTTTTCGGCAAAAATGCCCCGGACAGCATTTCCCAGTTCCTCAAGCCGACGGCAATCCGCCTCGTGGATACGGCCTTCCTGATCCGGCGGAATATTGAGGAGCAGCACCGTGTTCCCCCCCACCGCAGTCTCGTAGAAGCGCAGCAGGGTTTCCAGCGGCTTCACCTGATCATCTTCTTTAGTGTGGTAGAACCAGCCGGGACGGATCGAGACATCCACCTCCGCCGGATACCACACGAGGTTTGTCTCGGCGGCGAGGATTTCCCGGCTCCCCAGGTCTTGGTCACGGGGGCTGGTGAGCCGTTTGCGGAACTCCGCATCATCGGTCTGCTGGGAGTTGGCGGCGATTTTGTGGGCGTCCTGCAAATGGGCGGGGACCACGCTCCATTCAGAAGGCCGGGTTGCCCCCGCCTCGTTGCCCACCCAGCGCACATCCGGCCCCACGCTGGCGATCACCGCCTCCGGCTGGAGGCGGCGGATCAGGGCGTAGTAGCGGTCCCAGTCGTAGATTTGCGTTTTTCCGTTGGGGCCTTCCCCGCAGGCGCCGTCAAACCAGAGGGAGTAGAGCTTGCCGTAGCGGGTCATAATCTCCTCAAGCTGGCCGCAGAAGAAATCGTTGTACGCCTCCCCGCTGCCGTAACAGGGCTCGTGCCGGTCCCAGGGGGACAGGTAGAGCCCCAGTTTGATGCCGTACTTGGCGCAGGAATCCGCCAGCCGAGCCGCGACATCTTCCGGTTTGGAAGAAGACATGACACTGTGTTTTGTATAGGCCGTGTCCCACAGGCAAAACCCGTCGTGGTGTTTCGCCGTCAGGACACAGGCCCGTATTCCGGCGGCCTCGAGCGCCCGGCACCACTGATCCGTATCCAGCCGGGAGGGCTTGTAGAGCATAGGGTCTTCTTTCCCCATGCCCCACTCGCGATCCGTAAAGGTGTTCATCCCGTAGTGGAGAAAGGCGGTAAATTCCAATTCCTGCCAGTTTATTTGGCGTTCATGCGGCCGAA
>BNUT01000229.1 GCA_025997555.1 Spirochaetia bacterium
GGCGACCGGAAGTCTGCAACCACCTGCAACCCTCTGAAAGAAAATGGGCAGAATTCACTCTCCATGATACCGGTTCAGGTTGCGTACCGGGGTAGGGGCCAGGACCTTTTCGTAGTTGAGGAAGGGCAGCCCCACCACGCCGAAAATTTCAGGCACCGTTGCGCCGCAGTCGGTGATGAGCTCTTTGGCGGCCCTGAGGGTGCCCCCGGTGGCAATAAGATCATCGGTGAGCAGTATCCGCTGGCCGCTCTGGATGTCGGCAGCATGGACCTCAATTTCCGCTTCGCCGTACTCAAGCTGGTACTTTTTGGACCGGGTCTCACCGGGGAGCTTGCCCTTTTTGCGGACAAGCACCAGGGGGACCCCCAGGCGGTCGGCAAAGGGGGCCGCAAAGAGGAAGCCCCGGGCTTCGATGCCCGCCACCGCGTCAATGTTCCTGCCCCGGTACATCTCGGTCATGGTATCAAGACAGAACCTGAAAGCCTTAGGGTCAGCCAAAATACTGGTAATATCATAAAAAAGTATCCCCTTTTTGGGGAAATCGGGAACTTTTCTGATATGTTCGTCAAGGTTAAATTTGTCCGCCACGATACCACCCCGTTTATACCGAAGATGTTTCAGTCTAGCCCGCAAGGGGACGGCTGTCAATGCAGCAAAAAATGTACTATAATATAACGATATAGACTGATTAGCATTCAGTTCCGCCATTTGTGTTTCCGGTAATGCTTAATACCGGGAGCCTGTTTTGGAATCTCCCCGGTCTGAGCCGGGTATTCTCTGAATAAAAGGCTCGGTGATGTTTCCGTGGTTCTGACCCGTTTGCGCAGTTCCCGGGTTTCCCGTTGTTCCTTCACCACCCTAATGGTCTGTACCAAGGCCTCCGCCAGTTCATCATCGTCGATGGGCTTCATGATATAGGCCCGGGGGGCCCCCAAGCTCAGGGCTTCCTGGTCATAGAAAAATTCGCCGTACCCGGAGCAAAATAAATTCCGAATCGCATTTTCCCTTGAGGCGGCGCATCATTTCGATGCCGCTTAATCCAGGCATACGGATATCGGTGATCACGATGTCGGGATTGAGCTTTTCGATAAGCCCCGCCCCCTCAATGCCGTCGGTGGCATCGGCGATTACCACCGCCCCGTATTTTTCCCAGGGGGTGTGCAGGGCAAGCCCGGCCCGCAGTATCTTTTCATCTTCCACAATGATAATCTGTATCATCACTCGTCCTTGATGGTAAGGGATGTACGGATATACACCCCGGTGCCGACGCCGCACATTCCAAAGCCCTATCTGCGGGTCGCCGGCATCCCCGGTATTGGAGCGTATCTTTGCCAGGGTCGCTTCGTCCATGTCTGCGCCGTTGTCCTTTATTTCGTACACCAATTCCCGCCCTGCTGCTCCGCCTTCACCCGGATAATCCCCAGCCCCGTTTTCCCTTCGATGCCGTGGATCAGGGAATTTTCCACCAGCGGCTGGAGGATGAATTTAGGAATCCGCATGGCAAGGATCGCCGGATCTATGGAAAGCCCCACATATTGAATGCCCAAAATGCGGCAATGGCGCGTGGAGTTATGCGGCGCAGTAGCAGCAATTCTAAATTTATCTCAAAACATAAGAGTATCAACCACAGATTACACTGACGACACAGACTTTTACTTACCTGTTTTTACTTTTATCTGTGAAAGTCTGTGTGGTCGACTATGCCCCATTCTTGTTGTATGCTCGTTTGTGTGAGGGCACTGAAACATGGAATTAGGTTATACCTATTGGAAAGATGATGGCTGGTACGTTGGCCATCTTGATGAATATTCAGATTATACCACCCAGGGCGAAACAAAAGAAGAATTTGAAGAAATGCTTCGTTCATTAGAGTTGTTCGATAACCAACCGGGTTCTCGAACAAGTCCATTGTATAAAGATATAACAACCTTTGCTTTCCCCTTTATCAAACAGCACGGGAAGTTAAAGATCGTATGAAAAAAAACGACTTGATTAAAAAGATTACTGAACTTGGCGCAACTTTTGAACGTCATGGGGTTAACCATGATTGGTATGTAAAAAAAGAAACAACCGCCCGGCTATTGTCAAAGCTTTCTCCTGAGGCGAATCACACCCAGCCTGGATGCAATATATCACGACAGGAACCGGCGCTAGTCGCAAGGAAGATTACCGCGAAGGCGCAAAAGTATAAGCCTCTGTTTAATCGAACATTTCCCCCGCAAAAGGAATGGATGCCATGGCCCCCCTTCGGGAGACCGCGATGGAAGCGGCCTTGCAGGCAAAGGCCAGCGCTTCCCGCACACTTAAGCTCCGCGCACGGGCGGCGATGAAGTAGCCGGTAAAGGTGTCCCCCGCAGCGGTGGTGTCCGCAACGGGCAGATCGATGATATCTCCCTTTTCCCGTATGGTGTCAAAACCGTAAAAAGCGCCGTCCTTTCCGGCGGTTAAAATAATTTCAGCATGGGGGAATTTCTTGACCAGGCTTTCCAGAATCACAGGAAAGGGCGTCCCCTGCGGCAGATCCGCCATGGCGGCCCCTTCAATTTCGTTGACAAAGAAGGCATCCGCCAAATCCAGGGGCAGCTTGGTGATCCCTTCGTTGTATGGCGAAGGATTCAGGTAAATTTTCAGGCCCCGTTTTTTCGCTTCCCGCATAACTTCTGCGGTACAGTTTATTTCGTTTTGTAACACTACGATATCGCCGGGGCCAAATTGTGACAGGGTGTGGTTTACTTCATCATCCGTGATAAGGGCGTTCCCGCCGGAAAAAAGTACAATGGCGTTCTGCCGGTTTTTATCAAGCTGAATCAAAGCCTGCCCGGTGGCCCCCTCGTATTGGGCGACATGATCCGTATGTACCCCATAGGATTCCAAAAGCTCCAGCAGGAATTTTCCGTCCCCGCCGATCTTCCCCGCCATGTACACATCCATCCCCGCCTTTGCCAGACTTGCCGCCTGGTTGGCCCCCTTGCCCCCGGCGCTTTTTTCCAGCGCGCTTGAGCTGATGGTTTCACCGGGGCGCACGATATGATCGACAGAAAAAATCAAGTCGATGTTTAAAGAACCGAACACCAACACTTTCATAATAATCAAATTAATGGTATTTTATGTCATTAACAAGAGGATAAAGATATGAAGCTTCCGGTCATCATCGACACAGATCCGGGGATTGACGATGCGATAGCCCTTGCCGCAGCGCTTTTTTCCGAAGAACTGGATATCCGCCTGATAAGTACCGTTGCAGGGAATGTCAGTCTGGAGAAGACCACCAATAACGCCCTCAAGCTCCTGAGCTTTTGGGGCAAGCGCATTCCGGTGGCCAGGGGCGCGGACCGGCCCCTGCTGGCGGCCCCCTCGGACGCGGCGCATGTCCACGGCGCAAGCGGCATGGACGGCTTTAATTTCCCGGACCCGGACTTGAGCAATCTTTTGGCGGAACACGCGGTAAACGCCATATATAAAACCCTTAAGGAA
>BNUT01000230.1 GCA_025997555.1 Spirochaetia bacterium
TGAAAATATATCCATTTTCATCTCCTTTGTTTATTTAAATCAGCGGCGAAGCCGCTTAACATAATTATCCAATATATCCGTGCCGAAGGCACACCCCATTATTTCTTATATTCTTGAATTTATCTATGAAACAATCCTTCAACATTGTTCTATCATATTATTTGCGTTCCATTTTGTCAATACGTTTTTATATAATATTTACATAAATTTTAGCCCCCATTGCACATAACGTGAAAGCTATACGACGTTTTTACAGTTGCGATAAAGGAAACCGCAGGTTTCCAGCAACTGCAAAAATGTGCCGGAGAAAAAACGCACTAAGGCCTAAGGCCGACTGCGGTTTTTCGTAGGCCGAGCCCCGAAGGGGCGATGCGTATAGCGTATGTTATGTGCAGTATTTTTTGCTTTCATTATGCTTTTTTATTCTTTTCATTTTCTTTGATTTTGTTTTCAGTCCATTCTAAACAAGTCTTAGCAATTTCTACTGCCCTATTATATTCTTCCTTTGTGATTTCATCGTATTCTCCGGGATACCTTGTTTGAACAGCGTATTTTGTTAATTTTATTGATTCTGTAACATTTTCAGGGATTTCTGTTAATTTTTCAAGTTCTTTTAACAGTATACCAATATTGTGCGTAAAGTCTGGTTCAATGCCATAATATATTAACAAGCCTTTTAATGCCTTTTCGGCAGACTGTTGAATTTGGAAACACAAATCTTCATAATAAATATTAGGTATTATGGAAACGGTTGCCAGATTATAACTGCTTTTTGCCCTGCCAATCCATTCTTCATAACGTTCCATATATTATTTTCCCCTCCTTTTTTATTGTCTTATAAATATATCCAATTTCATTGCTCAATTCTAGGTATCTGTTGTAATCAATTGTGAGCAAATCAACAGGAATTTCAATTTTGTTTTCATAAAAGGCCATATAAATAGAATCAATAATGGCAGACCCATTTTTTAGGTTCTTTTTTACTATGAGTAAATCAATATCACTTTTTTGCGTATTATCCCCTCGTGCATATGAACCAAAAAGTATAATCTGATCCGGTGATGCAAGAGACACAACAATGGGAAGAATTTTATCAATATACGGCATATTATCACCCATATTATCATACTAACTCATTTTTTTCATTATGTCAAGTCCTATTTTATGGATTTTAGTTAAAAATTACAGAAAATTTCAAAAAATATTGCACATAACGTGAAAGCTATACGACGTTTTTGCGGTTGCGATAAAGGAAACCGCAGGTTTCCAGCAACCGCAAAAATGTACCGGAGAAAAAACGCACTAAGGCCAAAGGCCGACTGCGTTTTTTCGTAGGCCAAGCCGCTACTGCGGCGCAGCGTATAGCGTATGTTATACGCCGTATTTTTGCTTACACTAATCCTTTTTTAGATATTTAAATATGTTTGTCCGCCATCTTTCCGTTGTGCTTTCACAACAGACGGACAATACCACGTTTTCCCTTCAAATATTTGATTAATAGTTAATAATTGTATGCGTGGATATTTTACTCCCTGATATTCATAATATCCTGCCGCATCGGCTTCTTGTACCATGGCTTTTGTTGGTTCGTGTAATGAAATAAATCCTGCCATTTCCACATCGGGTTCCCGTTCCAAGACTCCACGTAAATCCCGAATGTCGGCTGGCTTAATATTACCACCCTTAACCGACAAAACCATACTACAGAGTTTATTTTCTGCTTCAAAATATATTCGTCCATCAATTCCACTATCTCCTGTTTTTCTTTTTGAACAGAATCCCCCGGTCTTTTCAATCGACCAATGTTGAAATTGAAATGGGTCTTGTTCAAACAAATATTGAGCCTGTTCTGTCGATTGCGGAATTCCCTCTATTGTATAATCTTTTCCTTCAACAAGTGCATACTTTTTTATTCTCGTATCTTGTATGAGCCTGATTGAGTGAATCGCAATATCACATCCTATCCATTGCCGATTATTTCTAATAGATGCTTCAATGGTTGTACCGCAACCGCAGAAAGGATCAAACACAACATCGCCTTCTTTTGAGGATGCAAGAATAATACGTTCCAATAATGCTATAGGCTTTTGTGTAGGATAGCCGAGCCGTTCTTTTGCAGAGGCATTTATGATTGGTATGTCCCAAACATCCCCCATTCGGCGACCTTCTGACAAGTATATTTTATACGGCTCTTGCCCTTTTCGTTTTTGCCAACGAAACCACTGTCCATTTTCATCCTGTTTGTAATGACTATCCATCTTCCCTGAATTTTCACCATAGGGTTCACGCAATTCATTAAACAGGTATTCATCACTTTTTGAATACCAAAAAATAACATCGTGCAATTTCTGGAACTGATTGCTTTTCGCAGTGTATCGTTTGTAATGCCATATTATTTCATTGCGAATTTGTTTTGCACCAAAAATCCCGTCGAGTATTACTTTTAAATAATGACTGGCCGTCGGATCGCAATGCAAATAGAGTGAACCGCTTTTCGTCAACAGTCGATACATTTCAATCACTCGCACCGTCATATAAACAAGATAAGCAAGTAATTTCGTATCCGTCATTCTCAATGCTTCTGCCATATAATGCCAAAAATGGACAGTATCAGCATTTATGCCATACTCCTGCATTATGCGGGGAATATCAGAGGCAAGTTCGGATTTTTCAAAATCCAGTTCCCATGTATCACAAAATGCCTCAATTTGTTCAGGAATAGGCAATCCAGTGGTATTTTTATACAATAGATTATAACTCCGGTTACTATTAAATGGAGGGTCAAGATATATTAAATCAACAGATTCTGAAGACATTTTTTTCATTATTGTAAGATTATCACCATAAAACAACTTATTCATGGTTTTTAGCCTATACAAATATGAAAATTTAGTCAAGTGTATACTTTTTCATACAATAATTTCAAAAATATGGCGTATAACGTGAAAGCTATACGACGTTTTTGCGGTTGCGATAAAGGAAACCGTAGGTTTCCAGCAACCGCAAAAATGTGCCGGAGAAAAACCCACAAAGGGCGAAGCCCGACTGGGGTTTTTCGTAGGCCAAGCCGCTACTGCGGCGCAGCGTATAGCGTATGTTATGTGCAGTGCGCCCGTACCCCATTATTACATTTTTTCTACACTCATTATATATTGCAATATTAATACCTATGGTATCCTATGGATTTCTTCACAAATAACACCATTAATCCCCTGCCGCTCTATTTCCTGTCGGGCTTCATCGGTAACAAACAGATTTATGCATTTTTCTTTTATACGAAACAGTGGATCAAGCCCATCATCCGGTTCCAGTACTTCTAATTTTGTTATTCCCGTAAAAAGTTCTTTTCCCATAAAAGGTTTCAACGTAAATATTGAATTTTCTTTATCCATCGAAAAATGGCGTA
>BNUT01000231.1 GCA_025997555.1 Spirochaetia bacterium
GCTTGTCCGTATTGGTCCGGGCCAGACTGATTTGCTTCAGCTCGTAGGTGTTGGCGATGATCACCTCCTTCACCCGGTCTTTAAACAACCGGACAAAGGAAAACGTCGTTATCGTCGCCTCCACCAGAATATGGATGTCCGCCGTCAATGTTCCGGAGAACGCCGCCAGTCCCGCTTCGGTGAGATCAAAGGTCTCGGTACGTTTGTCCGCAGACCTTTCATCCCGATAACAACAGGTGAACTTGTTCGTGTGTAAATCGATCCCGATAAATTGCATATTCCCTCCACAAAACTTGATACGCGCTGAGGGGCTGCAAGCCCCGAATGCGGTACCGCTAAAGTACAACAGCCCGCAGGGTCTGTTGATTGTTCGGCGGAACTCCGGTATACTTTACCATACGTCTATTCGGGGTGTTGATTTGTTCAGAAACCAACCCTCAAGAAGCAAATGCGGCTGCCGGTTGTTATTCGTGGTTACGGGGTCAGTTTTCTGGTGCAACCGGTAGTTGTCCTTCCGAACTCCTACAGCATACCAGTTATCCGCATTCTTTTATCATAGCTTTGTGGTTAAATTTTTTCCAATTCCGGTGATTTCCCAGAACCTGAAAGTAAATGCAGGAACCCTGCCCTGTCTGCGCCACTTCCGTGGTATGCTCGGCGGCAACTTTGATACTGAGCAAATCAAATACCCCGCCGCAAGCAGCGGGGTATGTTGTTCTCTAAAGGTGGTTATATTCGGGGGCTAATACCTTTTAACCGCCCCAAGGGGCGGGGTATTAGACCCCTCAATACGAATAAAGGGATGGTTTCTTACCTGTTTCTCCGCTCCTCATCCGACTTGCACTCAATACACATCAGCGCGTAGGGAATCGCCTCAAGCCGGTCCTCCGGGATATGCTTCCCGCATTTAATGCAGAGACCGTAGCGCCCCTGCTTAATCCTGGTCAGGGCGGAATCTATCAGTTTAAGCTGTTTCAGTTCCTGGGACCCGATAGCCTCGATCATCTTCCGGTCAATGTCATCGGAGGCAACATCCGCCAGATCCTTGGGCTCCATCCCCTCCATGATATTTTTGAAATCCTCGTTGCCGGCAATCAAATTTGAAATGATCCCGGCCTTGAGCTCCGACAGGGATTTGTCCATCCGTTCTACGAAGTTCTGTTCCATAACAGTCCCCCCTTATCGCTTTCCGGAAATTATAAACAATTCCCCGGACCGATGTGGTAGTATTTTAATATCCTTTGGAATTCATTTGAAAAACAGAATCTTTCAAATGAACCTTTCCGTTTCGATTTGCGAAGGTTGACGTATATACGAAGTTCTGTCAAGGGGAAAAGAGCCTCTTTCTTCACATTTTTCGTTTTTGCTGCTATTCTTTAAGCAAGGAGTCATCTATGCCGAAAAAAGTTATTATTCTCCTGGCCGAAGGCTTTGAAGAAGTGGAAGCCGTTACCCCCATTGATTACCTGCGCCGGGCGGGTCTTGAAGTGACCACCGCCGGTATTGGCGCGAACCGGACCGTTACCGGGTCTCACGGTATACAGGTGATCGCGGACAAAACGCTGGGGGAGCTGGCGAAGGCGGGCAAAACAACGGCGGCTGACTGGGATGCGGTACTGATCCCCGGCGGCTTGCCGGGAGCAACAAACCTGGCGGCCGACAAAGAGACCGGGGCGCTTTTAAAAAAAATGGCCGCCGCAGGAAAAACCGTGGCCGCCATCTGCGCCTCCCCGGCGGTGGTCCTTGCGCCCCTGGGAATTCTTGCGGACAAACGCTTTACCTGTTACCCCGGCATGGAAAAAACGGTGACCGGGGCGCACTGGTCGGAGGACCGGGTGGTGATTGATACCGGTGATGCGGGGGGCAGCATTATTACCAGCCGGGGGGCGGGAACCGCCGCGGGCTTCGCCATCGCGGTGATCGGAAAACTGCTCGACGAAGCGGAAGGAAAAAAGATCGCCGCTTCGGTTCTCCTGTAATTATTTGTTACCCATTACGGCTTAATCCGCAGTTGTTTTGCGTAGCCCTTGAGTTTTTTTCCGTTTATCCTGGTGCCCTTTACGTTCAGCACTTCACGGGCGACCTTGTTGCCAAGATTTGCACATTCGGAAAGGGATTTATTCCGGATCCAGGCGGAAAGAAAGGCGCCGCAGAAGGCATCCCCGGCGCCGGTGGTGTCAAGGGGGATGATGGGCATGGTTTCCGCCCGATGGATGGCGCCTCCGGCAAAGACCACCGCTCCCCGCTTGCCAAGTTTTACCGCCACAATGGGGAAAAGTTCGTTGGCGGTAAAGCCCTTAAAAAAGTCGAACATTTCTTCAGTCAGGATGTCAGAGGCATCCCCGGCCTCCGCCGAAGGGTTCAGGCTGCTCTGTTTGCTTATCACCAGATAAAAAGCCTTTGCCTCGTCCTCGTTCATGAATAAAATCATGGGGTAGAGTCTTGAGTAAGTAGCGAGTTCAGGGGCTCTGGCTTCGGCAAGATGGGCGGAACTGACATCCAGGGCAACCGCTGTTCCGTTCCGGGCCGCCAGTTCCAGGATGCGGCGCACCAGATCCTGCCGATCCATCATAAAGCCGTCCAGAACTATCACCGTAGCCCTTTTGACGGCGACCTCGTCAATATCCTCCGCCCCAAGTTCCAGCGCCGCCGAGGGGGCTGCGGCGATTCGGGTTTCCCCTTTGGGGAGTTCAAGCATCAGGCAGAGCCCTGTGGGGAGCTGCCGCTTAAAGAGCCGTGTCTCCACTCCGGCGGCGGCAAGGTCCGCTTCAAAGAGTTTGCCCATGCGGTCCAGGGGGCCGGTGCGCTGCGTAGGATCGCTGTTTACCCCCACGGCCCCGATCAGACTGGTTTTTATCCCCAGGAAGCCCGCGATTTTTGCGGCATTGGCCGCGCCGCCCCCGGAATGTGCACGGTGCTTCGGCAGGGCCGCCACCAGTTCCCTCAAGTTTTCGTATTCAATATGCTGCACCGGGTCGGTAATGCCATACTGCGCGGCCAGTGCATCATCGCCTTGGGCAAAAACATCAACCATGGCGTTGCCGATACAGAGAAGTTCAATTTCTTTTTCAGCCATTACTCACTCTTTTTTAATTGTTCACTTAGGGGTCGCGATGATCGACTTAAGTTCCGGGTTTTTCACCAGCTCGTCCTTCAAGCCTTCGGCCCGGCCCTTGTTCACATAGTCCTTGCTCTGGAAGGAATAGGTGAATTTGGTGTGCACATCGTAGGTGCCTGCCATCAGGGCGTAGGCATCTTCGGTCATCACCAGTTCCTCGTCGGTGGGGATGATGTAAACCGGTATCTTCGATTCCGGCTTGGAGATCAAGGTTTCGGTGTTCCGGGTATGGGCCAGCTCGTTCTTGTGGG
>BNUT01000232.1 GCA_025997555.1 Spirochaetia bacterium
AACTTTTTCTACCCAAACATGAAGTGTATCGACAAGCTCCAGATAGGTCAGAAGAAAAAACGGGTCTACGAAAAAGAACTGAAAACCCCCTTCCAGCGCGTTATTGAACAGCCGGATATTCCGGAAATCCTAAAACAATCGCTACGGAGAAAAAAGGATTCTCTGGATATTATCGTTCTCCAGGAATCCCTCAATGCGGCTCTTGATAATCTTGACCGATTGGCTCATCATACTCCCGGCAGTTGACTGCCACCTGGCTCATGGTAAGATTTTACCGTGAGATTCTTCTTCCCTTTCGGTAAGATTTTTACGTGAGACATCACGGAGGGATTGTCCGTATTCACTACATATAGGATACACCCGACCGGTGGGGAATGGATACCCCCAGCGTGGCGGAAAACTCAGCGGGAGTCAAAAATTTCAAAGATTGGTGAGGGCGGAAGTACGAGCGGCGTATGCCTGATGTCGGCAGGTGACGCCGGCATCAGGCAACCCGCTTACAGAGAACTGCGCCGACTGATGGCAGTAATAGTCAAAAACCCTCAGCCGGAACTTCGCCGTATCTGATAATTCCTTCGTTTCCCCTCGTGCCGGTTCCCTTATATGGGGAACCGGTGTTACGATCCTGGTGGGACACCCGATTTTGCCTTTCATGGCATTTCCTCCGTAGTATTGGTCCTGGTTAAACCCATTCTACCATGAGGCGGGTGTCCTATTTGTATGTGAGATTAGACAGGCATAGGACTGTATCTTTTCTTCAAGTTTCTGCTATATAAAAATACAAAAAAATCAGAATAACATTCTTGGGTATTTATCAAAACATTCGAGAATTCCCATATAATACGTACTATACCCCTATCCTTTATTTTAATAACCATAATTTCTTCTCTTATATTTTCTTCAAACCGCTAGGAAATGGTCAAACCAGACTTCGGTCTGCTGACCGGTGCGCTCCTTTGGTCACGGGTATACCACCGTCCCTTGAAATCTACCGTCCACACTTCGTTGGGTTTTGCAGGTACCACCTGCTGCCGGATCCGCTCCCCGCTCGCACGGCGCTTCTTCCGCCGGTGATGTACATACCCCGCGCGGTCAGCGGACCTTTCTTTGGCCTGACACGGTAAAAAGGGGCGCGCCTGAGCGGACGTTTTCCGTGGGGTGAACGTTAATTTGGGTTATGGTCCCCGCTATGGGCGCTTTGATATAGATCATATCATTCGCGGCCCTGAGGGTTGCCCTTGCCGCTTCATACCGTAACTTTGCTGTTTCATATTCCTGGCGGGATATATCGTTGTTCTTAAAAAGAGCGCTGCTCCGGTTAAAGGCCGCAAGTGCATTCTCATGGGAGAGCAGGGCCTGCTGAAGCTGCTGATTTTCCGTGGAGAAGGAAACGATAACTTCATCCTTTGCAACTGTGTCCCCGACTTTTTTTGAAATGCTCCTGACCACATCACTTATAATCGAGTATGCGGTTGATTCTGAACTGGCATAGATAACCGTGGGGTATTTCAGATAAACTGAAAAATCCTCCGCTTCAAGCTGCCGCACGCTGACCGGCCGACCGTTTTCCGCATAGAACTGTTCCATGCTAAGGGCAGCTTCACTGTCCTTAGCACTTACCGCAGTTTCCGCCGGTTCATTTTTGCCGGTGCAGGATACCAGTACACACCCCGCAAGGATCGCGGCAAGACCAACCAATTTCCCAAACTTCACAAACATAATACCCTCCAAAATCTTGTATTTCCTGACTTTCTATCAGGATATGTCTTGATTTTAGGGAATGGATATTGATGAATTGTTAAGCCGGTGTTAAAAAAACGTTAATTCGTAAAATATTTTGTTTTTTTATACGATATTCAGGAGTTCCTGAATATCGTGGTTTGTCATGGATTTTTTGCCTGCCGATTCTTCTTTACGGGTTCATGCTGGTGAATTGACAAATGGCGCTGTTATGATATAGTGGCAATACTATGAATGAATATTTCGCATTTAAACATAAACAATTTTGTTTTTTAATTCTTTTTTTCACTGTAGTCTTTTCCCTTAGCGGTGAAACAAATACGGCTGAGACAAATATAATTGAAAAATTTGATACAAAATTCTCACTTGGGATAAATTCAAGTTTTAATTTTGTTGTCTTTGGCAATCAAGACAACATTCCAACTTCAAATGCCCCTGCTTTTCTGGGGCTTTCATTCGGGTATAAAGACTACTCTGCGTCTTTTAGTTTTGCCTTTCCGTATACATACGATAAAACACCCGGTAAAAGAGATACATTTGACGCTGGCCTTACTTTTTATCAGGATCATTGGAGCGAAGAAATAAAAGTGAAATTTTATGATGATTGGCGTTTTGGGGATGGCCCCTATGACATGCAGCTTATAACGGGTTATTTACAGGGGCTATATATATTTAATTCAGAAAACTTTTCATTACGCGCCGTTTATCCCATGAACCGGATACAACGCATATCATCGGGAAGTTTAATTGCAGGCGGGAATATTCGCGTAAGTACAATGAAGTCAAATGATATTGCTGTATACAAAGAACGGTGGTGGGGTGTTTCATTTGGACCATGTGCCGGTTATTCTTATACTTTTGTTATGAAAAACCTTGTTTTCTTAAACTTTTATTTATTGGGAGGCGCGTCATTGGGAGTAGATTGTACAGAGCCGGGCGTGTTTTTTTCGCCTTTTATAATGCCTAAAATTGCTGTCGGGAAGCACAGTAAAACATGGTCTGTAAATTTTATAATGGAATTTGATTATTTATCATTTATCGGTAAAAATATATTTAATTAGGTTTTTATATGGGCGTAGAGATTGGGTAAATATATTGAAAGAAGAAATAACAAATAATAATTAAAATGGAGTACGCCCCAACTTCGCCTAACGTGAAAGCTATACGCTGAGCCGCAGTAGCGGCTTGGCCTACGAAAAAACGCAGTCGGCCTTTGGCCTTTGTGCGTTTTTTCTCCGGCACATTTTTGCGGTTGCCGGAAACCTACGGTTTCCTTTATCGCAACCGCCAAAACGTCGCAAACCTTTCACGTTATGTGCAATTTTTTTGAAATTTGTTGGAAAAATATTGACAAAATATAATAATATGATATAAACTATATAAAAGGCAGGATATGAATGAAAAAGATAGGGTGTTTTATAATTGTTTTTTTCCTAACGGCAATGTCTCAATTGTATTGTCAGCATAGGGTAAATGATATAAAACAATATGACTATCAAGATGTCTCCACAAGATTTTTGTAAGTAATGGTTGTGGTAGAAGAACAGGCACACAAAAGCCGGTCAAAAAGCTGTGGAGCAAAAAACCGCCGGTTCATGCGGAAGCAAAATTC
>BNUT01000233.1 GCA_025997555.1 Spirochaetia bacterium
GGTTCAGGGGCAGCCGGATCATCCGGGATTTTTCACAAATAGCCTTGAGGATGGATTGCCTAATCCACCACACCGCATAGGAAATAAAGTGATAGCCCTTGTTCACATCGTAGCGTTCAACGGCGCTGATTAAACCGATATTGCCTTCACTTATCAAATCGGGAAGGGGAATCCCCTGTCCCTGGTATCTTTTGGCCACATTTACCACAAAGCGCAGATTTGAATTGACCAACCTGTCACGGGCCGCCTTATTGCCCGCCGCCGCCGCACGGGCGGCCTTGTCTTCATCTTCCCTGCTTAAAAGAGGTATCCGGTTGATTTCCTTGAGATAAGCGGACAGCACGTTTTCATTAGCGCCGAATCCATCTGCCTGGGTCTTTGTTTTTTTCGTCTTAATCGCGGTCATTCTGCCTCCTTGGGTGTTTTCCGGGTTTTTCCGGTTTTCTTATATTAATAAATAAGCAAGAAGCGTGCCAGATTGAGCCAATTCGGATAAATTCTCAGGAAATCGTGTAATTCCCTATAATACAAAGAATTACAATGATGATGAATGTATCGTCATTTCATTTGAAAGAGCCGGAAAAGTACAAGGCCGGGCTACCCTCATCAAAAAAGTCCCATTATGACCCGATTCCCCAAAATACACCAAAAACCGGGTCATTTTGACTCAAAACATTGAAAAAGCTCTTAAATCCGGGCTTAAATTATTTTCTTGACCAGATAGAGTGATTTTTGTATATTTTATATAAATTCACATTCAATAGTGCAAACGGAGGATCATATGAAAGTAAAACCCTTGGCAGACCGGGTCATAGTCAAGCTTGAGAAGACCGAAGCGAAAACCGCCGGCGGAATCATCATTCCCGATACGGCCCAGGAAAAGACCCAGAGCGGAGTGGTGGTTGAAGTAGGAGATGACAAGGAAGTCATCAAGGTGAAGGCCGGACAGAAGGTTCTGTATGATAAATATGCCGGAACCCAGATCAAGATCGACGGGGATGAGCACCTGATCCTTAAAATGCAGGACATCCTCGCTGTCATCGAATAAGCCCTGTCATTTCTCCGGTAAAAAAGCTCAAGTCTTTGACTTGGGCTTTTTTTTACTGCCATTACTCATCGCTAATTCTTTTCAGTTCCGTCCGGGCTTTAAAGTTATCCGGGTTAAGGTCCAGTGCATATTCAAGAACCCGGCGGCTATCCTCAATACGGCCCAGGGCTTGAAAACAGAGCGCGATGCGGAGCTGGATACGTGAGGCAGATTCCGGATCTTTTACCAGGGCGGCGGCGGTTTCATAGTATTCCAGAGCCTCCGCCGGGGCCCGGCGGAATTCCAGGAGCCGGGCAAGGTTTGCATTTGCCTGCCAAATTTTGGCCGACCGGGGGATGCCCCGCAGGTATTCTTCCGCCTCCTCAAGACGGCCATCCCCTATCAACCGGATGGCCGCATTGAAGTCAAGCCAGGGGCCGCCGATCTGACGGCGCTCCGCAGTTTTGATCAGCAGGGCCTCTTCATCGTATTTCCGCTGATGATCGAAATAGTATGCACCCCATTGGTAGAGGGCGGATTCCTCCGGGTAGCGGCCCAGAAGGAGCCATGTTTCGGCCACGATCCGATCCGTCGGCCAGATTTCTCTGCGGCGGCGCAGTAGTTCCATATCCGGCAGGGGCTGTTTTTGCAGTTCCTCATTTTCGAGAATTGCCAGAGCCCGCTGCGTGTCCAGTAAACGGGTATAGCGGATGATACCGGCAGGAAAGCAGGGATCAGCCCAGAGGGATGGGTCATTCTGCCCTTCGGAAAAAAGGCGCCCAAGCCAGGCGGCCGCTTCCGGTTGATCTTCTGCCGTAACAGCCAGGTTATAAAGGCTCCGCAGCCCTATTGCGGATAAGGCGCCCTGGGGCGCGGCGAGAATTTTCCAGATGTTCCGGGCGGCGGCGGCCTCCGCCCCAAGCCAGAGGGCATCGGCGGAGCGGCTCATACTTATTTCATCATTAAACCGGGAAAACAACGCCGCAGCCCGAAGGGGGTCCCCAAAGTCGTAGTAATATTCGGCCATAAAATGGAGCAACGGCGAAAAATTCGTCCCCGCCGAAATAGCCTGTATCTCCAGCGCCGCGCCGGAGATATCCCCACGCAAAAGCCGGAGTATCCCCAGGTCGGCGATAAGGCGGTCCCCTTCGTCATCAGGAAGACCGGCCCGTAAATAGGGCAAACCCGCAGCCAGCAGGGGTTCCAGACGCAAAGAAGCGGCGAGGCGTGAATTTTCCATATCCCCCGAAAGGATACGGATGCCCAGAACCAGGGGGCTAAGCCGGGGCTCACTAATGCGGGAGGCGTAGTTTTTGAGCGTCCCGGCAGTTTCCTCTGTTACCGGAGAATTAAGCAGGAGCGCCTCGACGGCCACAGCGGCCAAAGGCTCGGAATGGGGGAAGGCCGCAGCGGCGCGTAGGGCGGCGTCCCGGTATTGGCCAAGGAAGCGGGGGGACTGTAGGGCAAGGTTCCGGCGGCGTTTCAAAACCGAAAGCCAGGTTTCCACCCCCTGGGCGTTTTTTTCAAGTTTGTCCAACATTCGGTTTAAAGAATCGGGTTCTGCGGGGCCTGAAATCGGAGGAGTCCACGAAGCGGCAAGAAAAGCGTCATATTCCCGGAGCAGCCGGTGAAAGACATCGCGATCAGAGGCGCCGGCAAAAAGGTTCCTCCCCGGATTGAGGGAGAAAAAAAGCAGGGCCCCGCAAATTCCAACAGCAAGGATAAGTCCGGTAACAAAAGCAATTTTAAAAAGTATTTTTCGCAAGTCACCGGAGGGGTTTTTCATTTGTTCGGAGTAACCGGCCCCGGCAGGACTTGAGTCCCCTGGAGGGTACGCTTGATGCTATCCAGTACGCCATTAATGAAGCGGAATGAATCATCGGCGCCGAATTCCTTTGATATGCCGATGGCCTCATTAATCACAATTGAAGGAGCCACATCGGTTTGATACATAAGGGTGTAGGCGCTCAACCTGAGGATGGCCAGATCCACCCGGTTAAGCCGGGAAATATCCCAATTTTCCAGATGCCGCCGAATCATGGCGTCAATGGCCGCGATATTTTCGATGGCCCCCACTACCAGGAGGCGGGAAAAACCGGAAATATCCTCTTCCAGAGCCGCCCTTTTATCACTTTCCAGCCAGGAAAATTCCAGCAGACCTTCGGGGATGGCCGAAGATTTCGGGGAACCGGTGCAAGGGGTATTGATTGCATCGTTTACTTCCCAGGAATAGAGGGCCTGGAAGGCCAGTATCCGCGCTTTTCTGCGTGACGCCATATTACCAGTTCAGATTATTTTCAAAAATCTGGAACGGATTCCCCCTC
>BNUT01000234.1 GCA_025997555.1 Spirochaetia bacterium
GGAACAGCAAGCTGCTGGCGGGGATGCAGGTGACGGTGAAGAATGCGGGGAAGGTGTGGACGGGGGATTATATAGCGGAATATGTCATCCATGACTTTAGCCTGGAAGGTGGGTATATCACGAAGTTTGGGCTAAAGCGGAATATGGTGGAAGAAGTGGTTGGGAAGGGGACTGCGGTCGCAGACCGCCATGCGGATGCGGCGCATCAACAGGCCACAGCGGCGTCCCAGGATGAAGGGGAAGAAGAAGCCCAAGAGGAAGAGGAGCAGACGCCTGAGTTCAGCAACCTGCGGTGGATGAAGGACGGGAAAGAGGTAACGGGAGCCCTGGTGGATGACGAAGTCAGCCTGTGTTTTGATGTGAAGAACATCAACAACGGGGAACGCGTAAACGTAACGATATGGGAACACGATGACGATGACGAGCATGATCGTGTAAAAGATTTATCCGAGACGGTACAGAATGGTAAAGTTGAGAAGAAGTGGAAAGTTGAGTATGTGCCTGATGACGATGACGGCTCAACGAGCGCGCGGGAATTGAAGGAGAAGGGGTATACCCTGCCGGAATATCATTTTATAGCGGAGTATGGGGATATAATGAGCGAAAAAAGTACAATACTCAATGTAAGTGACTGGATTTATAAACAACTTATTAATAGACATACAAATAAAGTATTGGCGAATACAAAATATACGCTGTATTTACCTGATGGTTCAACCATAAATGGTATTACCGATAATAACGGCTATATGGAAAAAATACACCATATACCATTTGTCTCATTAGAAATTTCTATCTGGGGGGAATAATGGCAGGCGGACAGGGCGGACGAGGCGGACAACCAGATAAGCAGAAAATATCTGATAGAGGAGGGCAAGTCTATGTAGAAGATCCATTTGCGGGAACATTAAGAATAATTGCAGTTAATCTACTAGCTTCATTTACTTTTAGGCGGCCAATTTTTGAAAGCCTTAAAAAGCTTGATCCCAAGGTACAAATGGATAATATACACGGCATTATTACTACCTCAGATGGAAATTCGCTAGGCAATAAATTAATTAGTGCCATAAATTCAAGATTACACGAGACTAAAGATAAAATAGTAATTGTTGAATCATTGAAAGGTTCTCATATAGATCCGGTGGATAGGACCCGTGCTAGTAATGGTTCAGGGACAGGCTCAGTAGTTTATATAAATATTGACGATAATGCTCCAGATACTCTGCAAGATGAAAAAACAAAAGAACTTCACAATGAAAAAACGCCTTTAGAAATAGCCGTTGGACATGAGTTAATTCATGCTTTACATATGGCCAATGGGGTAAGTGATGATCGCCGAAACGAATATAGATTCACGCTAATTTATAAAGAGAACGGAGAGACAAAAGAGGAACAAAAAGCAATTGGTGCAGATTTTCCCTATGAGGAAGCAAAAACAACTGGACTTGGTGAGTATAAGGACGAAGAATTCACCGAAAACAGTTTGCGGAAGGAATTGCGAGCTTTAGAAAAAAAAGAGGATAACAAAAAGAAATATGATGAAAGAGTTACTTATTAGCATACTATGTATGCATTTTCTTTTCGGCTGTACCGTATCATCGGCTCCTGATCTCCTCCCGTCAGGACCCGATCTCCTGAATGACGGGAGGAGGCTGGAACAGAATAAAACGAGGATGAACAAAGAGAATTCTCTAGAGGCTAGCTTAAATACCGGTCCTATTATATTTGCATATGTTAACGATGGTTTTTATGATATAGGAAGATCTTACTTATGGTATAATGAGGATAATAGATACATTCGGTATTTTAACAATATTACTATTGGAGAAGACATCATATCGACTGGAATAGACATCAATGGTAAAATAGCGACTGCGATTATTGATAGGGATCTATCTTTTGATGAATTTTGCGAAGAATATTTAGTTAAAAAAGAAAATGCTTCTGTCCCCTACTATAGAGTTAAGATACTTGACGAATTTTACATTAAATTAAAAGAGCAAGATAACATTTATAGAAAATTGGACTTTGAAAGAGACAATCGGCCCAGCCAGTCTGAATTAAAGGAAATATATCTTGCGGCGCAATACTGCTATGATTTTATTGTTTTTAGCTACTATGATTGGGATTATAGACTATATCTGCCAAATCAAAATCTGTCAAAATTGAACCCGCGTGACCGTAGGTATGATGGTTTGCTATTTATTGTAGAGATAATAGCGGTGATAGTGGCGGAAGCAGTGGGTATTTTTATCCATTTCAACCTAACTTTAGCAACTTATAAAAAGAAAAAAGCGATGGGCTGACGAGCGGGAACGCAAGAGTGCCTGGCGCCAAATTTGCCTAGCACTCGTCGGTATACGGAGAAGAAAAGATTTCTCTCATTGAAACTCTGTGCCTCGTGGCTAAATTCTCCTAGTTTTCCGGCGATATGCCTACTTCATGGAAACCCGAAGTTCGGCCTAATCGAATTTAAGCTTTTGTTAAATTCGGATTGAAAAGGAACGAAGTCTGGGGTAAAATGATACCCCAGAGGGAGCCGGGATGGCGGATAACAGACATTTAGTGCCCACATGCATTATCTATATCGACGGGAACCGCCTGAACCAGGCCCACGAGGGGGCCCTGCGGTCCGTCAAGGTCTACGACAAGCTTAACGGCATCTCCGAATGCGTCATCTCCTTCGATTCCTGCGAACAAAAACTCCAAAACGACAGCCTGACCGGCTTTGAAAGCCTGATTTCCGTCCATCTCGGCTATAAGGACGACATGAACGAGGTGTTCAGCGGGGAAATCACCGGACGCACGATTGTTCTCCCCGAATTCGGGACCGAACACTTTATCGTAACCGGCTCAAGTACCCTCCACCGGCTGGGTCACGCTCTTCATTCCCGTGTGTTTGAGCGGAAAAGCCCTTCAGAGGCTATTCAGCGGCTGGTTTCTTTCTATGACTTGCAGGGGGAGATAGACGCCTTCGGCAGAACCATTGACTATTGGGAAGGCGGGGAACGGACCGACCTGGACCTGGTATTGTCCCTGGTCCGCCAGCACGGGCGGGATATCTATACCTTCGGGAAGAAGGTCTATGTGAAGGACCAGATGAAGGTCCGCATTGATGACATCATCTATGAGTGGGGGAAGAGCCTTATCGGCTTTGATGTGAAAGAGAGCATCAAGACCCAGATAAGCGGCAGCCGCTATATCGGGTGGGACATACAGAAGAAGGCGGCGTTCGAGGGGAAGAAGCGGGTTGGGGATGTGGAACAGAAGGTTGGGGGGAGCAAGGACTGGACAAAGCTGAGCAACGGAGGCGGGGGCCAGTGGGAGGATGTCCAGGTGGACTA
>BNUT01000235.1 GCA_025997555.1 Spirochaetia bacterium
ATAAATAATGAATATGATCATATTGAATTAAATTTTACATTTGACGGAAATGACAAACTTGTTTTTATATTCTTGATAAGTAATATTGCTATATTCCCTCTCTTTGATTTCATATATTTTATCAGATGTTATTAAAGTTTTAATTTCATCTCCTAAACCGAATACTTTTCCAGTTTCAACATTTTTTATGCCGAATTCATTTCTATCCAATGGTAATTGTGCAAATAAATTTCCAGTAATTATTATTCCAAGCATCAGTCCATATATTTTACTCATAATAACCTCTAATAATATTATCAATATTTTGTCAATCCCTAAATGTTTTATTTTATGCTCCTTACCCCACATGGATGTGGGGTAATTTCTTAGTATATTTTCTGGTTTTTATTACACATAACTCCCAATTAACAAATACTTTTTCCCTAATCCATTCAAATTTGCAACATAGACGAAACTTTTAGTTATCCGGTCCCTACCTGCATAGTCCCGCCGCAAAGCTTACAACCTGCCCGTAGTGTTCCGGACTGAGCCGTTGGTGATTATCTTCGGGACTGTTGAGGCCGCGCCAGGTTTCGGGGATGCGCTCCCTGTCTGCGGTTTCCCGTATTTCACGGGAGAGCAGGACCTGTGAAAAACCCGGTTTTCCCCGCAGGAGGGAAGCGAAGGGGTGGGCCTCTGCGGCGGGGAGCATGGTGATGGTTTGTGCAGGGATGCCTGCCCGCAGAAATCCTGCGTCATCCGAGAAGGGAGTGGGGAGGAGAAGCACTTTTTGCAGATTCAGATCACGGGCGGTTTTAAGGGCGTGATGCCGCAGAGCCTCTGTCTGCCGCCGGGTTTTTTGTATTCCCGGCCCTTCATCGTTACGCAGCAGATGATCCGTGGTGGTTGAGATGATCAGGGTGTCCCCGGCGCCGCAGGCATCGAAGATAAAAATTCGGGCTTCCCCAAGTCCGCCCTGACGCAGGGTTTCCGCCAGGGTGTAGGAACCCTGATCCGTGATGCCTTCACCGGATTTCAGTTCTTCCTTGTCGGTAAAGATGATTATCCAGCGCCCGGTTTTTTGTTCCTCAAGTTTCAATGCAGCTTTTATCAGGTGAAAAACCGCAGCGCTGTTATCGTTTGCTCCGGGACTCTGGGGGACCCGATCATAATGGGCGGCCAGAACAATGGGTTTTTGCCCCCGGAAGGGGAAGGCGGTTCCCGATGCGGATTTCAGGCTCTGCCCCCGGGGAAAGATGAAAAAATGACGGTTCCCGGCGATGCTCAGTACCAGGGAATTGAGATGAAATTCTTCCAGCAGGGATTTGATGAGGGCGAAGCGATCCGCGCCGGGGGCAATAAAATCGAAAAAGCGGTTATAGGGAGGATCGGTTAAGGGCTTGCCCCTGATATCAAGAAAACTCATGCTGTCCTGAACAAGCGGCCAATGCGGCCTGCGAGCATTGCGATAAACCGGTAAAAGGGTCCCTTGTTCTGGCCGTATTTGACGGAAAAATCCTTTGCCGCATCGGACAGGGAATAGACCCCGTATTTTTTTTTCAGAAAATCCCAATGCTTTACGATCCAGACATAAAGATCGCCGGGACTTCTGCCGGGAAAATTCAGGGTGAGCCATTCATCCTGAATAATTTGAATGACGGGAGAGTACACCTCTTTGAACCAGGAAACCAGTGCGTCGGCAAAGGGGATTTCTTCTTCTATCCCCTGATTCATGAAATATTTATGCACCAATATATGATTGTAGATCACGTCATAGCGGCCGGGCATGGTAAAATTTAAATCATCACAGCCGGTAAGTTTTCCAAAATCGGTTTTTTCGTAAAAGATCTTTTTTTCAAGGGCGATGACCGCTTCCTTTAATTGATCGGTTGACATACCCGGATCAATGGTGATTTCGCTGGAAAGGCTTATCACGTCTGCATCGATCATCTCAACTCCCTGCGCACGGGCCACCGATACCCGGTGGTTTCCGTCCCGGACAAAATAGACCCCGCCGATTTCATAGAGCTGAATGGCAGGGAGGGCAATATCCTGAAGGGCCGCCATATCGACCCGTTCCCACCGGTTCTTCAGGTGATTCGCACGGGGCAGGAAAAATTTGGTGAAATCCCGGTACCGGCCCTCGCTGCCCACGATACGATTAATGGGCACGACCTGCATGCCCTGGTAGACCTGGTTTTTGGGTTTGAGGATTTCCTTTACATCATTAAATGAAAGGAGCCGGTTTTGATCAGTATTGAGAAAGTGCTGGATCTGGAAAAGAAAGGCCTTGTTCCGCGCTTTAAGAAAATCACTCTCTGCCTGAACTTTGTAAGAAGTCTCTTCAGTCATTTTTTTAGTTTTCCTTTGCCGTCATCAATTCCCCCGCCGCCGTATCAATGACGTATTGGCTGTAGGCATTGATGACCTGAGTTTTTTCGTATTGGGTCAGCCGGACATCCGCCAGATCATAGAGGTGGATGTGCCCGTGAATAAGGTATCTGGGTCTGAATTTTTTCATGAACCACAGGAAGGACTCAAAGCCCCAGTGGCATTTATCCTGCTTGTCGTGGATGCCCTTGGGAGAAGCATGGGTCAGGAGGATGTCCAGGTACCGGCCCCGGAAGATCCGGTTAAAGAGCAGCGCCGGGACAAGGCGGAGTATCTGCATCTTCATCTGAAACTCGGTAAACTGATTTTCCCCATGGTTGTACCTCATGGAGCCCCCCAGTCCTGCGATGATGAGCCCGTTCTCATGGACAACCCTGCCGTGTACATGAACTGCCCCTGAGCCCTGAAAGCCCGGCTTTCCCAGGTCTGCCTCTTCGGCAAAGGGGTCCCCTCCTTTTGTATAATATTTCAATTCTTTCAAATTGTGATTCCCGAACACAAAGAAGAGGGGTTTGTTGAGGCTTGATACGATGAAATCCAGGTAATCCATGGGGAGGTCCCCGGCGCTGAGGACCATGTCCACGTCCCTAAAACGCTCCTTGATAGAGTTGGTATACACTAATGGATCGATTTGATCCGAGATGCAGAGTATTTTCATGGGACCTTTGCCGCCTGGGGGATCATATATTGAAGATTAAAGGCTTTATTCGTTCATGTCAAACTGCCCCAGCCCCCCCCTGCAACCGTGGCGGCCAACGGGCACACAGATGAATAATCGGGGGTCCTGTCAGGGGAATTCATGCCCCGCAGGCGGGTCACGAATTCCCCTTGTCGCTTTCGCGACACTGGACCCGCCGCCGCCTGCGTCTTTTCGGCAACGGTTTCTTCCATCGCTTTTAGCAGCTTCTCCGGCAGGATAAGCTGCTCCGCCAGAATCTGTGCCTATCCCTGCGACCGTCCCGAA
>BNUT01000236.1 GCA_025997555.1 Spirochaetia bacterium
CAATCCTACTGTCGATACAAAGTATCCTCTTGCCCGGAAGTTCTGCCCGGTAAAATTTTGCCGCTTGCCCAAATATGTTCGGGCTATCGCTATGGCGCTTTTACCTTTGATATATCCCACCACTTCCCCATAAAGCTTCTTCTTCCGAAACTTCGGTATCCACACTATGTGGTACTTGCAGTCCCATACGCTATGGGATAGACTCTTATAGTCTTTCATTCATGCCTCCTGTCTATTGAACTTTGAGCCGTTCACTGATAGGAGAGCATCCTTGATACTCCCGGAAAGGTCAAACCCTTATTGTCTCCCCGGCATAGCCGGGGGTTTACCAACTTTAATTATATATATGGGGTATTTAATGGCACCCCATATAAATGGGAGTATGACGAACGCGATCCAGAACCTTACATTACGAGCCTAAAGACATGGTGTCCGACATGCAATTATGAAGTTGAATATAGTAAATGTACCCATAATGATAACCATAACTTCTCAGATGAGATAATTGATAGTAGGTTTATAATCCAAACAATCAAATACCCCGCCGCAAGCAGCGGGGTATGTTGTTCTCTAAAGGTGGTTATATTCGGGGTCTAATACCTTTTAACCGCCCCAAGGGGCGGGGTATTAGACCCCTCAATACGAATAAAAAATAATAAGTACAAGGCATATTTTAAGAAAGAAGGGGATATTAAAAGCATGGAAAAATTTTATCAATGGGAAGGGAATGTTATTCGTTTACAGACGGGAATCGATGCGCTATAAATTTAGAAAATAGCGTGGTTTATGAGTTTATAAAGGAATAAGGAGGATTTATGCCGGTATTTTTACGAGTGCTAATAAAAACAGTTATATGGTTAGGACTTATAGTAGGATGGTTTGTCTCTATATCCCCCTGGAGATGCCCCTCTTGAAGGTTTCCGGGGAAACCTTTCCATTGCCCTACTCATTGCCTTTGCCGTCTATTCCCTGTATCTTTACATTGATTTCTATTTTGGTGGAAAAAAGAGGGAGCGGAAACGCCGGGAAGCCATGGGACAGGAACTTAACGGCTTTATCGGCAAGCACATTGACGAAGTCTTGGCCGTTATGCCGCCCCCTACAAAATCCGTAAAACACCGGGGATCAAACTATATCAGCTACTACTGGATTAAGACCCGCCGGGCGGTCCAGGGCGATAGTGTCCAGATCGTGAAAGGGGTCCGGCTATTCAGTGCCGGGAGCGCATCCAGCCGGGAGACTATTACTATTCTGGTGGACCCGGAAACGTCTATCGTATCCTCATGGCAAATGGGGGATGATTAATGCCCCTATCCTCCGCCTACTACGGAATAGATATCAAGGCCTTCCATATATAACTATTTACAACTTTTTACCGCTTCCCCTTGCCAACGGCTTGCCGGTGTAGTACACTAAATTATGGATGCCGAAGATAAAGCGGTTTTGCGACGGATTGCGGAAAGCAACGAAGCGATACTGGCGGCGATAACGAAGCCGGACAAGTCGGCAAAAAGAGTAGTTGAGATTATAACGCTGGGGGCCACTATAAGCGGCTTATTAAGTGCTATAGACCTCATAAAAAACTGGTTGGGGGGATAAAATGGCAATGCAGATTTTTCTAACCATTGTGTTGTTCGGGATAGCGATAGCGGGCTTCATTGCCCTCCGCAGAATGTCCAGAAATACTTAAAGAAGGCGGATATAGATTTTACACGATTTTATGGGTCAATCATGGGGCAATCGGCCCCGGGAGATGATAGCGTAAATCTTTATGGTATATGTTGAAAAATATATCTGAAACCGGCGTTCTCCCTGGAGGGCGCTTTTTGCAAACACCCCATTTTAGGAAGAAACTATGTCTATTTCATTTGACGCCGCCGCAAAGCAATTCCATCTGTGCAACGGCAATTTCAGTTATATCATCAGGATTCTGGAAAATGGTTTCATTGGCCAGGTATATGTCGGCGCAGCCCTGCGAAAAAATAGCGCTTACCCATTGCTTGACCCCATCCCTTTTCCGGGCTTTTCCAATAATGACAAGACCTTTACCCGCTTTGAATATCCCGTTAATGGAAACGGGGACTTCCGCCGTCCCGCCTTTGTAGTCCGCTTTACCGAGGGGGCTGCGGTGCTTGAGCCTTGTTACAAAAGTCATCGTATATACGCGGGAAAGCCGGGGCAGCTTGGTCTGCCCGGACTGCCGTCAACTTACACGGAAAAAGATGATGAAGCGGCAACTTTAGAGCTGGAACTCCTTGATGCGGAATCGGGCATACGGGTTATTTTGTTTTACACGATATTCGCGCAGTATAACTGTCTGGCCCGGCATACCCGTTTTGTTAATGACGGAAATAAAAAAATTACCCTAGAAAATGCCATAAGCCTTTCCCTTGATTTGCCGGACAGCCGCTGGAACCTTATCACCTTAACCGGCGCCTGGGCCCGGGAATTTGACATCGGTGACGCCCCCCTGCGGACGGGCTTTCAGGGCATACAGAGCAGCCGGGGCATTTCAGGCGCCCAAACAAACCCCGCGCTCATACTGCGGCGTCCATCCGCCACAGAAAACGAAGGGGAAGTCCTGGGGGCAAGCCTTATCTATTCCGGTAACTTTATTGCCGATGTTGAGGTGGATCAGTGGGACATTACTCGGCTGCGGATTGGCATTAATCCCGAAACTTTCTCCTGGGAGCTTGCGGAGGGCGCGGTCTTTGATACCCCCGAGGCAATACTGGCATGGTCAGGAGGCGGCCTCAACGGACTTTCTCAAGTCTTCCACGAACTCTACCGTAACCGCCTTGCCCGTGGCTCATGGCGGGAGGCTGAGCGGCCGGTACTGCTCAACAACTGGGAAGGGACCTACTTCAACTTTACCGAAAAAAAGATACTGGAAATGGCCGCCTCCGCCCGCGACCTGGGGGCGGAACTTTTTGTCCTGGACGACGGCTGGTTCGGCAAACGGGATGACGATCATTCCAGTCTGGGTGACTGGTTTCCCCACAAGGGCAAGCTTCCCGAAGGAGTTGCAGGGCTAGCAAAAAAAGTTACTGCCCTGGGAATAAAATTCGGCCTCTGGATAGAGCCTGAAATGGTAAACCCCGACAGTGATTTATTCCGTGCCCACCCGGATTGGGCCATCCACATACCCCAACGCCCCCGGACGGAACAGCGCAATCAATATGTGCTGGATATGGGCAGGCCGGAAATAGTGGATCATCTTTTTAAGGTACTTTCCGTGATCCTTGAATGTGCGCCCATTTCCTATATCAAATGGGATATGAACCGGTTTATC
>BNUT01000237.1 GCA_025997555.1 Spirochaetia bacterium
CTTCACGGGGATTGCGCCCCACAGGACGTCCGCCGACCCGGCCGGCTGCGGCCGCAGGCCGCTGGGTAATGGAAAAGGGAACCGCCGGTCCGGCATCTTTACCTTCCGCAGGGCTCTGTGAAGCAGGATGTTCAGAAGGGCTGTCTGTCTTTTGATCGATTGCGGCTGATTGACCGTCTCCGCCTGCTAAAGGCGCCGCGGTTTCTCCGGCGGAGGTGTCACGGGGTGCGGATTCCGGACGGGCGGTTCCCTTTTCCATTACCCAGCGGCCTGCGGCCGCAGCCGGCCGGGTCGGCGGACGTCCTGTGGGGCGCAATCCCCGTGAAGAGGGTTCACCCCGTCCATCCCAGCCGCCCTTCCCGGCACGGCCCGCAGGCATTGCAGGCCGGGTCGGCGGCAGACCCATGGGCCCCCGTCCCGAAGGCGGCTTCAACGGCCCCGGCGGGGATCGCGGTCCCCGTCCCGGCGGCTTTAACGGTCCCAGTGGACAAGGCGGGCAGGGCAGCAGACCCGGCTTCAATGGTCCCCGTCCGGGCGGCTTTAACGGCCCCGGCGGGCAGGGTAACAGACCCGGTTTTAACGGCCCCCGCCCCGGCGGTTTTGGCGGCGGACCCGGCAGGCCCGGCTTTAACGGACCCCGTCCGGGCGGCCCCGGAAGACCCGGCGGCTTTGGCGGACGGCCCGGCGGTCCGGGCGGAAGACCGGGCGGTAACAACGGCCTTCCCTCTGCTTCTACCTCATTAGGCGAAGGCAAGGGACCGGTCAAGCGGACATTCAAGGCGAAAAAGCCGGTCTATACCCGCAGGGACAAGGAACTTGAGATGGAGGAAAAACTCCTCCAGACCAAGAAGAAAATCACCCATATGGCCAACCCCATCCCCAAGTCCATCGAAATTATGGAGGTCATCTCCGTATCGGAACTTGCCCGGAAGATGAACCTCAAGGCTTCGGACCTTATCCAGAAGCTCATGAGCATGGGCCAGATGGTTACCATCAACCAGCAGATCGATGCGGAAACTGCCACCATTCTGGCAAGCGAATTCGGCACCGATGTAAAGATCATCAGCCTTTACGATGAAACCTTGATCGAAACCGGCTCCGATGACGGGGCAGCCCTGGATCACCGGCCCCCGGTGGTTACCGTTATGGGCCATGTTGACCACGGCAAGACCAAGCTGCTGGACGCAATCCGCAGCGCCGATGTGGTGTCCGGGGAATTCGGGGGCATCACCCAGCATATCGGGGCCTACACGGTGGAGACCCCCAACGGCAGGATCACCTTCCTGGACACCCCCGGCCATGAGGCCTTTACCCGCATGCGGGCACGGGGCGCGCAGGTAACGGACATCGTTGTCCTGGTGGTAGCCGCCGACGACGGGGTCATGCCCCAGACCATCGAAGCCATTAACCACGCCAAGGAAGCGGAAGTTCCCATCATCGTGGCGGTGAACAAGATGGATAAGCCGGAAGCAAACCCCGACCGGGTCAAGAGCCAGCTCTCCGAATTGGGGCTTATGCCCGAGGACTGGGGCGGACAGACCATGTTCGTAGAACTCTCGGCCCTGCGGAAAGAGGGTATCGACAAGCTGATTGACGCCATACTTTTGCAGGCCGAAGTTCTGGACCTCAAGGCCAATTACGGACACAGCGCCGAAGGGAAGGTCCTGGAATCCCGGATCGACCATGGCCGGGGCATCGTGGCCACCGTGCTGATAGAACGGGGAACCCTCCGCATCGGGGATTCCTTTGTGGCCGGTGTCTGGCCCGGAAAAGTGCGGGCTCTTTTCAACGACAAGGGCGGCAAGCTTGAAGAAGCCACCCCCTCAATGCCGGTCGAAGTGCTCGGCTTCGAGGGGATACCCAATGCCGGGGACCCCCTCCAGGTGGTTGATGACGAAAAGGTCGCCCGGGGCTTCTCCTCCAAACGGCAGGAACTCAAGCGTTTTGAGGACGCCAAAAACATCAGGAAGATCACCCTGGATAACCTCTACGACACCATCAGCGACGGGGCGATTCAGGAACTCAAGGTGATCATCAAGTCCGATGTGCAGGGCTCCGCGGAGGCACTCCGTTCCAGCCTGGAAAAACTTTCTACCAAGGAAATCAGGCTCAACGTTATCCAGGCCCTCCCCGGCGCCATCAACGAAGGGGATGTGGACCTGGCCATCGCTTCCAACGCCATCATCATCGGCTTTAACGTGCGGCCTGTGCCCAAGGCAAAGCTTCTTGCGGATCAGGAAAAGGTTGATGTCCGCCGCTACAACGTCATCTACAAGGCGGTTGAGGAAATCCAGCAGGCCATGGAAGGGATGCTCAAGCCCGATACCAAAGAAGAGGTTATCGCCACCGTGGAAGTGCGGGACACCTTCAAAACCCCGAAATTCGGTACCATCGCCGGCTGTTATGTGCTTACCGGCACGGTCAAGCGGAGCGCCAGCGTCAATATTATCCGGGAGGATATCACTATCCACACCGGAAAGATCGGCTCCCTCAGGCGTATCAAGGACGATGTCCGGGAAGTGGCCGCCGGTTACGAATGCGGTATCGGCTTCGAAGACTTTGACGATGTCCAGGTTGGTGATCAGCTTGAGGTCTTCGAAATGGTGGAAGTGGCCCGGAAGTTAAGTTAGGATATGGCGGAATACCGGACTGAACGGGTAGGGGCGCTTGTGCAGGAAAAGATAAGCGCCCTTATCCTTGAAGGCAGAATCAAGGACCCCAGGGTCAACCCCTTTCTTTCCATAACCAGGGTTGTGGTTTCCCGTGACCTCTCCTATGCGGATGTGTATGTTTCCAATATCCGCGCGGACGGCAATATCCCACGGGGAGTCGAGGGGCTGCAGAGCGCCGCAGGCTTCATTCAGGCGGAGCTTGGCGCTTTTATGCACATACGGAAAACCCCCCGGCTCCGTTTCCACGCGGATGAAAGTATCCGGGAAGGCTTTGATATGATCAAAAAGATAGAAACTTTGGTAAACGGTGAGACAACAGCATCTAATGACGGTAAGTGAAAAGTCGGGCCTTCTGCTCCTCAACAAAAAATCCGGCCTCACCTCTTTTGACAGTTTAAATGCCGTGAAAAAGGCCCTTGGCACCGGCAAGGTGGGGCATACGGGCACTTTGGACAAATTCGCCTCCGGCCTTCTTGTGGTTCTTGCGGGAAGGGCGGTAAAACTTACCCCCTGGTTTTCACGCTGTACCAAGGAATACGAGGGGACTATCCGCTTCGGCGCTGAAACCGACACCCTGGACCCGGAGGGGGAGATTGTC
>BNUT01000238.1 GCA_025997555.1 Spirochaetia bacterium
GGGGGGGGGGGGGGGGGGGGGGGGGGGGGGGGGGGGGGGGGGGGGGGGGGGGGGGGGGGGGGGGGGGGGGGGGGGGGGGGGGGGGGGGGGGGGGGGGGGGGGGGGGGGGGGGGGGGGGGGGGGGGGGCGGGGGGGGGGGGGGGGGGGGGGGGGGGGGGGGGGGGGGGGGGGGGTAGAACAGCCCTTTTTCATCAGGGCGATGGGGCAGTATTACTTCCTTCCCTTCTCCGCCTCCTATAATTTTTGGGAATATCTGACCCCGCTGCCGGGGTTCCGCGCCGCGCTGGGATATGAATGGCGGCGTTTCGATTTTTCCCTGGAATCCGGCTATACCTTTTTTACGGGAAAGATTAAACACATCGAGAATGTCGGCCAGATTCCCATCCTGTTTAAGGCGGGCTATACCTTCCCCCTCCCTGAGCCGGAGGGCCGGCCTTTAGGCCTGGGAATACGGCCGGAGGCGGGAATTGGCGGCGTGCTCTTTGCCGCTTCCCGCTATCCGTCTGATATACCCGAAGCGGATTTGCAGTCCGGGGACCTGGAAAAAGAATCCTTCCAGACTCCTGAACTGATGGCCACTCTCCGCGTGAATCTGGTATGGAAAATCCCTAAGGCGCCCGTCCTGAGCCTCCATGTCGGGGCCGGGCTTGATATGATCGTGGAAGAGGGGAACCCCGTCTTTATCCCGGCCATCGAGGCGGGTATTGCCTTTAAACCCCGCCTGCCCCGGCGCAGTACCCCGCCGCCCCCGTCCCCGGAGGTGAAACCGGATCCGCCTCCGCTGCTGGAGGTGAGACCGGCCCCGCTCCCGGAAGTGAAACCGCCGCCGCCCCCGGAGGAAGTGAAACTGCCCCCGCCCCCGGAGGAGGTGAAACCGCTGCCCCCGCCGCCGGAGGTGAGACCGGCGCCGCCCCCGGAAGTGAAACCGCCGCCCCCGGAGGAGGTGAAACCGCCCCCGCCCCCGCTGCCGGAGGTGAAACCGCCACCCCCGCCCCCGGAGGTGAAACTGCTGCCGTCCCCGGAAGTGAAACCGCCGCCGCCGTTGACCAAGTCCGACGAAGAGCTGCTTACCAATCTCAAGCAAGCGGTCAAAGATGATGCGGATATCGCCGTTGAGGCGGTTATACGGGGCATCATGATGACCGTCTGGAACATCAATTTCGCTCCCGATTCCGACCAGTTCCTGCCCACCGAATATCCCCGGCTGGACATGATAGCCGCCGCGCTCAGGCTGGTCCCGGCAAACCATCGATTTCTGGTGGAGGGCCATGTGGCCGATGTGCCCTCCCCGGTGGATAATATGGAGCTGTCCTACCGAAGGACGGCGCGCATGGTAGAGGCCCTTACCCAGCGGGGCCTATCGCAGGACCGTTTTGTTTTCCTAGCCTGGGGCGGCGAGAAGCCCCTGGGGGATAACGCCACCGAAGCGGGCCGCCGCCTGAACCGCCGGGTAGAGATTACCGTATTAAAGGAAGGTCTGTACCAATGAAAACCAGAATCGCGCGAATAGCATTGCTTGTCCTGAGCCTGTTCCTGACCCAGTGCGGCAACTTTCTCCATGATCTTATCCCGATCACGAGGGAACGTGATGATCCGTCACGGCCTGTCAGCCCCCCGCTCATTCTTGTAATTGACGGAAGCTCCGGTTCTTTCATCATTCCCGCCACTAACATCTGGTCCTACGACTGGACCATTGATTGGGGCGATGGCATTATTCAGACCGTAACTGGAACCGGGGCAGCAGCCGGACCGGGGATTCCCCATACCTACGCCGTCCCGAACCCGCAATATACTATTACAATCACCGCCAACAGCAATACCGGCCATGCGGCCTTTGGGTTTGGCACTGGCGGAAGCGTCGCCGGTGTAACGGCCAATAAGTGGAAGCTGTTAAAAGCCCTGGGGCATATTAAAGAAAACACCAGTACTGCCGCCTTTGCCGATGCCTATTACCATTTTTTTTACGGATGTACCTATCTTAATGAAGTATCGCCTGATTTACTCCCCGCCGTACCCAACGGGACCAGCTATATCTTTTCCAGCATGTTCTATTACTGTACCAGTCTTGCCTCGCTGCCCCGGACTAAATATGTTCGCTCCTATCAGGTTCTCTATGTTTGCGTTTAAGGCAGAACAGCCATCGAACATCTGTTCAAAGATATGGTCGGTCCCGTTGGGTACTGCGGGGAGTTGGAAGCCGGCGGGCAGCAAGAGAATAGCAGATTCATGTATTTGACATTTAACAATTGTTCAAATTTAACCGGCTCTGCTTCAAACGCCCTGTCGATGGGGTTCTATGGCAACACGGCTACATCGCCGCCAACGCCAACGGTTGATTTAAATACCTTCCAGGGTTGTACCGCTTCGGTTACTACCGGCCTGCACGCTAACTGGAAGTAGCGGGAAGGTACCGGGGGCCGGAGGCAGGGCGTTAAACATCAGGCAAGGTTCTTAATGATTTTTTGTGCAAGCTGTTTTTTAATTTCCCGATGCCGAGGGACCGCTTCAAATTTTCCTGTTTGGGGATTTTGATACCAGTCATGATCCGATCCATGCCGGACAAAAACCGCACCGTTTTCCAGAATAATTTTTATGAGGTCCCGCTGTTTCATACCGCAACCATAATTCTTCCGGTATGCTCCTGGACGGTTTTGAATTCGGGGAAAGCGACTATATCCGCATATAAAGAGGCGAGCATTTTTTCCAGCTCATCAATGGTTTCCCCTTGTGTCCAGTAATCGGGAAATTGATTGATAAATCCGATAAAACCGCCTTCTACAGCCTGCCAAAACGTATATGAAAGTTCCATTGATTTTCTCCCCTGTCAACTATAGTGTATTTCCGTGTGAGTCACAACTGCCAGTTCACACGAACAGCACGAACCCAATTTCCCTCTTTTGTTCGTGTGGTTCGTGTGGTTAGTGGTTAAAAATTCGAATAGGAGAATCGAATGCAAGACATTACTGATGAAGAAGGGGATGCGCTGGATGAATACTTTACCACGCATGTACCGGCAACCGATCCGTCCAAAGGCGGCGTTACAACCCGGCAGGGCTTCCGCATGATCGCCCTTGACCCCCTTTCCGAGGACTACCTCATGACCAGGGCGATTGCGACACACAAAACCCCCACGGAAATCATCGGCGAACTGGTACGGGAAAAGATCGCCTCTTTATATGCGGATATAGTCGCTTTCCCCGAATTCAAAACCGTCCAGGAGCATACCGGAAGAATTATGGTTGCGGTATGAAACAGCGGGACCTCA
>BNUT01000239.1 GCA_025997555.1 Spirochaetia bacterium
CAAAAATCTGGGACACCGACATGAACCTTATCTATGAACGGAATATGCTGGAAGTACAAAACCCGCGCAGCCCCATGGTCCGTTATGCCGCAGCGGATAAATTCCGCGCTGATCCCCGCAATACTGATGGTATACTGCGCTTTAAGTTTTGTAAAATCTGCGGAAAGGTTGGGGGGGACCGCCCTGGCGGACAGGGCAAGCCCCTCGGCCCGGAGCAGGGAAAAATTGCCCGCCTCAATATAATCTTCAATGGTAAGGGATGAATCCACGGGGATGGAAAGTATATGGGGCCGTATCAGCGCAATATATTCGGCGCCGATAAGTTCTTCCCCCTGGGTCCGCCCCGTGGGGAGCCTGATATTTGCCGAAGCCAGATCCAGGGAAACCGCCGCGTTGATCTCCATCCTGTCCCACTCAACGGTCCCCGAAATATCGATCTTCATCTGCCCATATATCACCGCTGTCATAAAAAAGAAATAAATGCAGAGGGCGTTATGATGGATTATTTTCAATTTACTCATCATTTTCTATTATCGGCACTTTAAGGTTTCTCCCTACGCTCAGGGTGCCATTGAGGTCCATGTTGTTTGCCTGGGCCAGGGTTCCCGGATCAACGCCGTAGGCCAGGGCGATGCCCCAAAGGGTTTCTCCCTGTTTTACCAAATGGATTCCATTAAAGGAACTGTTTCTGGCGGAATTGCTCCCGGCGCTCTGTTCTCCCTGATAGGGACCCACATCCTTGAAGGCGGGGATCAGGATGGGCTTCCCGATTTGGAGATACTGACTCCGGAGTCCCGGATTGGCGTTCTGGATAAGATCCACTGAAATACCGTAATGCAGGGCAATTTTTCCCTGCTCCGGGCCGAGGGGCCGGTGATCATTAAAATAAACCGGGAATTGGTAAACCCAAACCTTTGGCTTCCCCTGGAGGGACTACCCCGGCACCGGTTCTACAGTAATACTGTTTATGAAATTATTGATGAAGAAATACTGGCGCGGCTTACATCAGATTACGGCATACCCGGCGACCGGGACCGCCTTGTTCTGCGGGGGGAGGAAATTCCCCGGTTTGCCGCTGCCCATGAGCGGCTCATCTACCGCTTTGCAACGGGGCCTCTGCGGCGGCTTCTCTCGGAAGAAAATGTTTTTATTCTGCCGGAAAAATTGTCCCTCACGCTCACCGCTCGTACAGAAATGCTGCGGGGCGCGGGACAGGCGCAGGCAAAGCCAACGCTGAAATACGGCAAGCGGCTATACCCCGCCGCCGAGGTTTCCTCTCTTATGGAACGGGACTATATCCTCCTTGACGATAAATGGGCGCCGCAGAAAACGCTGAAAGAAACCGGCGTCCTTCCCCTGGGCTATTTAGTCGGCGGCGCGCCTATTGAGGAATACCGGCTGGGCGCCGCAGAAATTCTCCGCCGGGGCGGCAAAAATTTGCCTCAGTTTTTTACCGGCCTTGAATTTAAAGATCCGCCTGCCTGGCTGCGGGAGGGGCCGCCGCAGAAAATCTTTATTTCCCATCTGGAATTTCTCAGGGCCTGGGGAATTTCAGGGGGAGTGATCCTGCACGGTCACCGGGAACAGGCGGAATGTCTTAGCGCATGGCTTACAAAACTTGCCGCCTCAATTAAAAAAGATGGCAGGATAATAGTACTGATGGAAAAGGAATACTGCGAATTATACCTCTCCAAATTTTTGCCGCAGATTGAGGATGACATCAAAAACAGCGGCGTGGAAATCAGCTTTTATGAGGATTTAACGGCATCAAAACGCCTCCGGTGCGATATTCTGGTCCTGGTTGAACCGGAAGAGGTTTCTAACCGGAATGATATTCAGACCGGTCTGTCACAAATTGACACACAGATGCGGCTGGGCATCTTTTCTGATTTCGACAGTTATCGGAATATACCGGGGCTTAAAAGTTTCTTTGGCCTGCGCCGGGACACCCAGGACCTGGAACCCCATATCATACGAAACGCAAGGGCCGTCCTCTCCCTGCCCCCGCAATATCAGTGGAGCGCTGGTAAAATACTGCGCCCCCCCGGCATCTTTAATTTTACTGTTGAAAAGAAATTCAGAAACATCTCTGCACAGGATCTGATCGCCGAACGGGACGCATCCCGCAGGGATGGAAAATCTATGACCAACGCAGTAGATGTGATTCTCCGCGCCCGTGAACTGATCCTATTTGTGGATGACGGGCCTGAAAAGAATTTAACGGAACTCCTGGAACTGTATACGGCATACCGTGCGGATTTCCCCGGCCTTGACCGGACAATACTCCCCTGGATTATGGATTTTGTTTTTATCTACAATATTCCTGACGCCATTCCCCGGCTCTTGCCTTTTGTACAGAAAATAAAAAACAGTATCATTACGGACCTTTATCTTCATCATATTTATATTGATGAGAACAACCCCATCAACATTGATGACATCAGGCTCCTCAGTATTACTGTGAGTTCGGAAAAGGAAAGCGGGCGGGTTCTTGATGCCATTGACCGCTATTTACGGGAACATTTCAAAATAAGGTTCTTTGAATTTTTTTATCCCCCGATTCCTGTAACGATGTCCTTTACCGCTTTTGAAGGGCTTGAGGGAATCGGCGAAAGTTCCTACACCGCCGAATGGGTTTCATTTTCTTCCCACAGGCCGCTCCTCAATTTTCTCGACACCCTGCTGCGGTACATCGCCTACCGGACAAGGGCAGAAACGGATTTTGACAAACGCCGTCAGGTCCCTCCCTTAAGCGGGGTGTGGAAAGAAATTACCGACGCCGTCCTGGAACAGCGGGAACTGCGGGTATCCCATGTTCGAGGTGGGACGGCCCTTAAAAAAGAAACGCTGGAAAAGCTGCGGGATGATTCTGAAAAAGTCCAGAAACTTTTACGAATTGAATACTCAGGGAGTGATTCAGCGCCGCCATCCATACTACCGGCACCGCCTGTCGCGCCCTCCCCTGCCTTGCAGATAACTCAGACGGCGAACAGGAGCGGCGGCGCCCTTGCGGAATTCCTCACGGGGCTTGGCCCGATTGAAGGTGAAGCCCTGCGGATCATTGCGGATGGCGGGGATTTGTCTGCACTGGAAACTCTGGCACAGAAAGGGCTTACCATGCCGGAACTTATTGTTGATGATATCAACGGGCAGTTTAATGATCTTTTTTCTGATATACTGATTGAAATTGTGGACGAAGCGCCCCTGATTCAGGCAGAATATGAGGCGGAAATTAAAGGGCATTACAAGGTAACATGA
>BNUT01000240.1 GCA_025997555.1 Spirochaetia bacterium
TGGGGTCGTACTCGATCCAGCCGTAGCCGGGATAAAAAACTTCCACCCAGGCGTGGGCCATGTCGGAACGCACCGGGTAATAGTCAAAGGCGCTGGTTTCGGGATCGATAAAAAAGCCCGCGCTTACCCGTGCGGGAATTCCCATTGAACGGAGAAGCAGGGTAAAAGCAAATGCGTAATAGGAACAGTAACCCCTTTTCGTGTTGTATAAAAAATGTGCAAGCTGATCCCCGTCAGGGGCGATTCCCGGTTTCAGGCTGTATCGGTAATCCCCGTATTTGAGCCATTCGTAGATGCTTTGAATTATATCCCAGTACTGATTATAACCGGCGCTGATTTCTTCCGCATAGGCCTTGAGCCGCTGATCATCACCATATTCGGTATAGATCCGGTACTCTTCGGGACTCAAACCCAAACTGTCCGCCGAGGGCGGCCCATCCACTGCGGCTATCAATTCAAAGGGAAAGACCTCGCTGGTGCGGCTCTGCACCGCATAAACAGAACTGAAAGATGAGGCGTCCCAGCTTTCAAAGGGAGTTACCGACAAGGGAATGTTCATGCCGATAAAGGCCGATGAATCGAAGTTCACCAAATAGTATTCCTGATTGGTGATCCTGGAGAATTGCATGCCCTTTTCCGGTGACAGATAAGATTCAGCGTCAGCAAAGCGGACGGGCCGGTCGGGCAGGCGCTGGGGATGAGCCCGCTCATCCATATCCTCTATCCGAAAAAATCCCTGCTTGCGGTTGTAACCGGAAAGCACATAACGCCGAATAAATATATGTGTGTCCTCAGAATCTTTTTTGACGATCAGCACCAAATCATCGTTCATGCTGATTTCACTTTCCAGCCGCAGAACCTGTGAAAAATCAAAGCTGAAAATCTTTGGCTCCAAAAGCCCCCCGCCCCGCTCAAGGGCCCGTTCCTGTGAGGGCCCGATAAAAAGCGCGCCCCCGCCAACGATCAGCAGAAACAGTATTACTGTTGCGGTGATACTTTCTTTTTTGCGGAGGGCGATTTCCGGGGGCAGTGAAAACATCAACGCAATAATCTGCATAAAGCTCACGACGGCAAAGAGGCCGATCATCATAATGGGCCAGCGGTACAGATCGATGTCTGCGGTCCCGGCAACAGAGAAGGTTCCCAAAAGCAAAACGATCCCGGCCACAATGTCCCCCCGGAGAAAGTTCCGGGATCGGATCGAAAAATAGGTTGTAAAAGCGGCCCAGTAAAAGGGCAGCAGTGAAACAAAGTTGTTGCGATCCAGATTGAGGAGGAGCCCGTCCAGAACCGGGGCGGGGCCTGAAACAAAAATTCGGGGGAAGGCGACGAGGAACCGGGCGGCCCATGGGATAAGTCCCATGGCAATAACGGCAGGTATGGGTTTAAGTTTTTTTTCCGCAAGGATCAGCGCCGCAGCAAAGGCGCAGACCAGGGCCGCCACAAAAACCGGGGTGTCCGCAAGGTCCGTGGCGAGGAGCCGGAACTGGCAGAGGATGACGAAGAGCGCCGCCGTCCGCAAACCAAGGGCAAGCGCCATCTTTCTACTCAAGCCTGATGCACCGGACATGGACCCCTCCTTTCTGACCGTAAATGGCGGCGCAAGTTTCCGCAGGGCTGTCGAGCTGCTCCCCTTCGTAGAGGAAGATCAGATCCGTCCCCTGTTTTATATCCCGTTTTTTCAGGAACCGGTCCAGCGCCGTAGCCTCCGCGCCGCCGGTGGTCCGGGGCAGGGCAAGGATCAGGAAGCCCCTATCCGGCGCTTCGGGATAATCCCCTCGGCCTCCGGCGTCCAGGGGCAGCGCCGCAGGCCAAGCCAGGGCCATGGCAAGTTCCGCCGGAGTTCCTCCCCGAATCTCACCACCGGTGTACCCGGTGAGCACGTCCATCCCCTTGGCGGCACATTCCAGGGCCGCAGCCAGCGCATTTTCGCAGAGCTTATCCACCGCTAACCGCCCCGCTTCGGCGCTATACAGAGCGGGATCGGTTTGGGTGTCCACCATGATGATGATGTGGGAATGGGGCGGCGGTTCGGGCTCCCCCTCCCGTACAAAAAGGTCCCCCCCATGACCGTAAAGTTTCCAGTTGATCCGCCGGGGGTCGTCACCGGGAATATAGGGCCGGTTATCGATCAGGTCGTCGGTACGCCGGTAATGGGGCTCACTGCGCTGCTCGGTTCCGCCGGAACGGATACTGACCGGGACCGGTTCTTCTGCGGCCCCCGGACTGGCAAGGAGCCGGGGGCCGCTGTCCTGAACCAGCCGCCAGGAAAAGCGGAAAAAGCCCAGAACATCGAAAATTACCAGCTCATCATAATCGCTGTAATAGGCCCCCCGCAGGGGAACCTCGAAAGAATAGCCCCCCCGGTCATCAAAAGGGGAACCTTCGCCCCTTGCTTCCCTGCGGGAAGCAGGGCTCGGTTGAGTATCGGGATCGAAGATGTGCCCGGCGAAGCGATCATCCCGTGTTTTTAGTTTGATGTGATACCGGATCAGAATCGCGGGCAGACGGAAGAAACGGCCCACCGGCTTTTTCGATGCGGAAAAATTAGCGGAGAAAAAAAACTCCGCCCTGGTCCCTGCGGCAATTTCCCGTGGGCCGATCCGGGCGCTGAGGGAAAGGGCCCGCTTCCGGTGCAGCAGGGCAAGGGCCGGTATCATCAACAGACACCAGGCCCAGGCAGCCAGGAACACCGCTCCGGTCAAGGTAAGGGCCAACTCCTGCCGAAGTTCCCCCAGAGCAAAGGCAGCGATGATAATAATGAAGATGATGACGCCCATGGGCTGCGGGGAAAAGTACCCGCGCTTAAAGGGCTTTGATTCCGTCGATGCGCGCAAGGCAGATCTCCCGGATGAGCTTTTCTCCCTGAGATCGGGGGTCCCGCAGTTTGAGCCGGTGGACCAGCACCGGCGCGGCAAGGCTCGCCAGATCCTCATCGGTGACGAAGGCCCGCCCCCGCACCAGCGCCAGGGACCGAGCCGCCTGAAGCAGGTGAATCCCCGCCCGTGGACTAGCCCCCAGCGCAAAGCCCCGGTGAACACGGGTATCCCGGACCATATCGGCAATGGCCTCTTTAAGACTGACATGGCAAAAAATTTCCGCCGCCGCCTTCCGGGCCGCCAGTTTCTGCGGAGGAAACGCTGAATGGAATTTGCCAGAGATTTGAAATTTGATGCGACGGTATTTTCTTCCATCCCTTCTTTGGGGTTAAGCCGGGAATGATTTTCCAGAATTTCCTTCATGAGC
>BNUT01000241.1 GCA_025997555.1 Spirochaetia bacterium
CGATGCCAACAGGCGTAAAACCCGCTTCCCCTGCGGCCTGTAAAAAGGGGCCGTAGGCGCAGCCGATGTCGAGGAGCTGTGCCGGACCGCCCGCAAGCAGGGTGTGATGAATACTATACCTACAACTTTTAACGATGCCCTCCCTTCCTACACGGCGGTGGGGGGTAATGAGCGGCTCGCCTCTACCGGGCTTTCAGCGGTGCTCCTTAACCGGGGGGGGCGCTATCCCCGGCGGACCCTCTTTCAGGAACTGGAAAAAGCCGGTTTTGACTATGTTATTTCCATAGAGAGTTCCCGTGAGCGCTACGATGTGGAAGAGCTTTCGGGCCGTTTCCCCTTTGTGCGGTTCATTCTTCTTTCTGAAGATATCAGCCCCGGAGAACAGATCAACCTGGCGGTGTCGGAACTGTCCGGTCCCCTCTTTTTTGTGCTCTGGAACGATCTCAGGATCATTACCGGGGGCGGGGCTTCCCGGATGGCGGAACGGCTCCACCTGAGCCAGGAAGAACTGCAAAAAACTGAGGGGAACGGCAGCGCCTTTAAACGGCTCTGTACGGTCCCGGTGATGCAGAACGCCCGGTGTGAAACCCTTCCCACCTTGATCGCCCCGGCGGTGAAAGCGAATATGGTCAAAACCCTGGTTTTTGTCCCCCTCAAGGAGGGGCTTCACAGCCTCTATCCCTTTGACGGGGTGGGTATCTATGACCGGGACCGTTTTATCCGACTGGGCGGCTTCGATGGTACTCTGAAAAATCCCCACTGGCAACTCATGGATTTCGGTTTCCGGGCCTGCCTTTGGGGAGAAGAAATCAGTGTCACCCAATTGGTTAAACTTTCCTATGACGGGGAGGTCCCTGCCACGGATAGCACCCCCGAGGCAAACTATCGCCGTTTTTACCTGAAAAACCTGGCCCCGGTCTTCCGGGGGGACTATGCCCATCTACCCCTGCGCCGCTTCCCCGGCTACTTTATCCGGTCCGGGGCGGACCCCTTCAGCGCCTGGGAGGAATTTACCGCCGCTCGTAGTTGGGTCAAAACCACCCGCTACCGCTTTCGGAACGATGCACGGGCCATAACCGACCTCTGGGAAGACATTGAAGCATGACCGCCGTAGTACTTCAGGCCCGGCTTGATTCAAGCCGACTTCCCGGCAAAGTCCTGTTACCCCTTGACGGCAAGCCCCTCATTTTTCGGGTCATGGAGGCCCTCAAAACCGTAAAGGCGGATATTTACATCCTCGCCTCCCCGGAAGATTGTGCCCCGGCCTTCACCCCCCTGGCGGAAGAGGCGGGCTTTGTCTTTTGCGCCGGTCCCAAGGATGATGTCCTGGGCCGTTATTGCCTTGCGATCCGCCGTTTCAACATCGACCGGGTGATCCGGGCCACCGGTGACAACCCCTTTGTCTTTGCCGATGCCGCAGATGCCATCAACGAAGAGGCGGTCTCCCTCAACGCCGCTTATGCCGGTTACAGCGGTCTCCCTTACGGCGCGGGTGTGGAATCGGTTGCCGCCTGGGCCCTCCTCAAGGCCGAAGCGGAAGCAAAAGCCGGTCCTGAGCGGGAACACGTCTGCCCCTACCTTTACAATCACCCGGAACTTTTCTCTTTACACCGTCCCCTGGCCCCCCTCCGCTGGCAGGGGCCTTCCCTGCGGGTAACCGTGGACACGCCCCCGGATTACGAACGGGCCGCCGTCCTCTACGCCGCCCTTTCCCGCCGGGCAGAGGCTCGGTATCATGGGGAAACCATTATTGCCGCCTTTAAGGAAATGGAGCGATAATGGGCGGCGCAATTCTCGTGGTGGGCTGCACTGAAAAGGGCAGGGGAGGGGGTCATCTGGCCCGTTCCGCCGCACTGGTCCGGGATCTTCGCGCCCGCAGCCGGGAAGCTTTCTTCTATTATATATCCGATTCGGACCTTTATATATCCGATTCGGACCTTGCCCCTCAGTTAAGCCCCTTCCTCAAAGACATCGATCCTCGCTGGATCATTTCCGGTCAAAAAGCCGCAACTGAAAAATCATGGACCTTCATCATCCTGGACCGTTTCAGAACCCCTGCGGAGGAATACCGTTACTGGTCTTCCCTGGCCCCCCTCGTCGGCATTGATGAAGGGGGAGATTGCCGGGATGATTTTGACTTCCTCATTGACCTGCTCCCCGGTCCGCCGGATCATTCAAGGCCGAATATTTTGGACTCCTCTTTGCTTCCTCTGCCGAAAAACCGGCGGCCCCATCCCTGGGACGCTCCTGCCCAAAGTACCACCGGAGAATTCCCCAGGATCCTCATCAGCTTTGGCGCGGAAGACCCTGCCGGGCTCGGAAAAAGGTGTCAGGCACTACTTTCGGGCCAGCATCCGGCGATCACTCTCCTGAACCCCGCCGAAGGGCAGCACATTCCCAATCTGCGGGAACACCTTGCCGAATACGATCTTCTGATAACCCACTTCGGCCTCTCCGCCTTTGAGGCCGTCCATGCTGGAATTCCGGTCCTGCTGGTTTCCCCGGGCGCATACCACGAAAAATTGGCCAAAATCGCCGGTTTCATTTCAGCGGGTATCGGCAAGAGAGGTTGTCGCCGGGTATCCCGGCTCCTTTCCGGGAGGAATTTTCCTGAAACCCTGCGGAAAAGATGCCAAAAAATCGCCGAAAAATACGGCCTTGTTCAAGCCCCAAAGCGGAACCTTGCGGACTTGGTAGAATCAATCAACCCATTGATGATCCGCACCTGCCCTGCCTGCGGGACCAAATCCACTGCGGCTCAGGCCCACCGGGTAATGGCCCGCTTTCCCGATCGTACCTACCGCCGCTGTCCTGACTGCGGCATGGTTTATATGAGCCGCCTCAATCCACCGCCCATTGAGTACGAGAGGGAGTATTTTTTTGATTTTTACAAAAAACAGTACGGCAAAACTTATATCGAAGATTTTCCCAACCTTATCAATATGGGGAAAAAGCGGCTTGCCCTCATCAAATCCCTGCTTGCGGGCGGTCCGGCACAGCTCCTCGACATCGGCTGCGCCTACGGCCCCTTTTTACAGGCCGCAGGGGAAGCGGGTTTTACGCCTGTTGGCATCGACCCGGCGGAGGATGCGGTGGCCTATGTCAGGAAAGAACTTAATATTCCCGCCTTTCAGGGTTTTTTCCCGGAACTTGCCGCCGAGGCCGAAGGCCGAGGTTCCCCTCCGGATACAAAGCTGCCGGAAGTGTTGAAGGACAATG
>BNUT01000242.1 GCA_025997555.1 Spirochaetia bacterium
GTTTTTATTCAACGCTTGTCGGCGTGTATTTACCGGGCAAATATTGTTTATTCCAGGAATGTGCGGTATCATTTAATGCGCCGGTTTATGTTGGAGACAGATTAATTGTAAGCGGTATAGTAAGAAATTAATGATACATTGAAACGAATCGCCATCAAAGCGCGGATAAAGAACGAATCCGGCAAAACTGTATCAAAAGCAACACTTATAGTAGGAATATTGAAATAGCAGGCAGTTTATGAAAAAATATGCAATCTTGGGCGCTTCATCGGATATTGGACGATGTTTGGTACAACAATTGAACGAAAAAGAAGAAAATAGCAGTATTTTGGCGCATTATAGGTCCGCCCCCGATCCTTTTATCAATATGACCCTACAAAATAATAATTGCATAAAGACTATTCGTTCTGATTTATCTACAATTGCAGGTATAGAGGCAATAACGCAGGCAATAGAATCATATTTTGACTGCCCTACTCATATTCTGCATTTATGCGCTAATAAATTTGAATATATGAAATTCAAAGATTTTGACTGGAATTTATTCATGTATGATTTTGAACTGCAAATACATTCAATTATTAAGATTTGCAAAATATTTATACCCAAAATGCTTAAACTTCCTTGTCAGACTAAAATTGTCTTTATGCTTTCATCTTGTGTGTTTGATGTGCCGCCTAAATTTATGTCTAGTTATATCATCAGTAAATATGCATTGCTGGGAACGATGAAAGCCCTTGCTTCGGAATATTCCGGTAAGAATATAAATATTAACGCTGTTTCTCCATCTATGATAGAGACAAAATTTCTTGATAACATTGATAAACGCTTTGTTGAAATAAATGCCGGAAAGAGCGTTGGCGGACGTAATGCCGATGTTTCGGAAATAGTTCCGGTTATGCGTTTTTTGCTTTCCGATGAGAGCAATTATATGCATGGCGTTAATCTTAATGTCAGTAATGGCAATGTAATGTAACTTTTTATGTAAGGAATGAAAAATGAAAAATTCTTTAGATGACACATTGATCGCCTATCAAAAGGAAAATGCTTATTATCTTGATAATGATATATCTCTTAATTGGTATGCAAAACGGATTATTGAAAAATATCCGTCTAATATTTCTGTCCTTGATTTAGGATTGGGGCATGGATTTACGGCAAAACAATTTTCGGCTTATTTTACAGACTATACAGTTTTGGATGGCTCTGAAGAAATAATAAAGTTTTTCAAAGAGAGCAACCCTGATACAAAAGCAAATATAGTCAAAACTTATTTTGAGAATTTTAAGACGGATAAAAGATTTGATCTAATAATTATGGGATTTATTCTTGAACACGTTGATGATCCTGTGTTTATTATGAACCACTATCAACAATTTTTAAAACCAAATTCGGGTAATGAGGGGGGGCTTGTCCTTTCGGTGCCAAATTGTGAATCAATGAACAGAAGACTAGGGTATTATGCGGGTTTACTTGAAGATATGTCCGCTCTCTGTGAAAATGATTTTTTGATAGGACATAAAAGGACGTATACGGTTAATTCTATGATTGAAGATGTTAAGAAGGCCGGGCTTCAAGTTAAATTAGTTGAAGGAATATTTCTAAAACCTGTAACCACAAAACAGCTTCTCTCGCTTAATTTTGAACGGAAAATTTATGATGCCATGTGTACATTGGGAATACAGTATCCTGAATTATGTACGGCAATAATGTTGGAATGTTTCTAATGAAGAATACAGAAATAATGGTTAGTGTTTGTTGTCATACTTATTATCACGCTCCTTATATCCGTCAATGTCTTGATGGTTTCTTGATGCAGAAGACAGATTTTTCTTTTTAAATTATGGGAATAAAAAATAAAGCAGTACTAAGCATTATTTGGAGTACATTGGAACGATTCTCCGTACAGGGGATACAGTTTGTTATTCAAATAATCATGGCTAGAATGTTGTTTCCCCAGGATTATGGGGTAGTTGCCATGCTCGCAATATTTCTTGCCGTTTCTCAGACATTTATAGACAGTGGATTTTCAACTGCATTAATACAAAAAAAGGAAAAGTCAGAAAAAGATTTTTCTACGGTTTTTTACTTTACCATTGTAGTGGGGGTGTTGTTTTATTTTTTATTGTATTTTTTTGCTCCGTTAATAGCTGTTTTCTACAAAACACCGGAATTAAATATATTAACCAAAGTAGTGGCCTTAAATTTGATCCTGGTGGCTTTTTCTATTGTTCCCCGGGCAAAACTAACAATACAACTGAATTTTAAAACCCAGGCAACAGCGTCTTTTATTGCAGTAGTAATCAGTGGAATTGTGGGCGTTTGGATGGCTTATGCGGGTTATGGCGCATGGGCGTTGGTTTTTCAGAGCCTGATAAACAACGGAATAAATACATTCTTATTGTGGATATTATCAAAATGGGTTCCCAAATTGCAGTTTTCTAAGGAATCATTCAGGACGCTTTTTTCTTTTGGTTCAAAATTGTTATGCTCAGGGCTATTAGATACTATTTATAGAAATATCTATACTGTAGTAATTGGCAGAAAATTTACAAAAGAAGATGTTGGTTATTTTTCCAGGGCCGATATGTTTGCGCAATTTCCATCATCCAATATTTCTTTGGTAATAAATAGAGTTGCTTTTCCAATAATGAGTGAAATACAAAATGATGACTCACAATTGGTCGAAATATTTAAGAAAATGTTAAGGCTGACAATGTTTATCGTTTTTCCATTAATGATTGGACTTGCTGTTCTTTCAGGGCCTTTCATTCGTCTTTTTTTAACTGAAAAATGGAGCCCGGCGATTATTTTTTTGCAAATTCTTTGTTTTTCATATATGTTATACCCTGTTCATGGACTTAATTTACTTTTATTACAGGCTAAGGGGAGAACGGATTTATTCTTGAAGCTGGAAATTTTTAAAAAGGCCGTTGCTGTAATAATTCTTGTTGTTACAATCCCCATGGGGATACTGGCAATTTGCATAGGGACAATAATTAGCGGAATTATAGGACTCTACATCAACACATTCTATACGAAAAAAATATTCCATATAGGATTATTTAAGCAGCTTAAAGAGTTAGCCCCATCATTTTTTCTTTCCTTTGCAATGGGGCTAGTTATATTTTCTTTAACAAAGATAGGATTAGCGGATTACATTACTTTAATAATAGGGATAATCGTAGGAATGGTTTTTTAT
>BNUT01000243.1 GCA_025997555.1 Spirochaetia bacterium
TTGCCCCCGATGGTACTGCCCCGGCCGATGACGGTGTCGCCGCCAAGGATGGCGGCGTTGGAATAGATGGTCACATCGTCTTCGATGGTAGGGTGCCGTTTCCGGCTGCCCTCTTCTTTTTTGACCGAAAGAGCCCCCAGGGTGACCCCCTGGTAAAGTTTGACATTTTTGCCAATCACCGTGGTTTCCCCGATGACCACCCCGGTACCGTGATCGATAAAGAAGGATTCCCCGATTTCCGCGCCGGGGTGAATATCGATGCCGGTGCGGCCATGGACAAGCTCGCTCATCATCCGGGGAATAAGGGGCACTTCCCGTGTCCAGAAAAAGTGGGCCAGCCGATGCACCGTGATAGCCTCAAAACCGGGATAGGAGACGATCACCTCTTCATAACTCTTGGCTGCGGGGTCCCCCTTAAAGGCGGCCTTCATGTCCAGGGAAAGGGCGCTGCGGATCTGGGGCAGCTCATCAAAAAAATCGTCCACGATAAGTTCCGCCACCGCGTGACAGCCCTCGTTACCGCAACTGTAGTTCCCGTTCCGGGCGGAAAAATCAATACTCTTTTCAACTTCCTGCACCAATTCCCGTGCAAGGTGATTCACCTTTTCAGCGGCGATGAGCCGCAGGTTGTTATGGTCCAAGTCCCGGCTTTCCCGGAAACCGGGGAAGATAAGCTCGTCCAGCCCCCGGAGTATATCCTCAATACTTTCCCGGCTGGGAAGATTGGCGCCTCCGGTATGGTTCACCAGGCCGTAGCTGCCGTAGGAATCCACCAGTGCGTCAATGCTTTTACTCAATCTGTTCAATGGTAACCTCATGTTTACTATAACGCTTTTTTAAGTCCCCGGCAATGCGCTATACTCAAAACGTTATGACTGGTTTTACCGATAAATACGCCCTAAACCCGCAGCAAAGCCTCTTTCTTGCAAAGAAAAAATGGGATGAAAACATCTACTGCGGGATGCGGATGGAGAACCGCAATGTCACCTTTCCCCAAACCCAAACCATCCTGCAGGGCGTCAATGTGGGCAGCCTTGCCCTGGATGACATTCAGGCCATTCTGAACATGCGGGACGCCTGGAAATACACCCTGGACACCATCACCGAACCCCTCAGCCTTTCTGTGCTCTGCAAAATGAATGAGTATATTTCCCGGAACGAATCCCTGGAATGGGGGGTCCTGGGCTCAGGCTCCGTGGGAATTTCCGGCGTCAGCTATACCCCGCCGATTCCGGTTCAGGAAAAAGTTGAAGAAGAATTGGCGGCCATCCTGGAAGCCAAAAAATCCGCAACGGAAAAGGCCCTGGATCTGTTTTTGTGGGGAACACGGGCCCAGCTTTTTGGGGACGGCAATAAGCGGACAAGCCTCCTCTCGGCCAACAAGCTGCTGGTTTCCGCCGGAAAGGGGATGCTCACCATTACCGAAAGGAACATGGCCGATTTTAACGCCCTGCTTGCCGCATGGTACGAAACCGGTGATAGGGAGCCGCTTAAAAGCTTCCTCTGGGAACACGCGATTAGCGGGATGAGCGTATAGACGGAATTACCGTGATCTACCTGCGGGCCCATGGCCCTTGCCCAGCCACGCCCCCATAGCCAGGGTGATGTTTTCCTGATCAGCCTTGTCCAGCTTCCGGTAATTTCGGACCAAGTTCCGCTCCTCCTCGGACAGGATATCCGGCCCGCTGCCGGTTACCAGGTATTCCACCGAAGTATCAAGCAATCCCGCGATTTCGAGCCCCTGTTTGAGATCGGGGTAGGTTTTCCGGGTCAGCCACTTTCTGAATGTCCCAAAGGGAACCTCAATTTTAGCGGCAATCCACTCCTGGGTCGTGTTTTTTCTCTTTATTTGCTCCTTAAGCCTCGTCCAGAAATCCATATAGACCCATTCTACTTTTAAAAAAGAGCAATTTTGCGCTATTTATTCTTGACAAGCGGGCAAATTTGCCCTAATATTATGAATAATGTGAGTTTATTGTGGGCAAAAAGGGCCAGTTGATATGGTAGACGGACCTTTTTGAGCCGGTGAATGACAAGGGCAAACCGGGGGATATCCTCGTTTGAAGATACCGCACCGAAGCCATGTGTTACACGAAGGCGGCGCGGATAAAGGGAGTTATGTGCCATACCCGCCCAACTGATCGGCGGCTTTCGGAACATTACTCGCAATAATGTTTCGGAGGCAAAATATGGCCGGATTACGGAAAGTTAGAGCAATTATCAAATGGATTATACCGGATAATCTGTTGTATCACTATCTAGTGCCAATATTCAAAACGGTAACAAAGGCAAGTGAAAAGCCGCGAAAACAATTACGTTTTCAAATTAATCTAACCGACCACTGCAATTTAAATTGTGCTGGCTGCACCGCTTTTTCTCCAATTGCAGAAGAAAAATATATGGATGTTGATGGTTTTGAGCGTGATTGTCAACGATTATCCGAATTAACTGACAGAAAAATTGAACTCATTGATTTGCTCGGCGGTGAACCGTTATTGCATCCTGAACTTGAAAAGATCATTGCAATAGCAAGGAAGTATTTTGAGGGAGATATAAATGTGGTTACAAACGGTCTTTTGCTTGTCAAAACGCCGGCGACATCTTGGATTACTTGCCATCAAAATAATATTGGTATTATTATTAGTGGTTATCCAATCAAGCTGAAAATGGATGAGATACAAAAACTTGCGGATACAAATAATGTAAAACTTGTTATCCGTGGAAGTACTAATGATATAAAAATATGGAATAAAGTTCCTTATGATTTAACCGGAAAACAAAATCAGATTAAAAACTTTAGGATATGCTATGGGGCAAACATGTGTATCAATCTCGAAAATGGCAGATTGGCGACTTGTCCTATTCCATTCGTTATAAAACAATTTAATAATTATTTTCACCAAGATATACCGGTACTGGAAACCGATACTATTGATATATACAAGGTGAAAAGTATTGAGGAAATATTTGATTTTTTACGCCGACCAAACACGCAATGTAAATATTGCAATTTGAAAGGCATAAAATATGGAGTGGACTGGAGTGTATCAAAAAGAGATATAAAGGAATGGGTTTAAGACGCTATTGTAAGGGCGGGCACAGCACATACGTTATACGCGCAGACCGTTCTGACCGCAGGTCTGCGGTATCCGGTAAAAAGGACAAACTAATCATCGATCCGCCGCCATAGCCTCTAAC
>BNUT01000244.1 GCA_025997555.1 Spirochaetia bacterium
TCTCCGGCCGGACTCAAGCTTCACCCCCGTGAAAAGGGAACGCCGCCCTTATCGTAGCAGTCATCGCGGTGGTCCAAAAACACAAGGCCGCCCTTCCCCTGCTGCCCCTCTTGGAAACTCCCAAGGAAATTGGTGAAGATGGCTTCGTCAAGCGCCACCTCCGCAGGGCCAACATCGGCGCCGCCCAGACCCCCCAGGGTTTCGCCTTTCCGGAAATTCTCCGTGCCCACGAAAAGGCTGCCGAACGGGAACTTCGGGAAAAATTTGAATACACCGATGACGCTGAAGTCTGGGGTGAATTCTGCGGCCCCGTGGCGGTGGTAAAAGGCGTCCCGGAAAACCGGAAAATCACCTTTCCGGAGGATCTAATCTAATGATTCGTATAGGTTTGGGGCGGGATTTACACCGCCTGGTTCCGGGGCGGCGTTTCCTTTTGGCGGGGGTGGAGCTTGAGTCCGACCGGGGAGAGCTGGGCCATTCCGATGGGGATGTGCTGGCCCATGCGGTAATTGACGCTGTTCTGGGGGCCGCCGGGATCGGGGACATTGGGGCGCTCTTTCCCCCTTCGGACCCGCAATGGAAGGATGCGGATTCCATGGAACTTTTGACTGTCGCCTTTGGCAAGGTCAAGGAACAGGGCTGGCATCTCTCGAACCTGGACTGTGTGGTCACCTGCGAAAGTCCAAAACTCATTCCTTACCGGGAGCGCATCCGCGCCGCCCTTGCCGCCGCCCTGGAGGTCGATTCCGATGCGATCTTCGTAAAGGGCAAAACAGCCGAGGGCTTGGGCCCCATCGGCGAAGGCGCAGCGGTGGATGCCGAAGCGGTCTGCCTGTTGGAGAAATTATGAGCGAAAAAAATTCTGTCGCGTGGGATAAAATCCTCCCCGCCCTGGAATCATGGCGGATTAATCTGGAGGACCCTTCGGTGACTACCGTGGCGGAAAAGTACCACCGCGACGCCTGGGCCGTTCTGGTCTCCACGGTCCTCAGTTTGCGTACCAAGGACGAGGTTACACGGGTCACTTCGAGGCGGTTGCTGGAAAAGGCGCCGGGACCGGCGGAACTTCTCCGTATAGCGGAGGAAGATATTGCCCGCCTTGTCTACCCGGCGGGGTTCTACCGGACCAAGGCGGCCAGCCTTAAAAAAATCGCCGCAATTCTTTTGGAGGAATACGGCGGCAAGGTTCCCGCCGACATGGAGGCCCTGCTGGCCTTGCCCGGAGTGGGCCGGAAAACGGCGAATTTGGTGCTTATTGAAGCCTTTGATTTGCCCGGCATCTGCGTGGATGTTCACGTACACCGGATCTGCAACCGCGCCGGGTGGATTGCCACCACGAAAAACCCCGAAGAAACCGAAATGGCCCTGCGCCGGGATCTGCCCCAAAAATACTGGAATGGCATCAATGCCCTGCTGGTACTCTACGGCCAGAACCTCTGCCGCCCGGTGAGTCCCTACTGCTCCAGGTGCGTTATCACAAAATACTGCCGGCGAAACGGTGTGGATAAGTCGAGATAATTGTTACTTGGCAAGTACAACCCCCGGCAGGGGCCGGTAGGCTTTAAATGACAGGTACTTAAAGGGATGGATGTCCAAGGCGTTGGGGAACCAGCCTTCGATTTCGCCTGAGTCCACGATGTTGAGGGCGGGGCTAAAGGAAATGGGGAGTACCGAGCCCCGGTCGAGGAGGAGCTTTTCCGCTTCCGCCAGGGTGGCCCACCGTTTATCCCCGTCTTCGGACATGGACTTTTCCATTAAATCTTCGTAGTCTGCGTCGTTGTACCGGGCGTCGTTCAGGTTGGAGTCCCGGCGCCACATCTGCAGAAAAGTATAGGGGTCCGCAAAATCACCGATCCAGGTGGAAAAGCCCACATCGTAATCATCGCCCTTGAGGGCCTGGAAATACCGGTTAAAGGGGATCACCTCAACCCGTACGGGAACCCCCAGCTTTTCCTTCCAGGATGATGCTATGAGGGAGCCGATCCGGGTGGCATCCATGGAGGGGGTCAGGCGGATCACCATTTCCGGCAGTCCCTTCCCGCCGGGATAACCTGCTTCCGCAAGGAGCCGTTTCGCCTCATCCTCATCGGCCGCTTCCAGGCCATCAACTTTGGGGTAACCGGGGATGGGGTAGATGAGGGTTTTTGCCGGGAGATAATGGCCTTCCCGCATTTGCTCCCAGGGGAGGACCAGGATCAGTGCCCGGCGAAGGCGGTAATCGTTCCAGGGCTTTTCAGCGGAACGGATAAAGTAGTAATGGGTGGCGAACATGGCGTTTACCATGATGCCGCTCCGGTCGGTAAGGGTATCCAGATTCACCTCCCCGGATACCCACCGGGCTTCCCCGGAATTCCACATCGCCGCAGCTTCATCCCCGTCCTGGGAAAAGCGGAGGATGATCCGGTTCAGGCTTACCCGTGACGCATCCCAGTAAAGGTTGTTTTTTGAGAGGACGATGCGGTCATCTTTCTGTTGGGTGATATAAAAGGGCCCGTTGGAAATGGGAGGAGTTCCGGACCAGTCTTTCCGGTTGATCAGGGAAGGGTGAATGGGACTGAAGGAATGATGACAGAGCATACTGGGAAAGAAACTTGCCGGAGTGGCAAGACGGACGATCAAGGTTTTGTCTCCATTTACCTCGATGCCGACCTTGGACTTGTCCTTCAAAAGGCCCATGCGGTATTCCCGTGCCCCTTCGATCACATCAAAAAGGCTTGAATAGGGGGATTCCCGTTTGGGCTCCAGCAAGGAAAGCCATGCGGAGCGGAAATCCTCCGCCTTTACAGTGTCGCCGTTCCAGTACCGGGCGTTGGCGCGGATGGTAAAGGTCCAGGTTTTTTTGTCCTCCGAGACTTCCCATTTTTCCGCTGTCCCCGCAACCGGTTCCATGGTAAAGGGATGATAGCTAAAAAGCCCCTCGTAAAGGGCGGTAAAAAGCTGGGCTTCGCTTGCCAGGTAGGATTTACGGAAGTCCAGTTCAATGTCCCCACGGGAAAAGGCAACCGTAAGTTCATCCCGGATAAGCTGCCGGGGCCGGGTCTCCGCAAATTCAGATTCCTCAGGATTTTCCTGGGAAACAAGGGATTCAACCGCGATACAGAAAAAAGCGGCAAGCAGCAAATTCCGGCGGAAATGGCTTTTCTTCATATATGATTAGTATGCAATATATCGCCTGTCATC
>BNUT01000245.1 GCA_025997555.1 Spirochaetia bacterium
GGATTCTCTGGATATTATCGTTCTCCAGGAATCCCTCAATGCGGCTCTTGATAATCTTGACCGATTGGCCCATCATGCTCCCGGCAGTTGACTGCCACTTGGCTCATGGTAAGATTTTACCGTGAGACATCACGTGTTTCGTACCGACTGAGAAGGGTATATGAATGCCATAATTCTCAATAAATAAAAAATTCTAAAAAAAGAGACTTGAATCCTAGCGGCGGGTTTTGTCGTTCCTGGGTCTGGAGCCGGTGCCCCCCCCTCCCACTTGGTGGTCGCTCCATTGGAACCCAGACTTCCCTTCATTGGAACCAGTAGGATGGCCTACCGTAAACCAACAGTCTGAAACCTTTATCCAGCCTCTGCAAAATAGCCTTTGACTGTAGCACAAAACTGTAGCATTTTGGCCTTTTTCCCCGCTTAGCTCCCTTTATTTTTGCTTAAAATCGCTTGACATTCTTCTATACTGTAGTCTATGCTAAGTTAGTCTAGGTAAGTGTAAACTAAGGTTGATGGAGATTGCGGATCTGAAGGTCGGAGGTTCGAATCCTCTCAGCCTCAGAGAACATTTTTATGTGTTATTGGAGCGGTGTCCGAGTGGCCGAAGGAGATGGTTTCGAAAACCATTGAACCCGCGAGGGTTCCGGGGGTTCGAATCCCCCCTGCTCCGGGTTTTTAGTTTGGAGAGGTGTCCGAGTGGTTTAAGGTCCACGCTTGGAAAGCGTGCGTACTTGAAAGAGTACCGGGGGTTCGAATCCCCCCTTCTCCGTAAATTTTTGCGCAAAAAAAGCCCTGTTCCCGGGGAGGAACAGGGCTGAATTGATCCACGAGGACCAAGATTGGCCTTATTTAAAATTTTATTTAAGAAATAATATTCCGCCGGTATTTTTTATCCGCAATCAGTTTCAATTCTGTAAATAAGCATTACCGGCATTTTGTAAAATTTACATCCTGCCATCCAGGAATTTACCGGTTTCCTTATGATTGAATTCAGGAATCATAAAGTTAAATAACGCGATCAATTCTGATCGAGTCCAAGTACCTTTTTTCCGTAATGTATCTATTGTATCCCTAAATACTTTTAGTTTCTGTTCATCATACTCAGGCCTATTCTTTATGATACCAAGGGCATTAAAACGTTTCATATCGAGTGTTTCATTTTCAGTGTAGAATTCCTCAAAGTCCTTTTCGCCGGTGGTATCACTCTTAAAAAAATATACCGGATACTTTTTTTGTATTTTGAGTTCTTTTACCCGGCAGCGAGCTTCTTCTTCTGTTTCACACTGAACCGGCTCATAGCCTAAAGGTTCAAGAAAACGTTCCGCTATTTCACTGAAGGTTATCAGATTAAGGTCATAGTCAAGTTTAGGGAAGAATACATCCCGATTCTCACCAAGTAGGCAGGACATAAGGCATAACTCCCCGGATTCCTGGGGCGTCACAAAATACCGGCGCACATCATTGGGAGCGGAAAGAGGCTGTTCTTTTTCCATGCGGCGGTTAAAACCATATAACAGGCTGCCATCGGAAAAAGCAACATTGGCAAACCGTGCCGTAGAAACCGGTAATTCCAGAGAGCGGCGCATCAGAAACATTTCCATGATCCGCTTTGAGGCTCCCATCATGTTTACCGGATTCGCTGCCTTATCTGTGGAGACACAGAAATATTTCTTTGTACCTTTGGCCTTAGCCTGCCGTATGGTCCTGTCTGTATTGAAGATATTCACATCAATCATGCGCATCAACGTAAAAGGGTCTTTTTCACTCCGTACATGCTTCAATGCGGAAAGATTGAACACATAGTCATATCCCTGTCCATTCATTATGAATGAATCAAAAACATCAGAACCGCAATCAATCGCGAATGTAGCAAACTCACCGTCAATATAACCAAGGGAACTGCGGATATCCCGAACTAGCTCAACCATGTTGTTTTCACTGATGTCCACCACGTGGAGCAGTTTGGGATTACGCTTAAATATTTCATGCACAACCGCAGAACCGATGGAACCCGCGCCGCCGATTACCAGAAACCGTGATAAGGAAACAATGGCGGATAGCTCTTTTTCATGGGCGGCAATATCTTGGGAGAAAAGTGGTTTTGAACGACCTATGAGGGAAAGTATATCAGACATAGAATATTTCCGGTTTATTTTTCAGCAATTCCAAAAGAAATATATTTCCAATTATCAGGACAAATATGATTCAAGATTAATCGATCTATAATCGCAAGTGCATTTCTTTGCCATTCACTTCTTCCAAAGAGAGCTATCATCCCTGTAGCTTTGACCTCATAGTTTTTATAAGACGAAAAGAATGTTTTATATTCATTCAATGAGATATACCGCCAACTTTTACCCCACTTGACAAACTTTCTTCTTAAGAACTGGTGGAAAGATGATCCCGCAAGATTTTCAGCAAACAGCAATTTTCCACCCGGTTTTAACGCTTTATAAATTTCATTAAATGTTTTTTTCTGAATTGCGATGTTATTATTCCTGCCAATACCACCAATTATGGATTTAAAAACAATAATATCAAAATAATTCTCATAAGGAATATTAGTTGCATCAATATCCTGATATGTTATCAATTCATGTATCTTGTATTTTTTATGCAACAATTCTGCTTGTACCTGAGTGTTAGATAAATCAGAACAAATTGTATGCCTCTCCTTCAGTGCCAACCATAACGAAAGACCGCCCTGCCGTCCGCCCAATTCAAGACAATTTTCAACCGTATTCCAATCGATATTTCTATCCCAATACGGCAATATTTTTGACCATGATAAAACATCCCATTGAATAATATCTTGTATTACATCATTTGATAATGGGGGGGGGGGGGGTATTCTTTTTATACAAAAATTTTTAGTTTCCCTGGAAAAAAAGGTATATCCAATTGAATGAAAATAAAATATTCTTTTGGACATAAAAAAACTAAGAGGAAAAAGATGAGGAATAAAGAGACGTTATAGATGTGCAAGCGACGTGTAGGAAAAAAGTTGTTAGTTTGGAACTAGGCAAAATAAGATGAGAACGGACAGAGAAATCAAAACAGAACAGGATGTGGACGGTAATGGATTGGAAGATGCAGAAAGGTACAGCGTTTGAGAGAAGATGACAGATAACATAGAGCAGCCAACTGTGAAAAGAAAGGTTGCGTTCTTT
>BNUT01000246.1 GCA_025997555.1 Spirochaetia bacterium
GCTACCCGAATTCCAATATTTATGTATTTAACTGATTTTAGGGAAACGACCTTAATTGATGTGATTACCAAACTGGAACCAGAACTTTTCAAAAAGGTGACAGGGTTAAATGTTTATGGTGGCGGTGTTGAGAATGTTGTTCTGGATGTTAAACTCAGGACTGATATTTTTGAAGCCCAAAGACGATTAAATCTTTATGGTGGTGAAATACCCAATCTGGGCCTCTTGACTAAACTCCAGGAATATCTAAAATCAATATCAGACTATAACAATCCACCAGAATGGGTAAAGGAAATTGAAAATAAATATGGTCTAAATTTCATAAAAAGTTAAATCAAGGAGTAAGGTATGAAAATATTTTTTGTCAGCAGCAAAAACCTTAAAGACCTTTGGCATTTTCTTCCGATTAGGAGGAAAAAAGGTTATACCCATAAAGGTGATTATATCAAAGCAGTAAAAGCATTGCCGGGGTATAAATTATTTTTTGAGCAAGCTGAATTTAAGCCATCCTTGAAAAAGTAAAACTCTCTTGAGAAGGGGTTAAAAACAAATTAGTGGTGGCACTTAATAATGCCACCTGATTTATGGCTTTTTGATATTTCAACTTGAGTAGTAGTAGGTAATTTTCAATAATATCCTTATCAAGTTGATATAATTTTGAATAAGCTTGTTTATTAAAACCTTTCCCATTATAGGATTTAGAAACTTGTATTATTTCCTTATTGTCCAGTAATTGTTGAGTTAATTTGTAAATCATCCTTGGTTTAAAATGAAGTTTTTCCGCAAGGTATGTAGCGTCCATATACCGAAGTCCACCAGCGTCTTGATTATGGGGCTTTAGGTTGGTAGATAAATACCAGCAAGATAGTAAATTGAAGTAATTAGTGAGCCGCTTGTCATTCATTTGTAATTAGTTTAGGACATGCCAAGGAGAATGTTAGGATCGTCCTTAACGAATTATACCGACTTGTTTACAAAAGTTTCCTGATATTCCTTCTCTGTAATTACCGTATCATAGCCACCAACCTTTTCACCTTCATGTTTATTGATACCAGTATAGACAAGACTTGAATCTTCATAACGCTTGAAATTAAAGACAGCCCCATTCATGTGGGTAGAATTGAAAACGCCAATACTTACCAGTAAATCAAAGTCTTTAACATTTAACCCTGTCACCTTTTTGAAAAGTTCTGGTTCCAGTTTGGTAATCACATCAATTAAGGTCGTTTCCCTAAAATCAGTTAAATACATAAATATTGGAATTCGGGTAGCAAACTTGATAAGTTTTTCCTGTATCATTTTTCGCTTACTCTTATATTCCTTTTCAGCCTCGGTTAATTCTTTTTTGTCTTTAGCAGAAAATTCCTTATCATTGGCTTCCTGTTTAGCCTTTTTGACTATGCCTGATTTATTGATGATCGTTTCTATGTCCTGATTCAAGTTCCTGAATCCCTCTATTGCCATAAGAGCATCCATGGCTTGTTTGTTTGCCATAAGACGGGCAAGGGTTTCATTATCGACATTAACCAAAAGAGCACTTTCCCATCGTTTTGCCAGAAGGGTTGCAGCAGTCCCGGTCATAGCCATTTCCAGAACGCCTGCTGCGTTTATTTCCTTCATAGAGAAACCATCATAGGAAAGAATTGGAAGGAAATGGATAAATTCTTCTACTTTTTTCTCAGGATTAGTCTCAGTTACATTTAGCTCACAACTATAATCAACTATTTGACGCAAGGCTCTATCAGGAGCAAAATCAAAAATATAACACTCGTTTTTGATGATTTCTTCTTTGTTAGGTGATTTATCATCAGGGTTCTTGATAGTCCAGGGTGTTTGTACCCTAAAGGCTGATTGAAAATAGGTTTCCGGGCTGGTGACATTGCGAAGCATAAAAATACCAGTCCATGGTTTTATAGATACTCCGGTGGTAAGTTTCCCGCAGGAAAGGGTTATTGTCTTTGTTATCAAAGGATTGTCGGTCATGGCTTCTCGAACTGGATCTAAAGCATCTATACCTATCCCAGCCTTGCTTCCTGCAGCGACAATGATTTTATAGTCATGATAAAAAGTATTATTTTTATTTTTCATAAGATTATTCATAGCATCACAGGCGGCGACTGATGGTAAAAACCAGAATGAATGAGTAAGCGTATTTAATAAACGAACATCAGTAAAAGGTAAGGGCGGTTTTTCAGCCCCTAACTTGAGATTATCAACGGTGGTCGGCTGAAATGCGCCACGAATAAGGTCAAGCCATTTCTGGACATACTCTTCATATTTGAAACGGGCTTTATCGCCTGTTCCATCCGCAGAAAAGAATATGTTAAGGTCGAATTCGTCAAACTCACCTTTCTTGGCTATTTCCCGGATTGAGTCAGGTAATTGGTAGGTAAGCATTACCATTCGAGGCAGGGAAGCATAAGGATTTGTGGTTCCTTTGGAACCTTGAGGTTCCTTCCAACTTTCTTTTGCCTGCTGTTCATCTGAATAAGTCCAGTTAAAAATTTGTTCTTCAATGAACTCACCTGACCCTAAAGCTCTAAAGGGTGTACCGGAAAGGTAGAGATAAGCGTTGGTGGTAATAGGCATTTGTTCCTCATCAAAATAATCCATGCCTTCACCTTCGGCGAATTTCTTTTCCTTCTCGTCTTCGGAGTCAAAGAGTTCCTTTGCGTTTTCACGCCAAGCCCCGTAATGGTATTCATCGAGGATCACACAATCCCAATTTGTAGCGTGTACCCATTCATTTTTATATTTGATTCCACCCAATGAATTTTTTCCTAAATAATCCTGAAATGAACCAAAACAGACAATAGGTTTCCTTTTATCACATTGTTCATAGGTCAAGCCTTTACGAGAAATAATTTGCCAGCCTTTAAAATCAATATGGCATTTAATATCTTCTTCCCAAGCACTCTGAACGGCGGGCTTGAAGGTCAAAACCAATACTTTTTTCCAGCCCATTTTAAGGGCAAGCTGATAAGCGGCAAAGGTTTTACCGAAACGCATTTTTGCATTCCAGAGAAAGTGAGGGGTCTTTTTGGGGTTATCCTTTTTGAATGAGGTTAAATAGACAGCGGTCTTTTCTACAGCCGCCTTCTGTTCGGGCCTCATTTTGAAGTCCCATGTTCGGTTGGCCTCATAATCCTCACC
>BNUT01000247.1 GCA_025997555.1 Spirochaetia bacterium
CCGCACTTGATAAAGAAGCCGAATTGGGGTTATACTATAGTAGTGGAGGAAGATGGTGCCCCAAAGTATGATATTTACTTCTTGGGGTCAATGTACCATTTATGTACCATATTGCCTTTTAAGTTCCGTAAGTCTTTATACGGTAAGCAATTAGGTCGGGCCAAAGTAAGTTCAAGTCTTCTTGGCCGCAATTCCTTAAAAAAACCAGCGGATTGACCGTACGCAGTCAATCCGCTGGTTGCCGTCAGGCGAATCAACATACCCCGCCGCAAGCAGCGGGGTATGTACCCCTCGCAACGAATCAACATTATCCCTTAAAAGATTGAATTTACCGCAATTTTTTAAAATCCTCTATATCGTTCTTTTTTCTGTCGATATAAGGGTATGAAGTGTAAATATCCTTATTTGACGGTCTTTTTATATCTCCTGGTCGGCGGTTTCCTTTTCTTTTTTGGATGCACCAGTATTCCTGAGGATGATATGTGGGCCTTCCTTGAAGGAGGGTATACCGATAATGTCCGGGAACTCTTCCTGGGGCAGTCCGATGTCCATGCCGTAGACAGCTGGGGAAGAACCCCCCTGCATAAGGCGGCAGAAAGCGGAGACGCCGATCTGGCAAGCTTCTTTATTTCCCTGGGCGCAGAGGTGGATGCGGTGGATTATGAGGGCCGTACCCCTCTGGGGATCAGCGCGGAATGGCAGGACGCAGAGGTCGCAAGGGTTCTGGTCGCAGCGGGGGCCAATATACACACACCCATGAGCGGTGGAACCAGCCCGGCGCGGATCGGTATTGAAATCAAGGGGGATTTTCTCTCCGCCATTTTAAGCCCTGCCTCGGTTGAAGCCGCCGATGCCAAAGGCAGGACCATCCTTCACCTGGCAGCCATTGCGGGGGATGCCCAGTCACTGGACAAGATACTCAAAATAAACAAAACAGTAACCGTCCAGGACAGGGACGGCAACACCGCTCTGGATCTGGCCATGGGCCGGACCGAATCCCGCAATCATGCGGAGACGGCGGAACGGCTTATCCTTGCGGGGGCCTATTCGGATAATCCCATGTTCGCCTACTTTGCCCCTGCGGTCCGCAGTTCCAATTATAATCTCCGTACCGCCGAAGGGGGAACCGTCCTGCATTTTGCCGCACGGGAAGGATATACCGGGTTTATCAGCTTTCTTATTGAAAAAAAAGCCGACCTTAACCTGAAAAACTCATCCGGGACTACGGCGCTCCACGAAGCTGCCCGTTCGGGGAACATCCGGGCCATGGACATGCTCCTTTCACAGGGCGCGGAAGTAAACATCCAGGATGCCAAGGGTAATTCGGCCCTTCATATCGGCATACCCACGACTACCCACCGGGAAGCCATCTCCCTGCTCCTCTCCTATGGGGCCAACCCCAATTTAAGGGATGAACATGGAGATTCGCCCCTGCATATCATCATCACCCTGAACCGGAATCCTGAAATTCTCCAGACCCTTCTTGCGGGGGGAGCGGATGTATCCTTACGCAATCTTGACGGAAAGACCCCCTTATACCTTGCGATAGATGAAAACCGGACACAGCTTGTCCCCCTTCTTATAACCTATCGATCGGATGTCTTTGCCGCAGATAACGCGGGGCTTACCCCCTTTGAAATGGCCCTCCGGGAAAACAACCCGGCCCTTGCGTCCCTGATTACAACGGAAACAGTCCAGCAATCCGACAGCGCAGGTAATACGATGCTCCACATAGCGGTCAAAAACCACGGGGAGTCCCGGATCATCGGCTTGATTCTTGAACGGAATGCGCCGGTTAATGCCCGCAACAAGGAAGGGGATACGAGCCTTCATTTAGCGGCCCGGCAGGATGACGGAGAAAACGGAATCCTGCTCCTTGCCCGGCGGGCGGATATTTTTGCACAAAATGCCTGGGGAGAAAGCCCCCTTTACCTGGCTTTCAATTCCCCCGGTGAAAAACGGATATGGATGATAAATTCCTATACCCTGGAAGAGCGGGACGGACTGGGAAAAAGCATCCTCCATTATGTGGCCGAGTGGAACCTTGCGGATCAGATTCCCTTCCTTATTCAACAGGGAGCAAAGACTGAAGTGGTCAACGCTACCGGAGAAACACCCCTCTTTGCGGCAGTTCAATTCAATGCAAATCCCGCCGTCAGCGCTCTGCTTGCTTCGGGGGCATCCCTTAACAGCCGGGATACCCTGGGAAACTCCCCCCTCCACGTGGCGGTACGGTGGAATAACCGGAACGGCGCCCTTATCCTCATCAATGCGGGTATTGACGTTAACGCCCATGCCCTTAACGGCAAAACCCCGCTCCACGATGCGGTATTGCAGGGAAAAACCGATATCGCAAATCTCCTGATCGGCCGGGGGGCTTTTATCGAAGCACGGGATGGCGAAGGGAATACCCCTTTCATAGCGGCTGTCCAGGCGGGCATCCCCGGAATGGTAGAACGGCTGGCGGATGTGGGGGCAGAATCCAATATACGGAATAACAAGGGAGACACTCCCCTGCACATCGCCGTAAACAATGAGCGGTCCGACCTTGTCAATATACTTCTCCGTTTGGGGGCGCACATCTACGCGAAAAACGCCCAGAGCCGTACTCCCTTCCAGACAGCCCTGGCCATGTCGCCCCGGATGGTCTCCGCACTGCTTACCCGTGACTGGATCAACACCGAGGATAATAACGGCGCTTCTCCCCTGCACATCGCCATTGCGGAAAAGGCGCCCCTCAATACGATTAAAATAATCGTGGATCAGGGAGCGCGACTTTCTTCGATTGATGCGGAAGGCCGCAGTCCCCTGCGGCTTGCGGTGGATCAGGAGTCCTGGGATGTGGTAAAACTCCTGACCGAATCAGGCGCTGACCCCCTATCCACCGCAGGGGATGGAAAAACCCCCGGCGAAATAACCCTTACCAAGGGCCGTACCGCAATACAGGCGGTTTTCTCCGGGAGATCAATAAACGCACAGGATACCAGGGGAGACACCATTCTCCACTATGCCGCCAAACAGGGGAACCTCCAGGTGATCAGCCAACTGCTTGACTTAGGGGCCAACAAAAATATCAGAAATACCATCGGC
>BNUT01000248.1 GCA_025997555.1 Spirochaetia bacterium
AAGATAGGCGTTCAAAAAGAAAACGATGATGACAAAACTTGCACATTCAGATGGCTGTTTGAGCCTTCTTTGGCAAAAGCAAAGGCCAACTTCAATAGTGCGGTTGAGGGAAGGGGAAGTAGGACATTTGATTTTTCACTTGACGAGGAACAGTTCATAAAGGGCTGGGTTCTTATGCAAAATCAGTTATTTGGTTCTCATACGCCCGCCGAATGGGACAACAATGTGGTAGCCGACTGGAAGCAGTCTATTTGGTGGTGGTGCGGCAGACTGGAAGAAATTACCAAACAATTACTGAATGGCGAGGATTACAAAGTTTGCAATGCCTTTGACTGCTTTTATTCTGACGCTGATGTGGATGTAATTAAGTCGTCCATAGATAGTGCTGCAATTATGGTGAGGGATGAATATCTTGACGAAAGAAAATTGTTTATCGAAAAATGGGGTGCATATAGCCCCTATGAATACTTTTCAACTGGTAGAAAGAATACAAAAAGACATTGCCCTCTTGCTGGTAGTAGCGGTGAGGGGATGACCGATAAGTCTCTGGTGCGGGGTGCGGTGGGCCATAGCACCCGCACCTACTTACCGGACACGACAGAGAGAAGGAGCCGCCCGGCATACCGCCCGTCCCTACCAATACAGGTAGAGGGAATAAAATACAGGAATAGACGAGAGGCTTGTGAAAAACTTGATATTTCACAGAAAACTTTATACAGAAAATTACAAAAGGAGAAAAAGCATGACCAGAAGAAGTAGAAGAAACAGATGTAGTAAAAGCCGTAATTTTTGGCGGAAAAGGGAAATGAAGAACAAAAGAGGCTGGAAAAATAGAACTGTATGATAAAAGTCAGCAGACAAAAATAAGTCTGCTGACTTTTAGTGAGACTTTGATACAACCTTGAAAATAACCTCATGGCCGGGATTTTCCTTGATGAGTATCCTCTTTACCTCATCTACGGATTTATGATTATCAAGGGAAGCCTGAATGACCTCTACAAGTTTTTGACCATCGAGATAAGCCCAGATGTATTTTCGTCTATGCTTCATAAGCCAAACTCTCCATCATCAGAAATTAACTCATGCTGTCTATAAGAATAATAATCTTCTTTCGTGATAATCACATGGTCGAGAACACGGATACCCAGTATTTTCGCCGCCTTACAAAGTTGTTCCGTTGCCTCATTATCTTCTGGACTTGGTTTAATACAGCCGGAAGGGTGGTTATGGACTAATACGACTGCCGAAGCGTTATCTTTTATCGCCCACCAAAAAATCTCCCGTGGATGCACGATGGTCTTATTAGCAAGTCCGATAGTAGCAATATGCTTTTTTATAGTGCTATGTAGTCCGTTCAGGGTTATCACCAAAAAATGTTCCTGTCTTTTAGTAGAGTATCGTTTCGTCAAGGCAACAATGTCGCTGGGATGTCTTATAGCGAATCCTTTATATTCATCAATCATTCTGAATATTCCTTATTTTCGATGAGGTATTTATCATCTTCCTTGCTGATTGTAAATCCACCCTTGATCTCGAAAAAATAGGCGGTTGTTTCGTTATAGAACTGTGCTTTCTGCCCCTTGGCTAAAAGGCAACTGACCTGATAGATTTCATCAACCTGAAAAAAATTATACTCGGACAAGTTCAAACGGCTCCTTTTCTGCGGTCTTTTTATGTATTGGCTGTTGTTTTATGTTGTATTTAATCACCTGATCTTGCCACTGTCGGACATGGTAGATAGCCTCTCTTCCAATAAGCTGATAATTATCATCCAACATCTGCATACCAAAATGAGTAAAATCAATAAATCGTATCTTGTATAAAAGATCATCATTGATCAGAAGCTGCGATCCGTCTTTCATATAAAATAGTGGTTCTCGGTTTAAAGGATTTGACCCATAAATCCGTGTTCGGCGATCTACCAAGATGTCCTGAATCTCTGAAAACTTGAAACCAAGAACCCGGAGCTTATCTATGGCAGAGGATTCCGTTTGTTCGGTTATCGGATTGGAGTAGTATTCTTCAATAATCTGCTCTTTGGTAATAGTTGCCTCCTAATGTATTAAGCAGCCTGTAAAACTTTCTGAGCCGTTTGAAGGATTTTATTTCCATCAAAGAAATCTACCAGCTTATTGATTTGGTAATTTTCTGTCTGCCGGAGAGGTTTGGCGTTGGAGGTTAAATCGGCAACGCTGTTATACCATCCCCAGGCTGTATTCTTAAAGTTTGCAAGGTCATCCTTCTTGGCGTGGATGATGCTGACCCTTTCGATATATTCATCAGCCGACCTTTCAGAAGCAATCTTTACCAATTCCTTCTTAAAGTCCCTGATAAAGGCAACCTTACTGATTTTTTTACTTGCCATTTTTTCAGCCTCAATGCTTACAGACCCCACATACTTGACTGCAAGGCCGAGATTGTAGGCGGCTTCTTCTTTCCGGCTATTCATCACCGCCGTATGCCTACAAGTCCAAGTTCGTTGAGCGTTCCTAATAGCTAAAGTTAAAGTATTGTTGCAACAAATTCTGACATTAGAGATACCAGCCATAAGCCCGGTAGAACCATCATGGCTATTGGTGAAATAGAGAAAGTTTTCGATTTTATCACCGAGGACATCTTCTTCCGGCAACCGGACGAGAAGAAACACACGCCGACCATTAAAAAGGCTCCCTGCTGTTTCGTAACGACATTGGACGCCTTGACTGTTGTGGATTATGTCATCCACAAAGGCGAATGAATCCTTGTTTTGCTGAACCTGATAACGGTCGCCAACGATACCCAAGGGTTCATTCACATCGTCCCTCACATTGACATAATAGCCGGGGACTTCTTTTCCATTCGCTACCACAGGATATTGAACCACTGACCAATCCAGTTTGGCTATCCTGATTGCTTCTTCACTGGTAGGTGCGTCCTGAACTACCGTTCCTATGTTATGCCACGGATGAATACCGTGGGAACTTAAAACCCAATCATAGCGACCAAGACCATGTGCCATTCTGTATCTCCTATGTTTGTTATGTAAGCATAATCTTTGGATTTTG
>BNUT01000249.1 GCA_025997555.1 Spirochaetia bacterium
GCTCCTTTGCGGTCCCCGCCTTTTTGGGTATGCCGGTCCGCTTCCAGGTTTTGACCACCCAGCTCTACCGTACCCTGAACGGCCTTAATCCGGGATACGGCTACATTATGGCCTTTGTGATGATCTTCCTGGGCACGGCTATTCTGCTTTTCCAGCAGTGGTTTGTGGGTTCACGGAAGTCCTTTACCACCGTTACCGGCAAGAGCTCCAATATCGCCCTGGTAAAGCTTAAGGGCTTACGGTTGCCCCTTTCCGTAATCCTCGTGGCGTTTACGGTGGTTATTTCCCTCCTGCCCCTGATCTCCTTTGCGGTGGAATCCTTTATCATGGCCCCCGGTGATTATTCGTTATCGAATTTTACCACCCAGTTCTGGATCGGCGAAGGCCGGGAAGATATCGGCGGCGGGGAGCCCGGTATTTTGCGGAACAAGTATATTTACCTGGGGCTCTGGAACAGCCTTAGGCTGTCGGTGGTGGTGTCCTTTATTTCCGGCACCGTTGGGGCGCTGGCGGGCTACGCCATCGTGCGGAAGCGGGGGAGCAAGCTTTCCACCCTGGTGAATAACCTTGCCTTCTTCCCCTACCTGATGCCGAGTATGGCCTTCGGCGCGATCTACCTGTCCATGTTTGCCAAGCAAAATTTCATCATCCCTTCGCTCTACGGGACCTTCGCCCTGCTGGTGCTGGTGGGCGCCGTAAAGTACCTGCCCTTTGCCTCCCGTTCGGGGATGAACGCCATGCTCCAGCTGAGCAACGAGATTGAGGAGGCGGCCCTGATCATGGGGGTTCCCTGGTGGAAACGGATGACCCGGATCATCTTCCCCATACAAAGGTCCAGCTTCCTTTCGGGGTACCTGCTGCCCTTTATCTCCTGTATGCGGGAACTGGCCCTTTTCGTTTTGCTCATCGTACCCGCTACCCGCATCCTTACCACCATGCTCTTTCAGTACAATGAAAAGGGATGGAACCAGTACGCCAACGCCATCAATCTGCTGATTGTGCTGATTGTACTCATCTTTAACTGGGGAATTAATAAATTAACCGGCGCTTCGATAGACAAAGGGATTGGAGGATAATATGCCCGAAATAGTGCTGAAAAATGTCTGGAAACGGTTTGATAAATTTACGGCGGTGGCGGACCTGAACCTGACCATTGCCGATCGCGGCTTTGTCACCCTCCTGGGCCCTTCGGGCTGCGGCAAGACCACCACTCTGCGGATGATTGCGGGGCTTGAAACCCCCACGGAGGGGGAGATCACCATCGACGGCAAGGTGGTGTATTCCTCCGAAAAGGGGATCGACGTGTCCCCCGCCAAGCGGGACGTGGGCTTCCTCTTTCAGAACTACGCCCTGTGGCCCCACATGACGGTGGAGCAGAATATCGCCTTTGGGCTTGAGAATTTGAAGTGGGCCAAGGACAAAATCAAGGCGCGGGTAACAGAATTGCTGGGGACCCTTAAAATCGAGGAATTCAGCAAGCGCTATCCCAATGAGCTTTCCGGGGGCCAGCAGCAGCGTGTTGCCATAGCCCGTACTTTGGCTACCGGGGCGCGGGTCCTCTTTATGGACGAGCCCCTTTCCAACCTGGACGCGAAACTCCGTACCGAGATGCGTTCCGAGTTAAAACGGCTCCACTCGGAAACCAATTCCACCTTTGTGTACGTAACCCACGATCAGCTGGAAGCCATGACCCTTTCCACCCGGACCTGCCTGATGAAGGAGGGCTACCTCCAGCAATACGCCCCACCCCTGGAAGTGTACAACAACCCCGCCAATGTTTTTGTCGCCGATTTTGTCGGCAGCCCAACCATGAATTTTATCGAAGGCACGGGGCAGAACGAAGGCAATGGCAAGGGGATCACCGTCAAGGCCCAGGGCCTGAATTTGCTCTTTACCCCCGCTTCAGAGAAGCTTGACATTAAGGACGGCGCGCCTCTTACCTTGGGCATACGCCCGGAATACATCCGTGTCGAGGCGGCGGGTGGGGTAAAGGCCAAAATATACGCGGCCCTGCCTTCTGGGATGGAAACCATCGTAAAGATACACCTGGGGGGGCTGTTGCTTACCCTGGTGGTATTCGGTGCCGTGGATTACCCGGTGGATTCCGAGATAAGCGTTAACTTTGCCGGGGATAACTGCGTCCTTTTTGACAGGGAAAGCGGGGCTAACCTGGGGCTTGGAAAACTGACGGTGGTATAAGCGCCGTCAGTTTACGTTTTTTAAAGTACCGCTAGAGTCCCGCATCCAGGGGGATGCGGGGCACGTCCTTGGCTTTCAGGTGGCGGATAAGGCCCTCTATAAGGATATCGTGATCCTGAAGATGGGGACCGCCGGAGGTCACTATCGCACCGATGACCCCGGTCCCCCGGATGCGAATCGGGAAGCCGCCGCCGCTGGGGGCAAAAAGCCTGGGGTCATAGCCCCTGCTCTCAAAGGTTTGGTTGTTCTTTTTCAGCCTGAGACCGTTGAAGAGGCTTGAAGTTTCAAACATCCTGACGGCGTTGAATTTCCGGGTCATCCAGCTCTCGTTGTTTTGGTTGGTTCCTTCCGGGAGATACTGGAAAAGGATCAGCCCGTCCCTAAGCCTGATGCTCAACGAGAGCCCAACCCCTTCGTTCTGGGAGATAGCCACCAGTTCTTTCCCCAGTCTCCACGCATCCTGCCGGTTAAAATGGTTAAACTGGAGGAGTTCCTCCTGTTTCTTCAGAATCTCCATCCCTTCATCAATGTCCATACATACTCCTTTATTTATTCCATGGGGTACTTGAGGCCCCAGGAAGCCCTGATTTTGTCCATAATCTCCATCACCCTGATGATTTCCGCATGGGGCATCTCGGTGCACTCGGTTTCCCCGGCGGCGATGGCCCTGCGGCAGGCTTCAACCTGATACTCGTAGCCCGTAAGCTGTTTGGGGGTTTCGTAGACAACCGGCTTTTCATCCCCTGCAAAAACCTTGATTCCCTGACAGTTTACGATATTTGCAAATTCAATATAACCCTTTTCGCCGAAAACAACCCCCCGCTGGGGACCCCGTGAGA
>BNUT01000250.1 GCA_025997555.1 Spirochaetia bacterium
GTGGTGATATGGTTTGCCGCTTGCAGTTACAGTATAATTTGTTTCATCTTCAATCTGTAAACTTTCCTTATACTTTACGGCATTTTTATATTGTTCTGATGCGTAAGACATTTTCATTTTCTCCTTTTAGTGTTTATTCTCGAAGCGACGGCACGGATGCCGCCGAGTCTGTTCAGTTCTTTTTCTTGTGTTATTTCAAATTACCACTCTCTACCTGCATGAATGGGTCGCAAAATTGGCACATAACGTGAAAGGTTTCTTATTATACAGACTATTAAAAAATCTATTATCCCAGCATATATTCTTTTATTGTTCATTTATTTTCCCCCTTTTATCAAAAGTTTTATTCATAATATCATATCCTAATTTATTTGTCAATACTTTTTTCATAATATTTACAAAAAGCTTAGGGCGTATTGCACATAGCGTATGTTAGGTGCAATGCCCCTAAGTTGGTATGAATATATAAATATCGACAAAATAATATATAAATGGTATAAATAATAAATTGTTTGTAAAATCAATATGAATAAGGATTAAAAGAACATGTTAAGAATAGATTTTAAATTATATAACAAGGAAATTGAATCACAATATATAACAGAATGTGGACTTATGCTATTATCATTAATTGAAGGCGATCTTAAAATATATAATAATGAGACATTATTTTTTGATGAACCTTATGTCAATTTATTGGAATTATCGGTACAATTATATAGATGGATACATAATAATATAAAAAATAATTTTGTATATGATTGTATGGATAATGAAGAACCTATATTAATATTTACAAAAACAAACAATAAATATTGGTTAATTGATTCTATTTGGAAAAAGGGAGATACGTTTAGCATAGAAAATAGAATGTTATACAATAAGATAAAAAATTATATAAAAACACTTGATAAACAATTGAAAAGACAGTATGGTATAAAAACATTAGATTTAATAAAGAAAAATATACATTAAAAAATGGGATACGGGGCACTGCACATAACAGGATTGTATACGCTGCGCCCGCAGTAGCGGGCTTGGCTTCCATAAAACCGCAGTCGGGCTACGCCCTTTGTGCGGTTTTATTCCAGCACATTTTTGCGGTTGCTGGAACGCTTCGCGTTCCTTTATCGCAACCGCAAAAACGTCGTATACAACCGGAACGTTAGGCGAAGTAAGAACCCCGCTACGCAGCGTGCAACACGGATGTTGCGCGTGTTTCTTTTACTTCACATTTATTTTCTTATCAAGAAACCGTAAAGAAACAATATCTACATTCTCAGGAACCATAACCAGTATTTTGTGTTTGGTTTTGCCCGGCAGGATTTTTCCGTATTTTGAATATTCCCTGTCCAGCAGGAATTCAAAAAAAGAAATCAATTCAGATGAATTGCTAAAACCCGCATCTGTATCCATAGGGACAATATCATACACGAACTCGTCCGCATCGCAGGCGATTAAGTAATTTTTTGCAACCAAATTCCCAAAATATATTTCTTCATTTTGCGGAATTTTGTTGTCCAGCAATAATTCTATCTCATACACCTTTTTTCCGTCTTTAATTTCAAAGGTGCTTGATGAAAAACTAATTGCAAGGTCTTTAAATTGTTTAATTATACTTGCATTATAAGATTTGCTGTATGCAGAAGCTGTTGCAAGAACACCCCGTGTGGAATATTCTGCGGTTTTATCAATTGCCGTATTAATGGCAGCATCTGCTTTTTCCGCGATTATTTCACGATTGTCATATACATACTTAATTATTAAATATGTATTTACGCCACCCAATACAATAAAAAGAATTATAGAAATAATTAACTGAAAAAAGCATTTTTTCCGCTTTTCTATATCTTTCTTGAAGTTAATTATTACTCCAACAAGAGCAACAATTGCCGCAAAAATGGCAACTATGGTTAAAACTGACACGCCAATGATTGCAATAAGCATTTTATCCTCCAAATATCCTTCAATATATATGCTTCTTAAGTTTATGTCAATAGGTCTTTAGGCCGCCATGGATGACGGCTCTTTAAATATTCAGAAGATTTCGGGGTTCTTATTGAGCCTGTAAAAAATAATGTGTAAACGGCAATACTACCGGAAGGAGCAAGTATGGCCTTTTCGAAAGAAACGCTGGATGAACTGTTGAAAGATTACCGGGGGCCGGATGATATGTTCGGCCAGGACGGGATCATCAAGCAATTAAGCAAAGCCCTGATAGAACGGGCAATGGAAGCGGAGCTGACCGAACAGCTGGGGTATGAGAAGCATGACCCGGTAGAGAAGGAAACGACCAACCGGCGGAACGGGAAAACAGGGAAACGGCTGAGGAGTGACCAGGGGCCGATGGACATTGAAGTTCCCCGTGACCGGGAAGGCGCCTTTGAGCCGCAGATCATCCGGAAACACCAGCGGGAGTGGCGGGGATTCGATGACAAGATCCTGTCGATGTATGCCCTGGGACTGACCACCCGGCAGATACAGGAACACCTGAAAGAAATCTACAATGTGGATGTATCCCCGGAACTGATCAGCCGGGTCACTGACGAAGTGAAGGACCTGCTCACCGAGTGGCGCGGCCGGGCACTGGAGCCGGTGTACCCGGTACTGTTTTTCGATGCCCTGCGGATAAATGTACGGGAAGGTCCGCAGGTGGTTAAAAAGTCGGTCTATTTGGCCCTGGCGATACGGTTAGACGGCCAGAAAGAGCTCTTGGGTATGTGGATCGAGCAGAATGAAGGGGCCAAGTGCAGAAACTTTGTTTCTGATGGATGGGTATTATGAACGAGCTGAAAACCCGCGGCCTGCAGGACACGCTCATCGCGGCGGTTGACGGGCTGACCGGGTTCCCGGAAGCCATCACCGCCGTATTCCCCCAGGCCGAGGTCCAGCTGTGTATCGTCCATATGGTCAGGAATTCGGTAAAGTACGTTCTCTTCAAGGACCGCAAGGCGGTTACGGCGGACCTCAAGAAAATCTATCTGGCCC